>JAHECP010000263.1 GCA_024641665.1 Acidobacteriota bacterium
CGGCGATCGTGCCGCGCCCGGGCGAGCGGCCGCCGGACGTCGCGCCACCGGGCCTCGAGCCGACGGGCACCGCCGGCGACGAGCGCGCGCTGCGCGATCTGATGAACCAGTTCCAGACCGCCTGGGCCAACCTCGACTCGTGGGGCGTGGCGAGCCTGTGGACCGAGGACGGTTACGTTGTACATGCCGACGGCTTCGTCGAACGGGGACAACAGGCCATCCTCGAGGGCCGGGCGAACATGTTCGCGCGGCGCGAGTACCGGGCGAGCCAGCACCTGCTCTACCTCGGCGAAATCACGTTCGTGGGGACGAACGTCGCCGTCGCCACCGGACACTGGTCGCTCTTCGGCGTGCACGACGAGGCCGGCCGGACGACGGCCCAGGCCAGCGGGGCGTGCGCGCTGGCGTTCCGCAAGGTGCCCGGCGAGGGCTGGCGGTTCCTGGCGCTGCAGTACGCCGCGCGCGCGCACGACGCGCCCCCGCCGCTCACGCGGGTGCCGAACGCAGTCGTGCGGTGACGTCCACGGCCGTCGCCACCGGCGCGTCGGCGGCCCGACCGTCCCACAAGGATGTGGCACGCGGGATCGGCCCGGGGTAGAATGAGGAATTCTTCCAGCCCACGAGCCCGCTGACGGTGACCACGCAGTCGAGTGACGCGCACGCGGCCGTCCCGCCGTTCTGGCGGCGGACCCTCTTCTCGACCGACCACAAGGTCATCGGCATCCAGTACGCCATCACGGCGATGGTGTTCCTGCTGGTGGGCTTCTTCCTGATGATGCTGATGCGGTGGCAGCTGGCCTATCCGGGCCGGCCCATCCCGCTCGTCGGCGGCCTGCTCGGCGCGACGCGCGCGCCGGGCGGCATCATGCTGCCCGAGTTCTATAACCAGCTGGGCGCGATGCACGGCACCATCATGATCTTCCTGGGGGTGGTGCCGCTCGCCGTGGGCGGGTTCGGCAACTACCTGGTGCCGCTGCAGATCGGCGCGCCCGACATGGCGTTTCCGCGCCTGAACCTGGCGAGCTACTGGGCCTTCGCCGCGGGCGGCGTGGTGATGATCGCGAGCTTCTTCGCGCCGGGCGGCGCCGCCAGCTCGGGCTGGACGTCCTATCCGCCGCTCGCCGACATCGCCACCACGGGACAGACGTTCTGGCTCGCGGGCATGGTCCTCCTCATCACGTCGTCGCTCCTCGGCTCGATCAACTTCATCACGACGATCGTGCAGCTGCGCGCGCCGGGGCTCTCGTTCATGCGGCTGCCCTTCTTCGTCTGGTCGCAGCTCGTCACCTCGTTCCTGCTGCTGCTCGCCTTCCCGCCGCTCGAGGCGGCGGCCGTGCTGCAGCTCATGGACCGCGTGGCCGGCACGAGCTTCTACCTGCCGAGCGGCCTCGTCGTGGGCGGGAAGGCCATGGCGGTGGCCGGCGGCGGAAGCCCGCTGCTCTGGCAGCACCTGTTCTGGTTCCTCGCGCACCCCGAGGTGTACGTCCTCATCCTGCCGGCCATGGGCATCGTGGCCGAGATCATCGCGAACAGCAGCCGTAAGCCGCTCTGGGGCTACCGGCTCATGGTCTACTCGGTCGTCTTCCTCGGGTTCATGTCGTTCCTCGTGTGGGCCCACCACATGTTCCTCACGGGCATGGGCACCACGATGAGCGCGTTCTTCCAGACGACGA
This sequence comes from Acidobacteriota bacterium, assembly GCA_024641665.1. GTDB lineage: Bacteria > Acidobacteriota > Vicinamibacteria > Vicinamibacterales > JAHECP01 > JAHECP01. The sequence goes on from JAHECP010000263.1 coordinate 1,674, forward strand.
CGATGATCATCTCGATCCCGTCGGTCGTGGTGCTGTCGTCGCTCGTGGTGTCGCTGTGGGGCGGGGCGATCCGGTTCACGACGCCGGCGCTGTTCGCGCTGGCGTTCCTGCCGATGTTCGGCATCGGCGGCCTGACGGGCCTGCCGCTCGGCCTGGCCGCGACCGACATCCACCTGCACGACACCTACTACGTGATCGGTCACTTCCACTACGTGGTGGCGCCGGGCACGATCTTCGCGCTGTTCGCGGGCGTGTACTACTGGTTCCCGAAGGCGACGGGCCGGATGATGAACGCGCGCCTCGGCGCGATTCACTTCTGGGGCTCGTTCGTCACGATGAACCTGATCTTCATGCCCATGTTCATCCAGGGGCTCGCCGGCATGAACCGCCGGCTCTACGACGCCGGCGTGCAGGACCCGCACCTCCAGGGCCTGCAGCCCTGGAGCGTGCTGCAGGGCTGGTCGGCCTGGGCGCTCGGCGTCTTCCAGCTCGTCTTCATCGTCAACGTCTTCTGGAGCCTGCGGAAGGGCAGCCGCGTGGACGCGAACCCGTGGCAGGCGACCACGCTCGAGTGGGCGGCGACCTCGTCGCCGCCGCCGCACGGTAACTTCGCCGTGATCCCGACCGTGCGCCGCGGCCCGTACGAGTACAGCGTGCCGGGCGCGCCGGCGGACTTCACACCGCAAAACGCGATCTGAATCCGTGGAAATGCCGAATGTCGAATGCTGAATGTCGAATGCTGAGTGTCGAATGCTGAGTGCTGGAAGCTGAATGGAGATCCCCTACTCGACGACGGCGCGGCCCGACACGGGCGTGACCAACAGCAAGCTGGGCATCTGGCTGTTCCTCGCCTCCGAGGTGATGCTCTTCGGCAGCCTGTTCTCGGCCTACGTGCTGCTGCGCGTGGGCGCGCCGAGCTGGCCGCACGGCTGGGCGATCATGAACGTGCCGCTCGGCGCGCTGAACACGGCCGTCCTGATCACCTCGTCGGTGACGATGGTGCTGGCGTGGGTTGCGCTCAAGGAGCGGGACCTGAGCCGGTACTGGCTGTGGATGGGCTTCACCGTGCTCCTCGGCGTCATGTTCCTGTCGATCAAGGCGTTCGAGTACGCCGACAAGTTCCAGCAGGGCTTGTACCCGTCCACCAACACGTTCATGGGGCTGTACTTCACGCTGACGGGCCTGCACGCGCTGCACGTCGCCGCCGGCGTCGTCGTGAACACGTGGCTGCTCGGCGCCGGCTTCACGATGTGGGAGCGCGACCCCGATCGGCTCACGCACCGCGTGGAGGCCGCCGGCCTCTACTGGCACTTCGTGGATATCGTGTGGATTGTCCTGTTCCCGCTGCTGTATCTGCTATGACGGCTCAGGACTCACGGCTCATGGCTCACGGAGAGGTTCAGGACTGATGTCGCTGGCCTGGGTCCACGTCGTGTTCATCGTGCTCTCCGCCGCGCTGCTCGTGTGGTTCGGCCTCTGGGGCTTCGAGGGCTACGCGGTCGGCCGCGGGTTCGGCAACGCCCTGCTCGGCGGCGCGGCGCTCCTGTCGAGCGCCGGGCTCGCCGTCTACGCGTGGGCGTTCGCGAGGAAGATCAGGCGGCAGCCATGGTGAAGGCCATGAGAGCGGGTGGGGTGGCGGCGGCGCTCGCGCTGGCGGCGCGCGACGCGTTCGCGTGCCCGATCTGCTTCGGCGCGTCGGACGCGCCGATGGCCCTCGGCATGAACTGGGGCGTGCTCACGCTGCTCGGCGTCACGCTGGGCGTGCTCGGGAGCTTCGCCGTGCTGTTCGTGCGGGTGGTGCGCAAGAGCGAGCGCGCGGCCGAAAGGGACCTGGCGTGATCGCGCGGTGGCTCGGCATGCCGGTGGCCGCCGCGGCCGGCGCGGCGCGGCTCGACCTCACGATGGGGCTCGTGCACGCGCTGATGCTCGTGCTGTTCCTCGGCTGGGGCGGCTTCTTCGTCTACACGCTCGTGCGGTTCCGCGCGGGCCGGCACCCGCGGGCGGACTACGCGGGTGCGCGGTCGAAGGTCTCGACCTGGATCGAGATCGCGGTGGCCGTCGCCGAAGGGCTGCTGCTCGTCGGCCTGTCGATCCCCGCCTGGGCGTCCCGCGTCTCGGGCCTCCCGCCGGAGCACGAGGCGGTCGTCGTCCGCGTCGTCGCCGAGCAGTTCGCCTGGAACATCCACTACCCCGGCCCCGACGGCGTGTTCGGCACGACCCGGCCCGAGCTGGTGTCGCCGTCGAACCCGACCGGCCTCGACCGCACGTCGCCTCACGCCGCCGACGACGTGGTGACGGTGAACCAGCTGCACCTGCCGGTGGACCGCCCGGTCATCGTGCAACTCTCGACCAAGGACGTGATCCACAGCTTCAGCGTGCCGAACTTCCGCGTGAAGCAGGACGCGATCCCCGGGCTGATGATCCCCGTCTGGTTCGTGCCGAACCGGCTGGGGCAGTATGATCTGGTCTGCGCGCAGCTCTGCGGCCTCGGCCACTACCGCATGCGCGGCACCGTCACCGTCGAGACCCCGGAGGCGTTCGACGCGTGGATTCGGACACGGGAGGCCACGCGATAGTCCCAGGCTCGGATTCCCACGACCCTGACCCTTATGCCCATTCACCTCATCGCTCTGCTCGTCGTCGCGCTCGTCTCCGGCCAGGCCCCGGCCCCGGCGCCGTCGGCCCACGATCAGCTCGCCCGTGACATCTACCGGGAGCTCGTCAACATCAACACGACCGACTCGGTGGGCAGCACCACGAAGGCGGCCGACGCGATGGCCGCGCGGCTGAAGGCGGCGGGCTTCCCCGCGGCCGACGTGCAGGTGCTCGGCCCCAATGCGCGCAAGGGCAACCTGATCGCGCGGCTGCACGGCAGCGGCGCGCGCCGGCCCCTGCTCCTGCTCGCGCACCTCGACGTCGTCGAGGCCCACAAGGCGGACTGGTCGCCCGACCTCGACCCGTTCGTCTTCGTCGAGCGCGACGGCTACTTCTACGGCCGCGGCACGAGCGACGACAAGGCCATGGCCGCCATCTGGGTCGCGACCCTGATCCGGCTGAAGCAGGAGGGCTTCACGCCCAACCGGGACATCGTCGTGGCGCTCACGGCCGACGAGGAGGGCGGCAACTTCAACGGCGTGAGCTGGCTGCTGAAGAACCACCGCGACCTCGTCGACGCCGACTTCGCGTTGAACGAGGGCGGCGGCGGCGAGATCGTCAAGGGGCGCTACCTGCTGAACGAGGTGCAGGCGAGCGAGAAGGTGTACCAGAGCTTCCAGCTCGAGGTGACGAACCCGGGCGGCCACAGCTCGCTGCCCACCAAGGACAACGCGATCTACCACCTGGCCGAGGGTCTCGCGCGACTCGCGCAGTACGACTTCCCCGTCGCGCTCAACCCCGTCACGCGCACCTTCTTCGAGCGCACCGCCGAGCTCGAGCAGGGCCAGGCGGCCGCGGACATGAAGGCCGTGACGAAGAACCCGCCCGACCCCGACGCGGTCGCGCGGCTCTCCCAGTCGCCGTACTACAACGCGCTCTTGCGCACCACCTGCGTGGCGACGCGCCTCTCGGGCGGGCACGCCGACAACGCCCTGCCGCAGCTCGCGCGGGCGCTGGTCAACTGTCGCATGCTGCCCGGCACCGATCCGAAGGAGGTCGAGCAGACGCTGGTGAAGGTGCTCGGCGACGACCAGATCGAGGTCACGCCGGTCGGCCAGGCGCAGCCGAGCGACCCGTCGCCGCTCCGGCCCGACGTCATGATTCCCGTCGAGCGGATCACGCGCGAGATGTGGAACGTGCCCACGGTGCCCACCATGGTCACCGGCGCGACCGACGGGCTGTACCTGCGCAACGCCGGCATCCCCACTTACGGCGTGTCGGGTCTCTTCGAGGACATCGACGACGTGCGCGCGCACGGGCGCGACGAGCGCGTGGGCGTCAAGCAGTTCTACGAGAGCCGCGAGTTCCTCTACCGCGTCGTCAAGGCCATGTGCGAGGAGTAGCCCTGACAGATGCACGAGGGTGCACCGGGTGCAACGTGCACAGGGTGCCAGGTGGCGCGGGGGCGTTGTTGACGCGCATCTTGGTTCAGCGGGACGCGACGCGGGCGAGCGGGCCCGCCGATTAAAGAGAGGATGCGCCGCAGCGTTGCACCCGGCGCCTCCTCGCACCCATGTGCACCACTGTGCACGTTGCACCTGCGTGCACCACAAGCCCTCAGCCGTCTGATCCGGTATAGTGAGGCCCCCACGGTCCCCACGGTGGGCCCTGCATGACGGTACAGCTTCCCCGCGAAGGCGTTCTTCAGATTGGCGACTGGCTGGTGCAGCCGGCGCTCGGCCGCGTCTCGCGTGGCGACGAGCGGCGACGCCTCCGCCCGCAGCTCATGGATCTGCTCCTGCTGCTCGCCGCGGAGGCCGGCCAGGTCGTGCCAAAGGACCGCCTCCTCGACGAAATCTGGGCCAGGGAGGCGGTGGCGGAGTCGGCGCTCACGAGCTCGATCGCCGAGCTGCGCCAGCTGCTCGGCGACAGCGCCCAGGCTCCTCGATACATCGAGACCATTCCCAAGCGTGGCTACCGGATGATTGCCGCGGTGACGGCGGGGGCCGCGCAGGCCGATGGGCCGGCGGGCGCCCTCCCGGCGGCGGTCCTCGCCGGACGCGCCGGCGTGCCGGCGGTCGCGGCACGGGCAGGCGGGATGCCGCCCG
>JAHECP010000075.1 GCA_024641665.1 Acidobacteriota bacterium
GTCCGGCGGCTCGACTACCTGGCCGCAACGCACCCCGACCCCGACCACATCGGCGGTGCCGAGTCGGTCGTGCGCGACTTCGCGCCGCGCGTCGTCTGGGAAGGCGTGCCCGTGCCGCGGGACGAGCGCTGGCAGGCGCTCGCCGCGGCGGCGCGCGCGCGCGGCGTCGACTGGCGCGGCCTGCAGGCCGGCGACCGGCTGATCGTGGGGCCCGTGGACGTGCTGGCGCTGCACCCGCCGCCGCCCGACTGGGAGCGCCAGGCCGTGCGCAACGACGACTCGGTGGTGCTCGAGCTCCGCTGGGGCCGGGTGGCCGTCATCCTGCCGGGCGACATCTCTCGGGACGTCGAGGGCGCGGTGGCGGCGCGCGTCGAGCCGGCGCCAATCCGGATCCTCAAGGCGCCCCACCACGGCAGCGCTTCGTCGAGCTCGTGGCGCCTGCTGGGGTCCCTCCATCCCGCCGCCGCGATCGTGAGCGCCGGCCGCGGCAACCCCTTCGGCCACCCCGCGCCGTCCGTGCTCGCGCGCTACCGCGCCATCGGCGCGGAGGTGTTCCGGACCGACCGGGACGGCGCCGTCACGCTGGAGACCGACGGCGAGACCGTCCGGTTGCGGACGTTCACGGGCAGGGCCGTCACGCTGCGTCCGAATGTCCACGTACGGCCATCACGAAGGCGCGAAGGGGGAGCGCTGTAGGGAAGGACACGATCATGATACGCCGCGAGGTGCCATCGTTGAGAGTGGCCACGACGCTACCCGCCGAGACCGAGCGACTCGTCCGCGAGACGATCGGTTGTGCGGTCGCCGTTCACCGGGTGCTCGGGTGTGGCTTTCTGGAACGTGTATACCACGAGGCGCTCTGTGTAGAGCTGCGCTCCCGGGGACTGAGCTACGAGCGCGAGAAGCCTGTGACCATTCGTTATCGAGGAGATCCAGTCGGCGGCCATCGTCTCGATCTCGTGGTCGAGCGAGCCGTCATCGTCGAGGTGAAGGCAGTGGAACGACTGGATCGGATCCACGTGGCGCAGGTGCTCGCGTACCTGAAGGCGACGGACCTGCGCGTCGGCTTGTTGTTGAACTTCTCAGGGGAGACGCTTGCCGGGGGAATTCGGCGGGTCGTCCGCTAGCGTGTAGGGCGACGACCGGGCGCGCCTGCGGCGTCCCCGAGGCCGGCCTCTGGCCGGCCCCCGGTCGTCGCCCTTCGTGTCGTCGTGGGCAAGCATCGGTGTCGTGCCCTTCGTGGTAGTCGTCCGTCCCTTCGTGGTGCCCGTCACCCGTCCTTCACGGCCTGCCCGTGCGACCCCGGGATCCTTTCGCCCCACCCGGCCGTATTCGAAATGACGGGATGCAGGTAGCATGTCAGCCATCCTTCACGCGGCAGCCATCGCGATGGACGACGAAGATCGGCAGATCGCGGAAGCGCTTCGAGGCGGCGATGCCGGGACCATCGACCTGGTTGTCGATCGCTACGCCCACCGGCTCTTGCGTTATCTGACCCAGTTCACCCGCGACCGCGCGCTCGCCGAAGATCTGTTCCAGGACACCTGGCTTCGCGTGATCGAACGGGGACGCCAGTACGACCCCCGCCATCCTTTCGTGGCCTGGCTGCTGACGATCGCCCGGCACCTCTTCATCGACTTCGTGAGACGGACGCGTCAGGTCAGCCTCGAAGCGCTCGAGGAGCCCGACCGAGGCGCGCCGACCGCGGACGTTCGGGCGAGCGGCCCGTCGCCGCTGGACGCGGCGGTCGCCCGAGAGGAACGGGCGCGCGTCGCCGGCGCGATCGCGGGGCTTCCGGTTCCCTATCGCGAAGTGCTGTTCCTGCGCTTTCAGGAGGAGATGAGCCTGAAGGACATCGCCCGGGTGACGGGCGTCGGCGTCCCGACGGTGAAATCACGCCTGCATCGTGGGCTCCGGCACCTGGCTGACCGCCTGGGAGGGCAGGATGAACGCGACGCATGAGCGGTCCCGCCGCTTGCTGCTGGACGAGCGCGTCCAGGGTCTGCGGGAATCGGAGGCGCGCTGGCTCGAGCGTCACCTCTCCGAGTGCGCCGAGTGCCGGGCGTTCTCGCGTCGCCTGAGCGAGACGCTCCACGCCCTGCGGGGACCGGAGGTCTCGGTGGAGGCCGCGCTGCTGGCGGTGACGAAACGACGGATGCACGCCCGCGCGCGCGCCCGGGCGGACGCCGCCCGGCTCCGGCGCCAGCTGTCCGCCTTCGCGGTGCTCGGTGCCGCGATCGCGCTGATGGTGGTGTGCGGGCTGTGGTTCACGGCGGACAGGATGCGCGCGGTCGCCGATCTGCCGATCGCCGTGAAGCTGAGCGTCGCCGTCCTTGTGTGGTTCATGCCAGCCGTCGTCGGTGCGGTCGCGGCGGGCCTGGCGCAACCGATCTGGCCGCGAGAGGCACAACCTTCGTGGGGGAGATACGCCCATGACGACACACAGTGACGTCCAGACTCGAGAGCCCGCGCCGGTGCCGGCCTGGTCCGTTGCGCTCGCCGCCGCGTTGTTCCTGGCGGTCGAGGCTCTGTTCCTGTTCCTGTTCGCGCGTTACGAGCCGAATCCACCGCACCTTGCCGTCCAGCTCGTTCTCGGCGCGGTGATCGGCTCGCTGCTGGCCCTCGTCGTCCTGGGCGCCGGATACGTCAACCGGGACGCGAGACGTCGGGGCATGAGCGCCGGGCTGTGGACCGTGCTCGTGATCTTCATCCCCAACGCGCTCGGGTTCCTCCTCTACTTCCTGCTCCGGACGCCCGTCCGCGTCCGGTGCGGCCGGTGCGGGGCGCTCGTGCATCCCGAATCACGGTATTGTGCGGCGTGCGGCTCGGCGATCGCCGAGGTATGCGGCCGCTGCGGGCACCCGCTGGCCGACGGCGATGCCTACTGCCCGATGTGTGGCCTGAAGCGCCAGGCCTAGCCGCGACGGACGACCGCGCGCGGCTGCGGAGCTCCCGGCGTGGTGACCGTCAGTCGTCCTTCACGGTCTGCCACTCCGCCTCCAGCTCCTCCAGCGTGGCGTCGTGCACGGTGCGACCGCGGGCATCGAGGCGGCGCTCGACGGCGGTGAAGCGCGCGGTGAACTTCTCGTTCGCCTTGCGCAGCGCCGACTCGGGCTCGATGCCCAGCTTGCGGCACAGGTTGGCGACCGAGAAGAGCAGGTCGCCCATCTCCTCCTCGGCGCGCTCGGGGGTCTCGTGGCCGACGGCGGCGCGCAGCTCCGCGACCTCCTCCTCGATCTTCGCCACCACGTCGTCCGGGCGCGCCCAATCGAAACCGACCGCGGCCACGCGCGTGCCGATCTCGTGCGCGCGGAGGAGCGCGGGCAGCGTCCTGGGCACGCCGGTGAGCACGCCGCGCGTCTCGCCGGCGGCCTGCTGTTCGCGCGCTTTGATCTGCTCCCACTGTTCGACCACCTGGTCCGGCGTGGTCACGATCGCGCGTTGCGCTGGCGCCCGCACGGCGCGGCCGGCCCCGGGCATCGCCTTCTGCGCGCGTGCGCGCCCGAACACGTGCGGATGGCGGCGGATGAGCTTGGACGTGACGGCCTGAAGCGAGTCGGCGACGACGAAGTCGCCGTCCTGGGCACAGATTTGCGCGAGGAAGACCCCCTCGAACAGCAGGTCGCCAATCTCGTCCCGGAGCCGCCCGCGGTCGGCGCGGTCGATGGCGTCGAGCACCTCGTAGGTCTCCTCGAGCACGAAGCCCCGCAACGATTCGAGCGTCTGCTCCCGGTCCCACGGGCAGCCGTCGGGGGCGCGCAGACGCTGCATGATGGCGACGAGCCGGCGGAACTCGCGGGCGGCGCGGTCGGCCAGGCGGGCGTCGGCGGTCGCGCCGGACCGCCGCCGGCGCCTCAGGGTTCCCGCCGCCGCGCTCGTCCGGCGCCGGGGTGGCTTGGGCACGCGTTTGGTCATAAGTGCCGTTATGCTAACATTTTGTGGTCATGACTTCCCCTGTCGAGCCGGATGTGACCTTCAGCTCGCTCGTGATTTCGCTCGCCACGACGGCGGCCGTTCATTTCGGCGACGTCGCCGACCCGACGACCGGCCAGCCCGGCGAGCCGAACCTCGAGGGCGCGAAGCAGATGATCGACATCCTCGGGGTTCTCCAGGACAAGACCCGTGGAAACCTCGCGCCGGAGGAGGCGGGCATCCTCGAGCGGGTGCTCTACGAGCTGCGCCTGAGGTTCGTCGAGGTGCAGCAGGGCGGGTCGGCCAGCCGCATCGTCACGCCGTAGGGCGCGTCGGGCCGCCGGCATTCGACATTCGACATTCGACATTCGACATTCGACATTCGGAACGATCTCTTTGCGCATCACCTTTCTGGGCAGCGGCACGTCGCACGGGGTGCCGATGATCGGCTGTGAGTGCGCCACCTGCCGCTCGGACGATCCGCGCGACCGGCGCTGGCGCCCCTCGGTGTTCGTCGAGCTCACCGGCGGCGCGCGGGTGCTCGTGGACACCTCGACCGACCTGCGCGCGCAGGCGCTCCGGTTCGGCGTCACGCGCGTGGACCTCATCCTGTTCACGCACAGCCACGCCGACCACATCATGGGGCTCGACGAGGTGCGCCGCTTCAACGTCCTGCAGCAGGAGGCGATCTCCTGCTACGGCGACGAGCGGACCATCGCCGACCTCAGGCAGACGTTCCGCTACATCTTCGACGCGCACACGTCGCGGGGCGGCGGCGTGCCGCGGCTCCGGACGTTCGTGGTGGGAGGGCCGTTCACGATCGGCCGGACGACGGTGGTCCCCGTGCCCGTCGATCACGGCGCGCGGCGGATTCTGGGCTATCGGGTCGGGTCGTTCGCGTACCTGACCGACTGCAGCGGGATCCCCGACGCGTCGTGGCCGCTGCTCGGCGGTCTCGACACGCTCGTGCTCGACGCGCTGCGCGACCGGCCGCATCCCACGCATTTCACGGTGGCGCAGGCGGTCGAGGCGGCCACGCGCATCGGGGCGCGCGCCACGTACTTCACGCACATCTGCCACGATCTGCCGCACGAAGCGACTTGCGCGCGCCTCCCGGCCGGCATGCAGCTGGCGTATGATGGGCTGGTCCTGGACATTCGAGACGGCGCCGCGGGCGCCGACCCGCTGATGGCGGAGCCTGGAGCGTCGAGCTGACGACCGTGGACATCTTCCACTTTCCCGACGACCCGCGGCCGGGCTGGCACCAGCCGGTGCTGGCGCTCGGCAACTTCGACGGCCTGCACCGCGGCCATATGAAGATCATCGACCGGGTGCGGCGGCGCGCCGGCGAGCGCGGCGGCGCGCCGGTCGCCATGACGTTCGATCCGCACCCGCCGCGGATCGTCCGCCCCGACAAGGCGCCGCCGCTCCTGATGACCACCGCGCAGCGGCTCGAGGCGTTCGCGCGGGCCGGCATGCAGGGCGTGGCCGTGGTCCGGTTCTCGGCGGAGATCTCCCGCTGGGAGCCCGAGGAGTTCGTGCGGCTCGCGCTCGTCGAGTGGGCCCACATCGCCGAGGTGTGGGTGGGCGCCAACTTCCTCTTCGGCCACGATCGGTCGGGCAACTTCAGCCTGCTGCGCACGCTCGGCGCGCGCTACGGCTTCCGCGCCGAGAAGATCGACCCGGTACGCTACAAGGACTTCGTCGTCAGCAGCACACGCATCCGCCGGCTGGTGAGCGAGGGGCGCGTGGACGAGGCGGGCGCGCTGCTCGGCCATCACTACTTCATCGACGGAACCGTGGTCGAAGGCGACGGACGCGGCCGCGCCATCGGCGTGCCCACCGCCAACATCCGGCCCGACAACGAGCTGCTGCCGCCGCGCGGGGTCTACGCCACGCTGGCGACCGACGACGGTGCGACGATGCCGTCGGTGACCAACATCGGCGTGCGGCCGACCTTCGGCGGCGGCGGGCAGGACGTCGTGGAGACCCACCTGCTCGACCTCGAGCGCGACCTCTACGGCCGCCACGTCCGCGTGGTGTTCCTGCAGCGGATCCGCGACGAGCGTCCGTTTCCCGACGTGGACGCGCTCAAGGAGCAGATCGCCGCCGACATCCGCCAGGCGCGGCGGCTGTTCGATCGCATTTCGCTGTAAAATCACATGATGGCCGATGCCCCCCGGGAGTCGCCTGGCGCGCCGCTGTCCGTCCGGCTGTCCATCCCGGCTTCGAAGGCCTTCCACGCGGTCGCGACGGCGCTTGCCGGCAAGTTCGCCCGGGTCGTGGGCTGGGACGGCGACGACGCGGACCGGCTCGGCGAGGCCGTGGAGCACGCCGCCGCGGATGCCGCGGCCCGCGCGGGCGACGGCGCCGCCGATCTCGACCTCGAGATGGCCGCCGTCGGGACGAGCGTCGAGGTCCGCGTGGGCTGCGCGGGCGGCCAGCCCGGGGCGATCGTGATCCGAATGGAGCCGGCCGGCTGATGCGCCTCTACAACACCCTGAGCCGCCGCGTCGAGGACTTCCGGCCGTCGGCGGGCAACCTCGTCCGGATGTACTCGTGCGGCCTGACCGTCTACGCGCGCGGGCACATCGGCAACTTCCGCACCTTCACCTGCATCGACGCGCTGCGCCGCACGCTCCGCTACCAGGAGGGGTTCGAGATCCGCCAGGTGATGAACTTCACCGACGTGGACGACCGGACGATCGCCGAGTCGCAGAAGGCCGGCGTGCCGCTCCGCGAGTACACGGACCGGTTCATCGCCGCCTTCCTCGAGGATTCGGCCACGCTCGGCCTCGAGCGGCCCGAGGCGATGCCGCGCGCCACCGACGAGGCGAACCTGCGCGCGATGACCGGCATGATCCAGCAGCTCGAGGCGAACGGGCACACCTACCGCAGCGACGGCTCGGTCTACTTCAAGATCTCGACGCTGCCGCAGTACGGCCGGCTGTCGCACCTCGACGTCGCGGGCATCAAGGCCGGCGCGCGCGTGGACGCCGACAAGTACAGCAAGGAGGACGCGCGCGACTTCGTCCTCTGGAAAGCCGCGCAGCCGGGCGAGCCCACGTGGGACTTCGGCGTCGGCCCCGGGCGTCCCGGGTGGCACATCGAGTGCTCGGCCATGGCGCTGCGGCTGCTCGGCGAGCCGCCCATCGACCTGCACGCCGGCGGCGTGGACCTCGTGTTCCCGCATCACGAAAACGAGATCGCGCAGGCCGAGGGCGCGACCGGCCGGCCCTTCTCGCGCTTCTGGATGCACGTCGAGTTCCTGAACCTCGATCAGGAGAAGATGTCGAAGTCGCTCGGCAACATCTTCACCGTGCCCGACGTGCTCCAGCGCGGCTACCGGGCGTCGGCGCTCCGCTACCTCTACCTGTCGGTGCACTACCGCAAGCAGCTCAAGTTCACGTGGGAGAGCCTGGATCAGGCCGAGGAGGCGCTCACGCGGCTGATGGACTTCCTGGCGCGGCTGGACACGGTGACCGCGCCCGGCGGGCACGCGGCGGTGGCCGCCCGCGTCGCCGAGGCCCGCCGCGCGTTCGCCGACTGGATGGCCGACGACCTGAACACCGCCGGCGCGCTCGGCGTGATGTTCGAGCTCGTCCGCGCCATGAACGCCGCAATCGACGCCGGCGAGGTCGGCGCGCCCGACGCCGCCGTCATCCGCGAGGCGTTCGACGAGTTCGACCGCGTGCTGGGCTTCATCACGCTCCGGCGCGCCGAGGAGGCCACGCCGCCCGTGCCCGTCGAGACCATCGAGCGCCTGATCGAGGAGCGGCGGATCGCCCGCCGCCAGCGCAACTTCGCCGAGGCCGACCGGCTGCGCGCCGAGCTCGAAGCGCAGGGGATCCTGCTCGAGGACTCGCCGACCGGCACCCGGTGGAAACGCAAGTAGCGTCCGTTCGACATTCGGCATTCAACATTCGACATGCGGCATTCGACATTCGGCATTCTCATGACTGCTCCAGACATCAAGACACCACTGCCCGGCCCCAAGGCCAAGGCCCTCATCGACCGCGACGCCCGCGCGGTGTCGCCCTCCTACACCCGGCCCTATCCGCTCGCCATGGCGCGCGGCGAGGGCGCCGTCGTGGAAGACCTCGACGGCAATCGCTTCCTCGACTGCGCGGCGGGCATCGCCGTGTCGTCCACCGGCCACTCGCATCCCGACGTCGTCAAGGCGATCGTCGAGCAGGCGGGGAAGTTCCTGCACATGTCCGGCACGGACTTCTACTACGAGCCGCAGGTGCGGCTGGCCGAGGAGATGGCCGCGCTGGTGCCGATCGACGGCCCGGTGCGGTCCTTCTTCGGCAACTCGGGCGCGGAGGCCGTCGAGGCCGCCATCAAGCTCGCGCGCTACCAGAGCGGGCGCCAGGCCATCATCGCCTTCCTCGGCGCATTCCACGGCCGCACGATGGGCGCGCTGTCGGCGACGGCGAGCAAGGCGATCCAGCGCAAGGGCTTCGCGCCGCTGCTGCCGGGCTTCTACCACGCGCCGTACGCCGAGTGCTACCGTTGCCCGCTCAAGCTGCAACCCGAGAGCTGCCAGGCCGAGTGCCTGTCGTTCGTCGAGGACCAGATCCTCGTGCATCTCGTGTCGCCCGACGAGGTGGCGGCCATCCTCGTGGAGCCCATCCAGGGCGAGGGCGGCTACCTGGTGCCGCCCAGGCAGTTCCTCGAGCGGCTGCGCGAGATCGCCACGCGCGACGGGATGCTGCTGATTGCCGACGAGGTGCAATCGGGGATGGGCCGCACGGGGAAGATGTTCGCCTCGGAGCACTTCGGGCTGAAGGCCGACATCGTGACCGTCGCCAAGGGCATCGCGTCGGGGCTGCCGCTCGGCATCACCTCGGCGCGCACCGACATCATGACGTGGGTGCCCGGCTCGCACGCCTCCACCTTCGGCGGCAATCCCGTGTCGTCGGCCGCCGCGCTGGCCACCATCAAGCTCCTCAAGGAGCAGCTCACCGCCAACGCGGCGGCGGTGGGCGACCACCTGCTGGCCGGCCTGCGCGAGCTGCAGCAGAAGCACCCGCTCATCGGCGACGTGCGCGGCAAGGGGCTGATGATCGGCGTCGAACTGGTGAAGGACCGCCAGACCAAGGCGCGCGCGATCGAGGAGCGCGACGCCGTCGTGCAGGCGATGTTCCGCCGGGGCGTCCTCGTGCTGGGCGCCGGCAAGAACGCCCTGCGCTTCTCCCCGCCGCTCGTCCTCAGCAAGGCCCAGGCCGACGTGGTCTTGAAGCTGCTCGAGGAGGCGCTGGGGGAGGTGGAGAAGGCCAGATCGTGACGACTGTCGAATGGCGAATGCTGAATGTCGAATGGAGGAGTAATCGGTCACGCAGCGCCGGCCGTCATCGGTGAAGCCGGCGTGCTCCGACGCCCTTCATTCGACATTCGCCATTCGACATTCAGCATTCGGAACGCAAACACCACCCCTTGCCGTGCAGCCAGCACGACGCGTCCGGCTCATGCGGGTCCCGCGTGAGGCTTCGGATCGAGTCCCACCTGCCTGTCCGGAGGGTCGCGCCGAGCGCCTGGCCCTGCTCGGCGTCGCGCGCCACGGCGCACGGGTAGATCGCCACCATCGACACGAAGCGCGCGTCGAAGCCGGCCTCGCGCCGGGTGACGAGCACGACCGCGCCCTTGCCCGGGGCGCCCGGGGCCGGTCCGAAGGTGAGGGGCAGGAGCAGCCGCCCGCCGGGCCGGAGCGCGTCGAGCCAGGCGTCCAGCGGGTGCGTCGCGCCGGCGTTCACGAAGACGACGTCGGCGGAGCCGGGCGGGAGGTCCGACGCGTCGCCTTCGACCACGGTGACCTGCGGCCACGGCGCGAGGTGGCCGCCCGCGCGGGCCGCCAGGCCGGGGTCGACCTCGATGGCGGTCACGCGGCCGGCGGGCCCCACGAGCTCGGCCATGATCGCCGTGTAGTAGCCGGGGCCGCACCCGACGTGCACGACGCGCTCGCCGGACGCCGGCGCCACCGTGTTGATCCAGGCGCCCAGCGTGCCCGGGTGCCCGTTGTTCAGCTCGCGCGCCGGGTCGATCGACACGACGACGTTGTGGTAGAGGTGTCGCGGCGACGCGTCCGGCGTCGTCCGGTAGCTCGTCTTGCCCGTCCACGAGTCCATGCCCGCGTAGGTCCACGGCCCCGGCCCCAGGAAGCGCTCGCGCGGCACGGCTGCGAACGCCTCGACGAGGCCGGGCGCGTCCAGGCTGGCGGTGAAGCGCAGCTCCTCGGCGTAGAAGCGGCGGGCGAGGGCGAGCTCGGCGTCGGGCGTGGGCATCTATCGCTCGCGTTTCTTCTTCGGAGGTTTCGTGGGCGGCGCCGGCGAGGCCAGGAGCGGCAGCAGGGGCAGCCATCTGGCCATGCCGGGACCGACCGACAACAGCTTCCCCTGGCCGTCGGTGATGGCCACAGGGAAGGCCGGGTGCTTCCAGACGTAGAGGGTCTTCTTCTGCCTGTTCTTCAGCTTCAGCACCTCGCCGGCCTTGGCCAGGCGCTTGAGCACGGCATGGATCGACGCCAGCGGGTTCGAGTACGTGCTCAGGTCGAGGCCCATCGTCTCCAGGCCGGCCTTCACCTCGAGCGGCATGAGCCCCCCGAGCTTCGCGCGGAGCACGGACCGGCAGGCGTCGGTGAGGCCGGGAACGTCGCGCCGGGGCAGCTTGCAGAGTGGCCCGAGGGCGCCGATGGTCTGGCGGAGCTGGGCCAGGCGGGTCTCAATCGCCTCGCGCTCCTGCTTGAGCCGCTCGTACTCCTCAATCGCGGCCTCGAGCGTCTGGCGATACTGCTCGGTGGTCACACGTCGATCTTATACAATGTGTCTAAAGAGCTGTCAAATACTGACGGGACTCGGGACTGGGAGCTGGGCACTTGCCCCGACGTCACCTGCGACCGCTGCGCGCAACAGCGTGACAGCCCCTGGACCATGAGCCCTTGAGCCCTGAGCCGTGGGCCGCGAGCCACAGAAAGACGACGGCCCGGATCTTGAACCGCCCACCGGCATGCCTGAAGACTACCGCCAGAACCTCGGGAAAACCGGCGAAGATCTCGCCTGCCGCGAGCTCGAGCGCCGCGGCTACGCCATTCTTGCCAGACGCTACCGTACCCGCCTGGGAGAAATCGACCTCATCGCCGACGACCGCGGCACGCTGGTCTTCGTGGAGGTCAAGGCCAGGGCCGACGAGCGATGCGGGAGCCCGGCCGAGGCCGTCACCCCGCGGAAGCAGCGGCGGCTGGCCCGGATGGCCGCCGACTACCTGGCCCGACATCACATCGTCGATCGACCCTGCCGCTTCGATGTCGTCGGGGTGCTGCTCGCCGGTCCCGAGCCGGTCGTCACGGTGTTTCCGCACGCCTTCACCTTGGGGTGAGCGGTGAGTGTGCCATCTCGGCACTGTATGTTTCATAGATGAAACATCAGGAAAATTCATGGAGAATCACGGTCCAGGTTATGGAATGTCGGGCCCCCGACTGTTAGAATTCTGGCGTCGCGGCTCTCGCGCTTTGCCCCCCTGGGGCCGTGCATTCCAGAATCCCGATGCTTCCCACGGACGCGACGCCTTCCGGCTCTCAGGACGACCAGCTGAACGGATGGAAGGAGATCGCGACGCATCTCGGCAAGAGCGTGCGCGCGGCGCAGCGCTGGGAGCGCGAGCTCGGCCTGCCCGTTCACCGCATCAAGACCGTGGCCGGCCAGGTCGTGTTCGCGAGCCGGCGCGAGATCGAGGCCTGGCGACGGACGGTGGAAGCCCCGCGCGACGAGGCGCCGCCCGACGCGCCGGTCGCCGTCGGGCCCGTGCGAGCGCCCGCGTGGCGAATCTGGTGGACGCGCGGCGCGGTGGCGGCGCTCGTCGTGGCCGCGGCGATTGTCGGCGCCGTGCTGTCCGGCCGTGTCTTCACGCCCGAACGGCCGGTGCGCTTCCAGCTGATCGGGCAGGATCTCGAGGCGCGCGCCGGCGACGGCCGGCGCGTCTGGACCTACCGGTTTCCGGCGGACGTCGGTCCGGTGTCGGCGGAGTACGAGCGGCCGCAGCTGCGCACCGTGCAGGTGGCCGACCTCGACGGCGACGAGCGCCAGGAGGTCGTCGTGCTGGTGCAGAAGGGCGCCACGTCGAACCGGACGACGGGCGTCGAGACCATCGATGTCTTCTCGGAGGACGGCCGGTTGCGCTGGAGCTACGCGCCCGAGATGGCATGGACCTTTGCGGGCCGGCGATTCGGAGGGCCGTGGGTGGTGCTCGATCTGCTGATCGCCGGCGCACCCGGCGAGGGCCAGATCTGGGTCGCGTACGGCCACCACACGTGGTGGCCCGCCTTCGTGGTGCGGCTCGACGCCGGCGGGCGCGCCTCGGTGCGGTTCGTGCAGTCCGGGCTCGTGTACGGCCTGGGCTACTGGACGCACGCCGGTCGTCGCTACGTGCTGGCCACCGGCGTGAACAACGAGTACGCGCGCGCGTCGGTGGCCGTGCTCGACGCGGCGGCCCCGCCCGCCGTCTCGCCGCAGACCCCGGGGTCGGCCTACTGGTGCGACAACTGTCCGACCGGCACGCCCTACCGGTACCTGCTGTTGCCGCGCACCGAGCTGAGTCGCCTGTCGAAGGTGCCCTACAACGCCGGCGTGGCCGTGGGGACCAGCGTGTCGTCGGTGCAGATCACGACGCGGGAGTGGGACACGCGCGACGCGGCCGCGATGTACCGCCTGTCGGCGTCGCTCGAGCCCGAGTCGGTGGACTTCACCGACGGCTACTGGCATGTGCACCGCGAGCTCGAAGCGGCGGGGCGCCTGTCGCACACCGCCGAGCACTGTCCGGAGCGTACGGCGCCGCAGGAGGTCCGCGAGTGGAGCGGGGAGGGCTGGCGGCCGATCGAGGTGCCAGTCCGGCTGGCGCTGCCCCCGGGGGGAGGGAGTCGGTAGGCGCGCCGATCGCCCCGCTTGATTGCCAATTGGGGGCTGTGGTACTCTTTAACACTCTGGAATCGCGGGGTTTGTCCCGCGAGGCCGGGTCGGGTGCAAGAGCGAGGGCGGGAATAACTCAGTGGTAGAGTGCGACCTTGCCAAGGTCGAAGTCGCGGGTTCGAATCCCGTTTCCCGCTCCATTTCTTGGATCGTCGGGGGCCCCCCGCCTCCGCTCTTTTGAGCTACGGCGGGCTCGCCGAAGCGGCCCAGAAGATTGAGGGCCGCGAAGGCGGCTGCACCCCGACTGGCGCGCTCGGCATTTCATAGTCTGTCATCCCGGTTGGCGCGTTCGGTCACTTCATATGCCGCAACTTGGCCGCAAGGCCGTGTGGAGCAGCAAGGCCCGGACGTCGTGTCGGGCCTGCATCTGTCGCGCGGGACACTAGGTCCCGAGGTCTCGCACCCACGGCGGGACCACGCCTGAGCCGGAGTCCTGTCACCAAGCTCAGCCGTCAGTTTCAGGGGCGCCGTCGCCAAGTGGTAAGGCAGAGGTCTGCAAAACCTCCATCCCCGGTTCAAATCCGGGCGGCGCCTCCAACCCTTTCTTCAGGATTTCGCTCGTCGGCATCGCGTCGCCGACCGCGACAGACGGCTGCAGCCCGACCCGGGCTTGCACCACGAGCCGCTAGTGCCGGCGCGCCTCGAGGCGCTCGATCGCCCTAGCGACGTGCTGCCGCGCCGGCTCCTTGAGGTGGCCGGTCAGGTCCTTGAGGGCCTCGAGCGCGGCCGGCGTGCCGGCGAAGCCGAGTGCGTCACACACGGCGGCGAACGCGTCGTCGGTGAGGGGATGGCGCGCCCGGCGGAGCAGCCCGTGCGGGGCGCTGTCCCTGAGTCGCTCGATGAGGAGGGCTTCGACGTGTCCGCCCTGGCCGCCGGAGGCCTCCGCCAGCTCGGGCAGGGCCGCGTAGAGCTGCGGCTCGAAGGCCTCGAGCGCGGGATGGCCCTCGACGCGCTCCAGCATGTCCACCACGCGGGCGAGCCCGCCGGCGCAGCGCGCCGTCCGCAGACAGCGCAGCGCGCGCTGGCGCACCTCGGGCGCCGGGTCGTCGAGCAGGCGAAGGAAGAGCGGCTCCTCGGCGGCTCCCGCGATCCGGCAAAGCGCCCAGGCGGCTTCCTGGCGCACGCGCGGCTCACGGTGCTGCGCATGCTGGCTGAGCGCCTTGCGCACCTCTGGCGCGTCGGCGCGCAGCTCGCCCAGCACCATCACCAGCTCGGCGATAGCGTCGGGGGGAAGCCGCCCGCCGGCCAGCTCGGCGAGCACCGCCTGTGTGCCCTCAGGGCCCATCCGGAGCAGCACCTCGGCGGCGTTCTTGCGCACCCAGGCGTCCTGCGACTCCTCCAAAATGCTCACGAGGTGCGGTCGCCCGCGCTCCCCGATGGCCTGGTAGACCGGACCCAGCGTAAGGCGATCTTCCTTCTTCCCATTGACGAACCGGTCCTTCAGCACGGCCGCCGGTTCCCCGATGGCCAGCCGCGCGAGCGCCTGCTCCGCCGCGGGCGCGCGCTCGCCGCCGAGCGCCGCGTGGCCACGCACAGTCGTGACGATGACCAGGACCTCGTCGAGCAGGCCGCGTCGCACGAGCTCGGGCACGAGCCGCACGAGCGCGTCGGCCCGCGGCGCATAGTCGGCGCCGGTCGCCGCCTGCTCGAGCGCCTTCAGCGCGGCCTCGCGATCCGAGAGAAAACGGTCGGTGTCGCGCTCGAGGGTCACCTGTGCCTTGAGCGCCGCGGGCAACTGCTCCAGCTCGACCAGGCCGCGGTCGTAGAGGTCTCGTACCAGCTCGAGCACGCCCGGCGGGTCCTTCGACCGCGGGTGCAGCAGCAGCGTCAAGAGCGCCCGCCGCTGGCGCGCCGCCGCCTCGGGTTCAACCTCCGCCGCCGGCAAATACACCTGGAGCGCCGCCCGCGCCGTCGGGAGCACGAGCGGATCGGGGACCGAGTGGGCCAGCTCCTCCTCGATCTCCGCGGCGGAGGCCTCGTGGGTCTCGGCCAGGTCGCTGTTCATGAGGATCGCGGCCAGCAGATCGGCCCGGGCGACGGGTCGCAGCACGTCGTGCAAGATCTCCCGGCGCAACGCGCGGAGGCCGGCCTCGTCGAGGTCGTGGAAGATCGGAACGTGCGTGAGGTCCTTCCTGAGACGCGAGATGGCGAGCTGGGCCCGCCACGGCAGCTTCCGGTCCGCGGTGACGACGTCTTCCTTGAAGACCAGCGAGAAGTGGCCGACGCCGCTCTCTTGCAGCCGGGCCAGGAAGCGCTCCTTGCCCTTGGCGTCGAGCCCTTCGCTGCCCGGCTCGCTCATCACGTCGATGAACCGCGAGAACTCGTCCTCGGCCATGCCCTCGTTGAGCGTGAGGCTCACGAGGTCGTGCCGCTCGAGGAAATGCGCGAGGCGTGGGGCGTAGACATCAGCCATCCCGGCCGGCATCAGCGCGGTGAGCTTCTGCGGTTCGGGGAGCGCGCCTTCCACGAGGACGCCGGTCGTCTCGCCAAGCGCCTGAACCATGAGCGTCAGCTCGTTGCGCCCGTGGAACAGGTTCCGGAAGCGCTGGTAGAGTCCTTCTTTGGCGCGCTGGGCCTGGGGATGCTCGGGGAAGTAGTAGCCGGCGCGCAGCAGGGCCTGCGCGAAGGAGAGGATGAACTCGGCAAGCGCGTCCTTGTCCGGGCTCGCCGCCGCCGCCGGCGCCGGAGAAGTCTTCATACGCTCCTCCTGCCCGAACCGTTCGAACCTTACTAGACTATAGCGCGATTTGCCGGCAGGGCCGGGTGGCACGCGAGAACCGCGAGTGGAGCGGTCGGTCCCGTCGAGGATCGACCTCAACCCAGGCGCGTGACGGCGGCCGTGCCTGGCCGGGGCGCGAGGCCGTGACGGGGGCGATGCCGGTGGACCGATAATGGACCAGCCAGTGAAGGGAGGGCCCGTGGGCATCCGTCGACCCTTGGATCCGGCGCAGGAGCTGCTGGAAGCGTTCGACCACGCCATGCGGGTGAGCGAGTACCTGGTCCAGGTCCTGCCGCCGCGCCTTGTGGCGCGCCGATCCGCCTGGCGGCGGGCGCACCATCGCGGCCAACGTCGCCCACCACGCGCTCAGTCTTCCCGTCGTCCGCGCAGCTCCGCGATCTGGGCGGCCAGCGCCTCGACCCGGTCGGACAACGCCTGAAGCTGCTCCCGCGTGGGCACGCCCATCTTCTCGAGTCTCGCCACGAGCCGGTCCTCGAGCTTCTCCGTGCCCTTGCTCGTGCCGCTACGCAGGCGGTCACCCAGCCCTTTGACCGCCGTCCGCGTCTGCTGAACGGGAGCATCGACGACCTTGCCGACTCGCGCGGTGAACGCCTTGATGGCCTCTTTGCTTTGCGGCTCGATCGCCTCGCCGTGCTTCACGGCCTCCTGGAACGCGTGGCCCAGACCGTCGGCCAGCGCCAGCGGAAGGCCCAGCGCGGCGAGATAGAGCTGGTGAAGCGCGGAGCTCGTGGCCTCGGCGGCCGGGGGCGTCTGCTCCGCGGCTGCCTGGTTCGCCTGTGGCGCAGTGGTGTCGGTCATGTCTGGCTGTCTCCTTGTTCGGCGCTCGGGTGCGGCGCGGGATGGTCGCCGATCGCCTGGACTTCCGCTTCCAGCTCGTCGAGCCGGGCGCTCAGACGACGCATCTCGTCGCGCGCCAGCTGGAGCGGGCCGATCCGCTCGAGCAGGATCTCGACCGCACGGTTCCACCCTCTCTCGAGGTGATCGCGGCTCGTCGTCACGAGGCGGTCGCCCCAGCGGACGACGTCGTGGAGGAACTCGGTGGGGAGCGGCGCCTGCCCGTTGCGCTCCTCCTCCGCGATGATGCGCATCAGCGTCTGCGTCGTGATGTCCTCGCCGCTCGGATGTTCGACCACGCGGAGGTCGTGACCCGTTCGAACGAGCTGGGCGAGCTCGGCGAGCGACACGTAGCACTTCGCCTCCGTGTCGTACAGCTTCCGGTTCTCGTAGCGCCGGATCAGGCGATGGGACTGGGGGCCGGATGGGGCAGGGGCCTCTTGACGCATTGCGTCATGAGTATGACGCAATGCGTCAGAGCCGTCAAGGCCCGGCGTGCTCGAGGCGCCAGCCCGAAACCTCCCTGTTCTGTCGCGTCGGGGCGACCGGGCGCCCGCCAGACGTTGCCCGCCCCAAGTAGCGCTCGCCCGGATGAGTCTGGTACCCTTGGTGGATGGTTTGCGGCCGATCCGCGGCGGAGGAGCGTGTCATGCGAGTCGTCGTGCTGGGTGGAGGACGGGTGGGGGGCGCCATCGTGCGTGACCTCGCCCCCGAGTTCGAGGTCACCGTCGTCGATGTCGCCCAGGCGCCGCTGGCGCGCCTGGCCGGCATCGCCGGCGTGCGCGGGGTGCGAGCCAACCTGGCCGATCCCGGGGAACTCAAGCGCGTCGTCGCGCCCGCCGACCTCGTCGTGGGCGCCGTCCCGGGCGACATGGGGCTGGCCACCGTCAGGGCCGTCCTCGAGGCCGGTCGCGACATTGTCGACATCTCGTTCTTCCCCGAAGACCCGTTCGCGCTCGACGAGCTGGCCAGGCGGGCCGGGCGCGTCGCGGTCGTGGACTGCGGCGTCGCGCCGGGGTGCGACAACATCATCCTCGGCTACCTGGAGACCCGGCTCGACGCCATCGACGCCTTCACGTGCTACGTCGGCGGCCTGCCCGCCGTGCGGACGTGGCCGTGGGAGTACAAGGCGGCGTTCTCGCCCATCGACGTGATCGCCGAGTACACCCGGCCGGCGCGTTACCGCCGCCGCGGCGAGGAGGTCACGATGCCCGCCCTCTCCGAGGCGGAGCTCATGGACTTTCCCGGCGTCGGCACACTCGAGGCGTTCAACACCGACGGCTTGCGCTCGCTGCTGACCACCACGGGCGTGCCCGACATGGTGGAGAAGACGCTGCGCTATCCCGGCCACATCGATCGGATCCGCATGCTGCGCGAGTCGGGCTTCTTCTCGACGACGCCGGTCGAGGTCGGCGACGTCAGCGTGCGCCCCCTCGACCTCGCGGCGCGGCTTCTCTTTCCCTTCTGGCAGCTCGCCGAGGACGAGGAAGATCTCACCGTGATGCGCGTGATCGTGCAGGGCCGGCGCGACGGGCGGACGGAGCGGCACACCTTCGACCTGCTCGACCGCTACGACCGCGCCACGGGGATCACCTCGATGGCGCGCACCACCGGCTACACCTGCACCGCGGGCGTGCGGATGGTGGCGCGCGGGCTCTACACGCGCAAGGGGATCTCGCCGCCCGAGCTCGTCGGGCGCGAGCCCGGGTGCTACGAGTTCGTGATGGCCGAGCTGGCCGCGCGCGGCATCGTGTTCCGCGAAACCGTCGACCGGTACTGACGGGGGGAGGGACCGCCTACCCGCCGAGTAGGCTGTAGACGAGGAGGCCGAAGACGATCGCCGTGACCACCACGTACATCCAGTCGCGCTCGCGCACGAAGCCGATGACCGAGAGGAGCACGCGCGCGATCGGCGTGCTGATGAGCACGAGCAACCCCAACTGGATGATGCCGCGGCCGGTGAACGACCGGGCGGTCGCCCAGATGCTGCCCGGCGACCGCAGGGCGACCGGCTCGCCGTGGAACGCCCGATAGTCGGGCGCGTCCAGGCCGTGGCGGATCATGTAGATGGCCCCGCCGACGACGACGATGGCGGCGGCGAGCAGCACGCCGCCCCGCAAGGCCATGGCGAGGACGGCGTCCAGATCGGTGTCGCTGTAGCGCCGCCGCTCCACCTAGAGCCTCCCCGTCACGCCGCTGTAGATCATCTCGAGGCCGAGGGCGATGATCACGACGGCGAACACGCGGCGCAGCCAAGACGTCCGCGCGGCGCCGAGCACGCGCGCCCCGACGATCGACCCGGTCAGCACACCCAGCATCACCGGCATCGCGAGCCCGGGATCGATGTACCCGCGCGACAGGTACACGCCCGCGCTCGCAGCCGCGGTGACGCCGATCATGAAGTTGCTCGTCGTGGTGGACACCTTGAAGGGCAGGTTCATGGCGTTGTCCATCGCGAGCACCTTCACGGCGCCCGATCCGATGCCGAGCAGGCCCGACAGCACGCCCGCCCCGTACATCAGGCTGAAGCCGAGCGGCACCCGGCGGACGTGGTATGGCTTGGGTCCCTCCGGCGTGGGATACGTCGCGTCGAACTTCAGGCGCGTGGCCAGCGGGTCGGGCGGGGCCGGCGCGGCGTCGAGGCGGGGCTTGGCGGACTGGACGGCCGAGTAGAGCAGCACGCAGCCGAACACGATGGCGATGGCCGGCGGCGCGACGCGCGTGGCGAGCCACGCGCCCGAGAGCGCCCCGGCCGTCGTCGCCACCTCCAGGAACATGCCGATGCGGATGTTCGAGTAGCCTTCCTTCAGGTACGCCGACGCGGCGCCCGACGAGGTGGCGATCACCGACACGAGCGAGGCGCCGATGGCGTAGCGGATGTCCACGCCGAGCAGGAGCACGAGGAGCGGCACGATCACGACGCCGCCGCCCAGGCCCGTCAGGGCGCCGAGAAACCCGGCGAGCAGGGCCCCGACGCCGGTGACGGTCGAGAACTCGAAGATGTTCATGAAGTGACGGGTGTGGTTCGGTTGGCGGCGTCCACGGCGACTAGCTCCCGCCGACCTTGCGCGGCGTGCTCATGCGGTGGAAGCCGTGGGTGTTGGTCGCCGACCGTTTCCACGGCTGGTAGGTTTGCGGCTTCGGCGGCCGGGTGTGCGCGGTCGCGGTCGTGGCCTCGGCGGCCGCGGGCGGCGCCGCCTTGGCCGCCTTCGACGCGGCCTTGGCGCGCGCGGTGCGCTCCTTGGCCTCGTCTTTCGCGAGGCAGCACTGCTTGTACTTGCGGCCGGAGCCGCAATGGCAGGGTTCGTTCCGCCCGAGGTGGCTGTGATCGGTGTCGGTCACGATGTACGCTCCCCCTCCACTTTACCCGGACGGCGGCGCGCGCGCCAGCCGGGGCGGGCGGCTACCGCTGGACGGCGTCCGGCACCAGGCCCCGGATGAAGGACGAGATGTCGGCGTTCCGCACCTTGGCGAAGTAGTTCGTGCCCATCGTGCACGCGCCGCCGACGCTGACGGCCGACGTGATGCCCGCGATCGCCCACACGCCGCCCTCCGAGACGAGCAGCGGTCCTCCCGAGTCGCCCGAGCAGACCGCGCTCATGTTGCTGCTGTACTCGGTCTGAATCACCGCGGATCCGACCGACGCGATGGTGGTGGTGCCCGCCCGGGGCAGGATGGCGCTCGAGCCGGTCTGATCGTTGCCCCAGCCGGCGATGACCGCCAGCTCGCCAACGGTCGGGTCGCGGCTGAGAAGCAGGGGCACCGGCGTCCGCGGCAGGTCCTGGTCGAACAGCACCACGCCGACGTCGAGCGACGAAGAGTCGCTCTCCTGATAAGTCGGGTAGAAGTGGAACGAGGCGGCCTGGATTTGAGGGCCGGTCCCGAACCAGACCTGCACCGACGCCGTGTCGCCGTTCAGGCAGTGCGCTGCGGTGAGCACGGCGCGCGGCGCGATGATCGTGCCCGAGCAGGAGGCGATCGGTTGGCCGCTCGCGTCGGCCAGGTTGAGCTTCGCGATCGGCGAGGCGTCGGCCGTACAGGTCGTGCCGTTGACGATGCTCGTCGTGATGCGCGCGGTGCCGCCGATGACGCTGCACACGCCGCCGGGAATCGACGACGGCGACGTGGGGCTCGTCGGCGCGGTGGGCGACGAGGCGGACGAGCTGCTGCCGCCGCAGGCGGCGAACGCCAGGGCGAGCGCGGCCACGCCCGCAGCCAGCGAGGACGAACCAGGGGTCATGGAGCCTCTACGACGAGGATAGTCTGCGGCAAGGGTGCCGGCAAGGCCCGCCCCCGGCTTGGTCCGTGAGCCGAGGCCGCCGCGGCCCGGCGCGACAGGGGAGGGCTGGACGGCTCGCGGGATGTATCGTATGATTATCGTATGCACAAGGACGCCATCTCGGTCACCCTGGGGCGGGACAACCTGCTCTGGCTGCGGGCCCGGGCGCGAGCGGCTGGCGGTGTCAGCGTCAGCCGGCTCCTCGACGACCTCGTGACCGAGGCGCGGGCGGGAAAGAGCCGCGTCACGTCGCCGCGGACGGTGGCCGGCACGATCGACCTGACCGGCTTCGATCCGGACGAGGCCGATCGGGATCTGCGGGCGCTCTTCGAGGCCTCGCACACGGCGGCGGGCTCGGTGCACGAGCCGCCGGCGCGGTACCGCCCGAAGCGCGGGTCGCGCCGTGGCTGACCTGCGCGCCGTCGTGTCCAACACGCACGCGCTGCTCTTCCACGCGGCGGGCGATCGGCGTCTCGGCAGTCGGGCGGCCGCCGTCTTCGCCGCGTGCGAGGCGCAGCGGGCGATCGTCTACGTGCCGGCGATCGTCCTGTGGGAGATCGCCCTGCTCGTGCGGCGCGGGCGCGTCGATCTACGCCGCCCGCTCGAGGCGTTCGTCGAGGATCTCTTCAGCAACCCCGCCTACCAGCCGCTCGATCTCACCGTCGAGCAGGTCGTGCTGGCCGATGCGCGCCGGCCGAACGACGACCCGTTCGACGCGCTCGTCGTCGCCGCTGCGCGCGCGCTCGATCTGCCGCTCGTGACGCGGGACCGCGCCATCGTCGAGTCGAAAATCGTCAGGACCGTGTGGTGAGACGGGCGGGCGCCCGGTCGGAGGACCGGGCGCCCGGCTGCCGCTACTCCTCTCCCTTGAGGTGCTTCGCGAAGAAGCGATCCACCCGGTGCCACGCGTCACGCAGCACGTGTTCGCGCGTGAAGTAGTGGAACTCGCCCGGGTACATCATGAAGTCGAACGTCTTGCGGTCCTCGAGCAGGGCGTCGATCAGGCGCACCGACTCGATGAAGGGCACGTTGACGTCGGCCGTGCCGTGCAGGATGAGGAGCGGCCGTTCGAGCCGGTCGATCCGCATGAGCGGCGACGCGACGTCGTAGGCCTTCGGGTTGTCCGCCGGCGCGCGCAGGCGCCCGTAGGTCCACGAGCCGTGCCACGGGTCCTCGTAGTACATCCGGTAGTCCACGACGCCCGCCACGTCCACGCCGCACGCGAACGTCGTCGGCGCGTTGGTCAGGTCGAGCAGCGTGAAGAACCCGCCGTAGCTCAGGCCCCACACGCCGATCCGGCTGGTGTCCACGTAGCCGAGCGAGGCGAGGTACTTCACCCCTTCCACCGTGTCCTGGGCGTCCTGGCCGCCCGCGTCGAGGAACACGCCCTGGCGCCACGCCTTCCCGTAGCCGATGCTCCCGCGGTAGTCGGGCGCCAGCACGACGCAGCCCTGCTGCAGCAGGTACTGGTGGAAGCTGTAGTAGACGGAGTAGTTGCGCTCGACGTGCCAGCCGTCGAAGTTCTGGTTGATGCCGTCGCCGTGGATCCAGATGATCGCCGGATGCTTCTTCGTCCGGTCGAGGTTCTTGGGCACGAAGAGCCAGGCCGGCACCTCCTGCCCGTCGGCGGCGCGGTAGTGGACGAACTCCGGCGCGACGAGCGAGGAGCGGTCGATGCCGGGCGGGAACGACGAGGTCAGGCGCACGGCCTGCGGCGCGCCGGCGTCGGCCACCGTGTAGAGGTCGGCCGAGTTCTCGGGATCGGTGTGCTGGTAGACCAGCCGCCGGCCGTCGGGCGACCACGCCGGCTCGATGTTCGTGCCGCGGCCTTCGGTGAGCTCGTGGAGCGTCGCCGCCGCGGGGCCGCCCGTCAGATCGGCGACCCAGAGCGCGCGCCGGCCCGGCGCGGCCGCCGAGTTCGCGTCGAAGGCGATCCGCGTGCCGTCGGGCGACCACGCGAGGCCGCCCTCCTGCACGGGCGTGCGCGTCACGCGCACCTCGTGCCCGTCCGCGAAGGCGCGCGTTCACACATCGCCGCCGCGCACGAAGGCCACGGCCGCGCCGTCGGGCGACACGACGACGTTCCCGCCGTGGAGCGGCGTCGGCCAGACGGCGTGGGGCGGCTGCGCGCCGTCCGGATCGACGGTCCAGAGGTCCCCGTCGCGCGAATAGTACAGATGACGGCCGTCATGGCTCCAGAACAGGCCGCCGAGCGTGCCGCTGTCGTAGCGGGTGAGCGCGCGGGGCGACGCCGGCGCGGTCGACGCGTCGGCGACCCACACGTTCTGCACGCCCGCGCGCTCCCAGACGAACGCGACCTGGCGGCTGTCGGGCGACCAGACGGGGCTCGACGGATGCTTGATGTCGATGAGCGTGTCGATGGTCAGGCGGCCCGAAGCCGGCTGGGCGGCGGGGTGGACCGGAGTGAGGACGAAGCACCAAATGGCCGTCGCTGCGACGGCCAGTCGGCGAACACTGGTCATGGCAAGCTCCCTCACGAGGTTGTGGGAATCCCGGGGGCTAGCCGACCTTTTCCCGCGCCAGCGGCCGCGCGTACGCGTTCGGCGGGTTGTGGGCGTTGCCGGCCGCGAGCGCCTTCCGGTAGTACTCCTTGGCCTGCGCGGCGTCGCCGAGCTTCTCGTAGGTCTGCGCGATCAGGCACAGGATGAACGGGTCGCGCTGGTTGGCCTTCTCGAGGTCGGCGAGCGCCGTCTTGTAGTCGCCCGTGTAATAGGCCACGTAGCCGGTCAGGTACGGGAAGAACTGCACCTGGTCGGGGTTCGTGCCCTTGTCGAGCACGGCCTTGGCCGCGGCGACGTGCCGGGCGGCTTCGGCGGCGTTGCCGCGCCGCGCGGCGATGCGCGCCTGGGCGTGCTCCCAGCGGAATTCCCAGAGGTCCCTGCGCTCGGGCTTGATGTCGGGCTCGCGCAGCCCCTGCTCGTAGCCGGTCTTGTACCACTTCTCGGCGGCGTCGATGTCGCCCGACTCGAGGCAGACGCGCGCGAGCTCGTCGGCCACCTCCCCCGTGTTGTAGAAGTCCTTCTCGCCCAGGAAGATCTCGTACGCCTGCTCGGCATAGGGCGTCGCGCCCTTGCAGTCGCGCTCGAAGGCGTACGACATGGCCATGTTGCGCAGCGCGCGCGTCTTGGTCTGCGTGCTGTCGGCCGCCTCGACAGCCTTCGCCAGGTACTTGCGCGCCTCGGCGTACCGTCCCAGGAGATCGAGCACGACGCCCGTCTGGCTGTTCGCCTGATACGACCCGGGCGACGCGGCGACGGCCTGCCGGAAGAGCGCGAGCGCTTCCTCCTGGTTCCCCTCGCGCATCTTCTGCTGGCCCTGCTTCAAGAGGTCGGCCATGGGATCCTGGCCGGCCCGCGACTGTGCGGCGAGCGTGGCGGCGCCCGCCACGGCGAGCGACACCAGTCCAAGGCAAAACGTGCGAGCGGCTGTGTGCATGGAGCGGATTATCGCACAGTCGGCGGCGGGGCGCTCCCCGGACCGCCCGGGGACGTCCTCCGGGAGCCGTCCCACCGCCCGGCGACTACGACGACCGCGCGCGCCGGGTCGTAGTACCGGCGCGCCGCGCGCGCGAGATCGCCTGGGGCGAGCGCCAGCACGCGCCGGGCGAACGTCCGGAGCCCGTCCGGCTCGCCGAAGTAGCCGAGGTCCGCCAGCGCCGCCGTGGCCGCCCGGGCGCTCTCGAAGCGGAAGAGCAGGCGGCCGAGCACGTACCCCTTGGCCTCGGTGAGCTCGGCGTCGCTCACCCCCTCGCTTGCGAACCCCTGCAGCGTGCGCACGATCCGGTCGACCGCTTCGGCGGCGCGGACCGCGTCGGTCGTGATGAAGATGGGGCCGGCGCCGCGGTCGGCGAGCACGCGCGCGTAGACGGCGTAGGCCAGCCCGGTGTCGACGAGCGTTTCACCGAGCCGTCCGGCGTACCCGGTCTCGCCCAGCAGGTAGTTGAGCGCCGAGAGGGCCGCGTAGTCGGGACTGTCGTGCGCGATGCCGGGCAGGCCGACGCTGATGCTGGCCTGCGCCTTCTGCAGGGGAATGACGACGAGGCGCGGCGCGCCGGCCCCGGCCGCCGGTGCCGGAGCGGGTGCGGCGGGGGCTGCGCTGCGGGCGGCCGGCG
>JAHECP010000264.1 GCA_024641665.1 Acidobacteriota bacterium
CGGCCAGCCAGCGCGAGAGGCCACGCGCGGGGCCGGCGAGACGGCCGGCGCCTGTCACCTCGACCACGAGCCGGCCGGGCCGCGCGGCCGCGCGCCGGGCGCGGTGGAACGTGGTGCCGGGATTGTCGGGATCCCCTGCCATCGTGGAATCGGCGCCCTCGGGGGCTAGCGCGCCTTCCCGCTTTCCTTGCCGCCGTTCCCGAATACCTCGTACGCCTTGACGATCTGCTGCACGAGCGCGTGACGCACCACGTCGCGCTCGTCGAAATAGACGAAGTCGATGCCCTCGATGTGACCGACTACCTTCATCGCCTCCACCAGCCCTGACGTGCGGCCCACGGGCAGGTCGATCTGCGTCACGTCGCCGGTGATGACCGCCTTCGAGCCGAACCCGAGGCGCGTGAGGAACATCTTCATCTGCTCGGACGTCGTGTTCTGGGCCTCGTCGAGGATGACGAACGCGTCGTTGAGCGTGCGGCCGCGCATGAAGGCGATCGGCGCGATCTCGATCGCGCCGCGCTCGACCAGCCGCTCGGCCCGGTCGATCTCCATCATGTCGTAGAGCGCGTCGTAGAGCGGCCGCAGGTACGGGTTGACCTTCTCCTGCAGGTCGCCCGGCAGGAAGCCGAGCTTCTCGCCCGCCTCCACCGCCGGCCGCGCGAGGATGATGCGGTTCACGCGCTTGGCCAGCAGGAACGACACGGCCTGCGCCATCGCCAGGTAGGTCTTGCCGGTGCCGGCCGGCCCGATGCCGAACACGATGTCGAACCGCTCGATCGCCTCCAGGTAGCGGCGCTGGTTGGCGCTCTTGGCCACCACCTGGCGCTTGCCCGACGGCCGCAGCGCGCCCTTCAGAAAGTGATCGCGCAGCTCCGCGCCGGGGTCGTCCGCCACGAGCTGCACGGCGGTCTTCACGTCCGCCTTGGACAGCCGATACCCCTCGCGGACGAGCGTGCCGAGCTGCACGAGGACCCGCTCGGCGCGCGCGACGGCCGCCTCGTCGCCCTCGACGACCAGGTCGTGGCCCTTGCTGCGGATGAGCACGTGAAACGCGGACTCGAGGCTCTTGAGATGCTCGTCGAAGGAGCCGAACAGGGTCTCGAGACCCTCTTGTGGCAGCTCAATGATGCGGGTGGAAGGGGATGGGATTGACGTATCTCCTTTATTTACAGCGTGTTAACACGCACATTGTACTACACGCTGCCCGGGAGCGTCAACGATCCCCGGGCCCGTCCGCCTTCGCGACGGTCCGGA
Organism: Acidobacteriota bacterium; assembly: GCA_024641665.1. Taxonomy (GTDB): domain Bacteria; phylum Acidobacteriota; class Vicinamibacteria; order Vicinamibacterales; family JAHECP01; genus JAHECP01. The sequence goes on from JAHECP010000264.1 coordinate 1,255, forward strand.
TGTGCAGCTCGTCGAGCTGGCGGGGATCCACCGGGGACGGCGAGCCGGCCATCAGGTCGAGGGCGGCCGTCGTCTTGGGGAACGCGATGACGTCCCGAATCGGCACCTCGCCGGCGAGGATCATGATGATGCGGTCCACGCCCAGGGCGATGCCGCCGTGCGGCGGCGTGCCGTACTCGAGCGCCTCGAGGAAGAAGCCGAAGCGCTCCTTCGCCTCCTCGTCGCCGATGCGCAGCAGGCGGAAGATCGTCCGTTGCAGCTCGGGGTCGTGGATCCGGATGGAGCCGCCGCCGATCTCGCTGCCGTTCAGCACGAGGTCGTAGGCGCGGGCGTGCGCCTCGCCGGGCGCCGACTCGAGCCGACCCAGGTCCTCCTCGCGCGGCGAGGTGAACGGGTGGTGCATGGAGACCCAGCGCCGCTCGGCTCCGTCCCATTCGAAGAGCGGAAAATCCACGACCCACAGGAACGCGAGGTCCTCGGGCTTCAGCCGCCCGGCCTTGCGCGCGATCGACAGGCGGAGCTGCCCGAGCATCCGGGACACGGCGGCCGGCTCGCCGGCCGCCAGGAGCAGCAGGTCAGGCGAGGTCGCCCCGGCCGCGTCGAGCGCCGCGCGCAGCGTGGCCTCGCCGGCCGCCTTGAGGATCGAGCCCTGGACGGTGCCGTCGGGCGCGCGCACCCAGGCGAGGCCCGACGCGCCGAGCGCCTTGGCCTGCTCGACGAGCTCGTCGATCACGCGGCGCGAGGACCGGGCGCCGTCCGGCACGACGATCCCGCGCACGGCGCCGCCCGACGCCACGGCGTCCCTGAAGACGTCGAAGGTCGAGTCGGCGAACACGGCCGACAGGTCCTCGATGGGCATCCCCACGCGCAGGTCGGGCTTGTCGGTACCGTAGCGCGCCATCGCCTCCTGGTAGGACATGCGGCGGAACGGGGCCTCGATCTCGCGTCCCACGACGCGGAAGATCTCGCGCATCGCGCCCTCGACGACGCCGAACACCAGCTCCTCGGTGGCGAACGAGATCTCGACGTCCACCTGCGTGAACTCGGGCTGACGATCGATGCGCAGGTCCTCGTCGCGGAAGCACTTGACGATCTGGACGTAGCGGTCCACGCCGGCGATCATCAGGATCTGCTTGAAGATCTGCGGCGACTGCGGCAGCGCGTAGAACTGGCCCGGGTGCACGCGGCTCGGCACGAGATAGTCGCGCGCGCCCTCGGGCGTGGACTTGGTCAGCACGGGGGTCTCGACCTCGAGGAAGCCCTGCGCGTCGAAGTACCGGCGCACGGCGAGCGTCACGCGGTGGCGCAGCAGCAGGTTCTGCTGCATGCGCGGCCGCCGCAGGTCGAGATAGCGGTAGCGCAGCCGCGTCTCGTCGGATGCCGCCGCGTCCTCGGCGATCTGGAAGGGCGGCGTCTTCGCCTCGGCGAGCACGCGCAGCTCGCGCAGCACGACCTCGACCTCGCCGGTCGGCATCTTCGGGTTCACCGCGTCGGCCGCGCGGCGCTCGACGCGCCCGACCGCCGCCACCACGAACTCGGACCGCACGCGCTTGGCCGCCTCCACCAGCGCCGCGTCGTCGCGGGCGGTGAGCTGCGTCAGCCCGTACCGGTCGCGCAGGTCGATAAACACGAGCGATCCGAGGTCGCGGACGCGGTGCGCCCAGCCGAGCAGCACCACCTCGGTGCCGACGTCCCCGGCCGTGAGCGCCCCGCAGGTGTGCGTGCGAGCCAGCGTGCCCAGTCGTTCAACCACGGATCGTCCTCAGCTCGTCGAGCACCGCCGCCGCCGCGGCCGCTCGAGGAAACACGTGCTGCTGCCCGGTCGCCAGGTTCTTGATCGCTACCCGGCCGGCCGCGCGTTCCGACTCGCCGGCGATGGCCACGAACGGGATCCCGCGCGACGCGGCGTACTTGAGCTGCTTGCCGAGCTTGTCGGGCTCCGGGTAGACCTCGACCCGCAGCCGGCCGGCGCCGCCGCCCGCGCGCAGGGTCGCCGCGAGCGCCAGCATGGCGCCCCGGCTCTCGGCGTCGAACACGGCCACCAGCACGTCGGCCGGCGGCTTCGACGCCTCGGCCGGGAACATGCCGCGCTCCCCCATCACGACCAGGATGCGCTCGAGCCCCAGCGAGATGCCGCAGGCCGGTACCTCTTCGCCGAGGAAGGTGCCGATCAGCCCGTCGTAGCGCCCGCCGCCGGCGAGGCTGCCCGCGAGATGGGGCACCACGATTTCCATGATGGCGCCGGTGTAGTAGGACAGGCCGCGCGCCAGGGTCGGGTCGATCCGGACGCGGCCGGCCGCCGTCGTGGAGGCGCACAGCGCCAGAATCTCCTCGAGCTCGGCCAGGGCGCGCCTTCCGCCCGCGTGCCGGCCGATCACCTCGCGCAGCTGCGCGAGCTGCGTCTCGTCGTCTGCTCCGGCGTGCGCGCCCGCGAACACGTCGAGCAGCCGCGCGGCCGCGGCGGCCGGAATCCCCCGCGCCTCGAGCTCGCGCGCCACGCCGTCGCGCCCGATCTTGTCCAGCTTGTCCAGGGCGACGAGCGCGTCGGTCTGGAGGGCGGGTGGCACGCCCGACGCGTCGAGCACGGCGGCGAGCGCCTGGCGGTGGTTCAGCCTGATGGTGAAGTCGGCGAACCCCAGCCGCGTGAGCACGTCGCTCGCCGCCGCCAGCTGCTCGGCCTCCACCGTCATCGACCGCGACCCGATGGCGTCCACGTCGCACTGGTAGAACTCGCGGAACCGCCCGCGCGCCGGCCGGTCCGCGCGCCAGACCGGCTGCACCTGGTAGCGCTTGAAGAACCGCGGCAGCTTTCCATGGTGCTCGGCCACCACCCGCGCGAGCGGCACGGTGAGGTCGTAGCGCAACGCCAGGTCCGCGTCGCCGGACGCCTCGTGCTCGCCCCGCTTCAGGATCTTGAAGATGAGCTGGTTGCCCTCTTCGCCGTACTTGCCGAGCAGGGTCTCGAGGTTCTCGACCGCCGGCGTCTCGAGCGGCTCGAACCCGTAGCCCTCGTACACGTCGGCGATGACGCCGATGACGTACTGGCGCCGCCGGACGTCCTCCGGCAGGAAGTCGCGCATGCCGCGCGCGGCTCTGGGCTTCTTCATGCGCCGTTGTTCTCCGTCGGTCATGTAGGAGGGAGATTATACCGTGAGGGGGCGTGGGGGCTGGGGGCTGGCGTGCCCGCCGTAGCGCAGAGCGCGAAGCCGGCGCGTTGGGCGCTGCGGGGACTGGAGGCTCGCGGAGCGCAGGGCTCGAGCCCCGCGCTACGGGTTTGCGGCAGGGGCGACGCAGTCCCCAGCCCCCAGCCCCCAGTCCCCGACCCAGCGCAGAACGCCTACGGATTCTTCTTCACCGTCGGATACGTGATGCCGAGCTGCTCGAGATACGTCTTGTACTTGGTCGGGTCGTAGTAGTACTTCCGCATCTCGGGCCGGTACTTCGCCATGATGTCGGCGTTGAGCTCGATCGCCGGCTTGTCCTGCGGCCGGATGATCGGCGTGTACTTCATGTCCTTGGTCTGGACGTCGTGGTAGTACGCCCAGGCCTGCTGAACGATCTCCGGCTTGGTGAGGATGTCGAGCAGCGTCAGGGCCTGGACCATGGCGCCGGCCGTCGCGCCCTTGTGCGCGATCGGCGTGGCCATGGAGACGCCGTTCGCCCAGTTGTGGCCGGGCAGGTTCGGGATGTTCGACGGGAAGCGCAGCGTGACGGTCGGCACGGCCCAGGACACGTCGCCGATGTCGTCCGAGCCGCCGCCCATGTTGCGCTCCGGCGGCACGCCGGTGCCGAGCGGCGGGAGCTCCGTCTCGAGGCCCTTGGGCTCGGCACCGATGTCGGCCTGCAGCGCCCTGGCCAGCGTCTGGTCGGCCTCGCTCCAGTGCGGGAGCCCCACCTTCTTGATGTTCGCGTAGGTCACCTCGGCGATGGTCTTGTTGAAGTGCTGCGGCCACGCGGCGCCGAGCACGCGCTCGTTGGCGAGCTCGGTCCCGGTCATCATGGCGGCGGCCTTCGCCATCGTGTCCCCGATCTTCCACATGTCCATGATGTGGGGGTAGTCGGTCTCGCGGAAGTAGTACCAGACGGCGGCGGTGGGCGGCACGACGTTCGGCTGGTCGCCGCCGTCCTTGATCACGTAGTGGGAGCGCTGCTGGAGGCGCAGGTGCTCGCGCCGGAAGTTCCAGCCGACGTCCATCAGCTCGACCGCATCGAGCGCGCTCCGCCCGCGCCACGGCGCGCCGGCCGCGTGCGCGCTCTCGCCCTTGAACAGGTACTCGACCGACACGAGACCGTTGCCGCCGCCGGGACCGTACGACACCGCCATGTTGCTCGCCACGTGCGTGAAGAGGCAGACGTCCACGTCCTTGAAGTAGCCGTCGCGCACGAAATACGCCTTGGTGCCGACCAGCTCCTCGGCGACGCCCGCCCAGATCTTGAGCGTGCCCGGCAGGTGCTCGCGCTCCATGATCCGCTTCACCGCGAGGGCGGCGGTGATGTTGACCGCCTGGCCCGAATTGTGCCCCTCGCCGTGGCCCGGCGCGCCCTCGACGATGGGGTCGTGGTAGGCGACGCCCGGCTTCTGCGAAGCCTGGGGAATGTCGTCGATGTCCGAGCCGAGCGCGATCACGGGCTTGCCGGAACCCCAGGTGGCCATGAACGCCGTCGGCACCCCCGAGATGCCCTTCTCGACGGTGAAGCCGTTCTTCTCGAGGACGTCGACCAGGTACTTGCTCGTCTCGAACTCCTGGAAGCCCAGCTCGCCGAAGCTGAAGATCTGGTCCACCATCTGCTGGGTGAAGGTGGCCATGTTGTCGACGTCGGCGAGCGCGTCCTGCTTCATCTGCTCGACGCGCGGCGTGTCCTTCGCGAGCGGCGCGGGCGCCGGCGCCTGCTGCGCGCTCGTCGCGACGACGAGCCCGGACGCGAGTGCCAGCGTACAGGCGGTGCGGGTCAGTGACATCGAAGCCTCCTCCTCCAAGGTGGCGGGTATTATACCGGCTCAGGGCTTACGGCTCACGGCTGACGGCGTAGCGCACGCCTTCAGGCGTGCGCC
>JAHECP010000005.1 GCA_024641665.1 Acidobacteriota bacterium
GGCCGGCCACACGATTCCCGCCCTGCGCGCGCGATCCACGCTCGTGCGCTACGACGCGTATCTCGCCTATCTGGACGCGCTGTCCGAGCTGTACGCCCGGGAGCTGAAGGTGGTGGACTTTGCCCGCTTCCGCGCCGTCGTCGCCCGCCGGCCCGCGTGATCGCCGCCGCGCCGCCGGGCGCCCGACCGTCGCCGAGTGCTGGCAGCGGTTGCTCGGCAGCTCCGTCCGGACGGATCTGCGGCCGCTCGAGGACCGGCTCGCGGCGGTCGAGGCTGCGGGCCGGGCGCTGGCGGGCGCCAGCGACGGCCAGATTCGGGCCCGCGCGGCGAGGCTGAAGGGGCAGGCGCGGCGCGGGACCCCGGAGGAGGCGCTGCTCGCGGAGGCGTTCGCGCTCGTGCGCGAGGCGGCAGTGCGCCGCCTCGGACAGCGCCCCTTCGACGTCCAGATGCTCGCGGGCATCGCGCTGCACCAGGGTGCGGTCGTCGAGATGCAGACCGGCGAGGGCAAGACGCTCGCCGCCGTGGCGCCCGCGTTCCTGGCCGCGCTGTCGGGACGCGGCGTGCACGTCCTCACGGTGAACGACTACCTGGCGCGGCGCGACGCCGCCTGGATGGGGCCGGTGTACGAGCTGCTCGGGCTGCAGGTGGGCTGCATCCAGGGTCGCACCCTGGGTGCGGAGCGCCGGTCCGCCTACAACTGCGACGTCACCTACCTCACCGCCAGGGAATCCGGCTTCGACTATTTGCGCGATCGCCTGTGCCTCGAGCCCGACCGGCTGGTCCACCGCCCGTTCCATCTCGCGATCGTGGACGAGGCCGACTCGATTCTCGTCGACGAGGCGCGCGTGCCGCTGGTGATCGCGGGCGACGTGCTCGATCACGGGGCCGATCTCGAGCGCATCGCGGCGGCGGTGCGGGAGCTCCGCGCCGGCCGCGACTACGACACCGACGAGTACCGCCGGAACGTGAACCTGACGGCGGCGGGCTCCGAGCGGCTGGAGGCCGGCCTCGGGTGCGGCAACCTCTTCGCGCCCGAGGCGCTGCACCTGCTGGCCGACATCAGGAACGCGCTGCACGCGGAGGTGCTCCTCGCGCGCGACGTCGACTACATCGTCCGGCGGGGGCGGGTCGAGCACGTGGACGAGCTGACGGGGCGCGTGGTGGAGAAGCGCCAGTGGCCCGACGGGCTCCAGGCGGCGCTCGAGGCGAAGGAAGGCGTGCGGCAGCGGCCCGAGGGCCGGATTCTCGGGTCGGTGACGCTGCAGCACTTCGTGCGGGCCTACCCGAGGCTGTGCGGCATGACGGCCACCGCCCGGCCCGCTGCGAAGGAGCTGGAGGAGTTCTACGGGCTCGGCGTGACGGTCGTCCCCACCCACCGGCCGTGCGTTCGCGTGGATCATCCGGACGTCGTGTTCACGCACCGGGAGGCGAAGACGCGCGCGCTCGTCGCCGAGATTGCCGCGGTGCACGAGACCGGCCGGCCCGTCCTCGTCGGGACGGCGAGCGTGGCCGAGTCGGAGGCGCTCGCCGCGTCGCTCGGCCGGATCGGCGTGGCGTGCCGCGTGCTCAACGCGCGGCACGACGAGGAGGAGGCGGCCATCGTGGCCGACGCCGGCGCGCCGGGCGCGGTGACCATCTCCACGAACATGGCCGGGCGCGGCACCGACATCCGGCTGGGCGGGCGCGACGAGGCCGAACGCGACCGCGTGGTGGCGCTCGGCGGGCTGTACGTCATCGGCGCCAATCGCCATGAGAGCCGGCGCATCGACGACCAGCTGCGCGGCCGCGCGGGCCGGCAGGGCGACCCCGGCAGCTCGCGCTTCTTCGTCAGCCTCGAGGACGATCTGCTCGAGCGCTTCCGGCTGCGCGATCTGGTGCCGGCCGCGAAATGGCCGGCTCGCCAGGACGGATCGATCGACGACCCGGTGCTCGCGCGCGCGATTGCGCGCGCCCAGCGGATCGTGGACGGCCAGAACCTCGACACGCGCCGCACGCTCTGGCGCTACGCGCACGTCGTCGAGCTCCAGCGGCGCTACGTGCAGGACTGGCGGCAGGAGATCCTGACGGGCGAGGCGCAGCCGGACGTGCTGGCGGCCGCGCGTCCGGAGCGGTGGCGGCGGCTGACCGGGACAGTGGGCGAGGCGGTGCTGCGCGGCGTCGAGCGTCACCTCGCGCTCGTCACGATCGACCGCGCGTGGAGCGAGCACCTCGCCGAGATGGGCCACGTGCGCGGCGGCATCCACCTCGTCACGCTCGCCGGCCAGGATCCGTACGAACAGTTCCACGCCCGCGCGCGCGAGGCGTTCGAGCGCCTGCTGCCGCGCGTCGACGAAGAGATCGCGACGACGTTCGACACGCTGGACGTCACCGAGCGCGGGGTGGATTGGAAGGCCGCCGGAATGCTGGGGCCGTCGTCCACCTGGACGTACCTGGTGACCGACACCCCGTTCCTCACCGGGCCGCTGGCCGCGATGGCGGCGCGGCCGTCGCTGGGGCTGCCGGTGGCGTGGCTCTACGCGCCGTTCTGGATCCTGTGGGCCGTGTACCGACGGCTCAAGGCTCACGGCTCGCGGCTCAGGCGCGGGCAGTGAAGCGGGGCCCCCGCCACGTAGCGCGCGCCTTCAGGCATGCGCCTGCCGGCGCAGGGCCAAAGCCCTGCGCTACGAGGACGGGGCCGCCGCCGCTAGTGCGGCGACACCGGCACCGCCGCGCCCGTGATCGTCACCGCGCCCGTCAACACCTGCGTCGTCGCCGCGTCGGCCGTGCCCCAGAGCCCCGGCTGCTTGCCGCCCGCCGCGATCGTCAGACGTCCCGGCTCGACGACGCGTGAGCCGTCGGCGTGGACGCTGGAGAGGTCGCGCGGCGAGAGGGTGAAGCGCACGACCCGCCGCTCGCCGGGCGCGAGGCGCACGCGCGCGAAGGCCTTCAGCGCGCGAATGGGGACGGGAGCCGACGCCCCCACGTGGGTGACGTAGACCTGCACGACCTCGTCGCCCGCCATGGCGCCCGTGTTCCGGACCGCCACCGACACCTCGACGGGCGCGCCCGCCTGGAGCGTGGCTGGAAGCCGCAGGTCGTCGTACGCGAACGTCGTGTAGCTCAGGCCGTGGCCGAACGGGTAGAGCGGCTTGCCCGTGAAGAAGCGATACGTCCGGCCGGCCATCGCGTAGTCGTCGAAGACCGGCAGCTGCCGCACGGTCCGGTAGAACGTCACCGGCAGGCGGCCGCCCGGGTTGACATTCCCGAACAGGACGTCCGCCACCGCGGTGCCCGCCGCCTGGCCCGGATACCAGGCCTGCACGATCGCCGGCAGGTACTGGTCGGCCCAGGTGACGCCGAGGGCGCTCCCGCTCAGCAGGACCAGGACGAGGGGCTTGCCGGCCGCGGCGGTGGCGACCTGCTGCATCAGCGTCTCCTGGACGGCCGGCAGCGCCAGGCTCGTGCGGTCGCCGCCGGAGAAACCCTCGATCTCCACCGGCATCTCCTCGCCCTCGAGGCGTGACGAAAGACCGAGCACGAGCACGACGGCGTCGGCCTGTCGCGCGGTCGCCACGGCGTCGGCGGTCTCGTCGCCGCGGCCGGCCGGCGGGTCCCACAGCAGCTCGCCGACGGCGTCGTACTTCTCGTGCTCGTATTCGACGCGAATCGGGTACGACCAGCCCGCGCGCAGGATCACCGTGCCGGTCTTGAGCGTGGGCTCGTGGTCGGTGCGGCCCTCGGCCACGATTTTCTCCCCGATGAAGACGCGGAACATCGTCTCGCCGCGGAAGGCGAGGGTGTACTCGCCTGTCGCCGGCGCGCGCAGCTCCCCCGTCCAGCGCACGCTGAAGACCTCGCCGAGCCCGTCGGCGGGCGCGCGATCGGCCCAGTCGAAGCGGACGTCCGGGTCGACGCGCGTGAAGACGGGCGCGCCGTCGAAGTGGCCGCGGTAATAGGCGGCCGTGAGGCCGCTCACGCGTCCGGCGGGCGAGTCGGTGGACAGCGCCGACCCCGGCACCGGCGCGAGGTCCGGCAGGCCGGCGGCGAGCGGACCGCCGCGCGCGTAGACCACGCGGGTCGTCGAGGGCACGGCCGCCTCGATGCCCTGGAGGATCGTCACCGGGCTCACGGGCGTGCCGTTGTAGTTGCCGAGCAGCACCTCCACGTCGTCCGCGTTCGGACCGATGACGGCAATCGTGCCCAGGTCCTTCTTCAACGGCAGCGTGCCGCGGTCGTTCTTGAGGAGGACGATCGACTCGCGCGCGGCCTCGAGCGCGAGCGCCTGGTGCGCGGGGGAGTCGACCACCGACTCGTAGGACAGGCGGGTGTAGGGTACGCGGTCGGGCGGGTCGAACACGCCCAGATGCATCTGGGCGCGGAAGAGTCGCCGCAGCGCGCCGTCGATCTGCTGCTCCGTGGCGAGGCCCGCCCGGACGGCGTCGGCCAGGTTCAGGAAGGCGTCGGGCGAGCCCGGCGCCCACGAGCCGCTGCCGCACTCGAGGTCGGTGCCCGCCTGGAGCGCGAGCGCGGCCCCCTCGACCGGTGTCGCGCGCGTCTTGTGGCTGGTGTAGATGTCCTGCACCGCGCCGCAGTCCGACACGACGTAGCCGGTGAAGCCCCACCGGCCGCGCAGGATCTCGCCGAGGAGCTCGGTGTTGGCGCACGCCGGCAGGCCGCGCACGCTGTTGTACGCGCACATCACCGAGCCGGCGCCGCCGTCCACCACGGCGGCGCGGAACGCCGGCAGATAGGTGTCGTAGAGATCGATCTGGCTGACGCGCGCGTCGAAAGTGTGCCTGAGCGGCTCGGGGCCGCTGTGCACGGCGAAGTGCTTGGGCGTGGCAATCGTTTCGAGGTAGCGCGGGTCGTCGCCCTGCAGGCCGCGCACGAACGCGACCGCCAGCGCGCCGGTCAGGACGGGATCCTCGCCGTAGGTCTCCTGGCCGCGGCCCCAGCGTGGATCGCGGAAGATGTTGATGTTGGGCGACCAGAACACCAGGCCCTGATAGATGTGCCGATCGCCGCGCTGCACCCAGCGGTTGTTCATCGCGCGGGCCTCGTCGGCGATGGCCGACGCCACGCGACCCATCAGCGCGGTGTCCCAGGTGGCGGCGAGGCCGATGGCCTGCGGGAACACCGTGACGCGCCCGGCGCGGGCGACGCCGTGCAGCGCCTCGTTCCACCAGGGAAAGGCCGGGATGCCCAGGTGATCCACGGGCGCGGCCCGCTCGATCATCAGCGAGACCTTTTCGTCGAGCGTCAGACGGCCCAGCAGATCGTCGATGCGCTGCTCGACGGGCAGGTCGGGATTGCGGAAGGGCAGCGCCTGCGGGTCGGGCGCCTGGCCGTGCGCGGCGACCGACGCCAGCACGAGCGCGGCCAGCGCGGCGACCACCGGGCGATGGGGAGCTGACGGGCACATGGGGGCAGCCTAGGCCGCGACGAGGGAGGCGTCAAGATGGAGGTACACAGGGTGCACTCGGGTGCACAAAGTGCACAGGGGTGCGCGGTGGCGCGGGGGCTTCCATGGCGCGCAGCTTCTTCTCAACCTGAAGGAAGAATGATGCGCCACCGGCGTCAGCCTCGGCGCCACCTCGCACCTTCGTGCACCTCGGTGCACGTTGCACCCCGATGCACCCTATCCCCCGAGCGCCACGCCCGCGTAGGCCCGCCAGAACCCCAGGCCGCCGCTCTTGCGCACCTTGAAGTAGCGCAGGTCGCCCCGGAACGAGACGTGCGGGCTCAGGGAGAGGCGCGCGCCCCCGCCGACGTTGATGCCGAAATCGCTCGACGACACGTCGTTGAGCACGCCGCTCGGTGTCAGCTGGCGTCCCTGCCGGATGAGCCCGACGCCGGCCGTCACGTAGGGCTTGAAGCCCCCCACCGGCGCGCCCGCCAGCACGTTGACCATGAACGTGAACACGCTGCCGTTGGCGCCGCTCGACGGAAGGTCGGTGAACTTCGGCGTGTAGCCGAAGTCGACTTCAGCGCCCAGGACGTTGCCCGCCATGCCGCCGGCGGCGGCGCCGAACGTCACGCGGCTCGACGGCGCGTCGCCGCCGAAGGTGGCGCCCAGATAAGGGGTCAGGAAGGTGTCCGCGCTGGCGGACGCCGGCACGAGTCCGGCGAGCGCCGCGAAGGCGATCGCGAGAGCGAGTTTTCGCATACCTGCGGCCGGAGCAACCCGTGTGCCAGGGGCCAGAGGCCGGGGGCCAGAGGCCAGGGGCCAGATGAGCCCTGAGCCGCCTTCGCAGCCCTGTCTGCCCGGGCTGCTTCGGCGAGCCAAGGCCCAGAGCCGTGAGCCCAAGGCCGGCTGAGTAGGAATTACCGGGTTACGCGGTCCGAGCGGTCCTTCTCGGCGTGGGGGAACGTGATGTCGATCGTCTGTTGGATCGCTCGGAGCGTGCGCATCTCCTCGGGCGAGACGAGCGTGATGGCCGTGCCGGTCGCCTCGGCGCGGCCGGTGCGGCCGGCGCGGTGCACGTAGGCGTCAGTACCGTCCGGCACGTCGTAGTTGATGACGTGCCCGATGCCGTAGATGTCGAGGCCGCGCGCCGCGATGTCGGTGGCGACCAGCACCTTGTAGGTGCCGCTGCGGAAGCCTTCGACGGCCGCGGTGCGCTCGGCCTGCGTCCGGTCGGCGTGCAGCGCCACGCACCGGATCCGCTGGGCGGCGAGCCGCCGGTACAGCTGATCCGCGCCGCGGCGCGTGCGCACGAAGACGAGTGCGGGCTCGTGCGAGCGGCGCAGGAAGCGCACCAGCCAGTCCACCTTCTGGCCGGCCGGCATCGCGTGCGCCTGGTGGCTGATCGTGGCCGCGGCCTTCCCGGCCGTGCCAATCATGACCACCTTGGGGTTGCGCATGAGCGGCTCGGCCACGCGCGCCACCTCGGCCGACATGGTGGCCGAGAACAGCAGGGTCTGGCGCTCGGTGGGCAGCGCCGCGACGATGCGCTGGACGTCGGGCCAGAAGCCCATGTCCAGCATGCGGTCCGCCTCGTCGAGCACCAGCACCTCGAGCGCCTCGAAGTTGGTGACCGCGCAGCGCATGTGGTCGAGCAGCCGACCAGGCGTGGCGACCACGATGTCCACGCCCGCGCGCAGCGCGCGCGCCTGCAGGTCGCCGTCCACGCCGCCGTACACCGCGGCGCCGGAAATCTGCGTGTGGTACCCGAAGCCCTGCACGTCGTCCTCGATCTGCACGGCCAGCTCGCGCGTGGGCGCGAGCACCAGCACGCGACTGCTCACGGGCTGGCCCTCCGGCGCCGGCGGGCGCGGGTGGTCGAGGAGCCGCTGCATGATGGGCAGCACGAACCCGGCGGTCTTGCCCGTGCCGGTCTGCGCGCAGGCAATGAGATCGGATCCTTCGAGGACGATCGGGAAGACCGCGCTCTGGACGGGTGTCGTGAGCGTGAAACCGCGGTCCTGGATGCCCGCGTGCAGCCGATCGTCGAACGGGATCGAGTCGAACGGAACGGGCGTCGGGTCGTGCGGCGACGATTCGAGCGGGGTCTGCGGGGCCTGGGCCTGAGCCGGCCGCGCGTGGCCTCCGGATCGGGACGAGCGGCGCGGGCGGCCCGGGCGCCCGGAGCGTCTGGAATGGCCTGTCGGTGAAGTCACGAGTGCTGGTGAGCTCGGAAAGGGGCGATCCGACCAAACGCGATGTTGCCGGTCCTCCGTCGTCCTTGGCTCAGTCCTCCCTCAATGCTGGATGACGCAAACATGTGTTGCGTGTACCTCTAGTGTCTCATATTCCGGGCAGGCGGCACGGCCGCCAGCACGACGGTAGTCGGATCCTGAAGCCTAAGACCTGTTGCAGCAACACGTTGCGGGGATAGATGCTCCGCGGAGCCCCGATTCTACGTGCCGTCGCGGAGGCGGTCGAGCGCGGCGGCGCGCGCCAGGGCCTGGGAGACGAGACGCGGCGGCGCGCCGTAGAGCCGCAGCAAGGCGATGGCGTTGCGCGTGGTGGCGACGGGAGGGCTCAGGCGCGCGTGTGCCGGACGGTGAGCGGGACACCGTGCGCCCATCGCGAGTGACAGCCCCGCAGAGCAGCGCGCTGAAGCCCGGCTCGTCCGCGTAGACGAGCGTGAAGACGCGGGAGCCGCCGTCCTCGCCGGCGATGAACTGCGCGCCATAGCCTGCGCAGCGCTCGGGCGAGGTCAGCGGCACGTGCGTCAAGGTCATCGTCGGTGTGAGCATCCCGTCAGTTTAGTCGGCCGTGCCCGTCCGGTCGAGGGGTGTCCGCAGAGCTGGCCGTCACCCGTTGACGACGGCCATGCCGGCCTCGGGGTAGCGCAGGCCGGCCGCGACGCCGGGCGGCGCCAGCCGATCGAGCTCGTCCACGTCGGCGGGGGAGAGGCGCAGATCGACCGCGCCGGCGTTCTCGGTGAGCCGCGCGCGGTGCTTAGCACCCGGAATCGGCACGACGTCGGGGTTCTTCGCGAGCAGCCACGCGCGCGCGGTCTGCGCAGGCGCGCAGGCCCGGCCGCGGCTCCACCGCTCGATTCGCTCGACGAGATCGAGGTTCCTCGCGAAGTTGTTCCCCTGGAAGCGCGGGTTGTTCCGGCGCCAGTCGTCGGCCGGAAGATCCTCCGGCCGCTTGAAGCGCCCGGTGAGGAAGCCCCGGCCGAGCGGGCTGTAGGCGACGAACCCGACGCCGAGCTCGCGGCACGTGGCGAGGATCTCGGCCTCGGGGTCGCGCGTCCAGAGCGAGTACTCCGTCTGGAGCGCCGCGATCGGGTGCACGGCGTGCGCGCGGCGGATGGTGGCCGGCGCCGCCTCCGACAGTCCGAGACACCGCACCTTCCCGGCCTTGACGAGGTCCGCCATGGCGCCCACCGTCTCTTCGATCGGCACCTTGGGGTCCACCCGATGCTGGTAATAGAGGTCGATCGTGTCCACGCCGAGGCGGGCGAGCGAGGCGTCGCAGGCCTGGCGCACGTAGGCCGGCGCGCCGCCGGCCGCGCGACGTGATGTCGAGACGGGCGACTTTCAGTGTCGCACCGCGATTGCGCGACGCCACGGAACCCACCGCCCGCGGCCCGGGAAACCACTGGCGCCCGGCACCCGATCGGCTGCACAATCTGCGCATCCTGCTCGCGGTTGCTGTCGTCTGACCCGTCCTCATCGCTCATCAGGTCGTCGGCGCCCTCAAGATCGTGTGCGGGGTGACGTCGTCTTCTGACCGCCGTGCCTCGGTCGACGCGGGGCGCGGTTTCATGGAGCGCCTATGTCGCAGCCGAACGTCGATGGTCACGGCTACCGCCTGGAGCTCGAAGAGGACTGCACGGTCGAAGTCCAGGCCCGAGACACGTGGTCCAGAGATCGTGTCGAGGTCAAGGCCGGGGAGGTCTACGCGCTCTCCGCCCAGGGTGGGTGGCGCAGCGGCAGGCTTGCCTGCGGCCCGGAAGGCCAGCCCACGAGGAACTGGCTGCTCGACCGCTTGAGAAACCGCCGGCGCGTTCCGTACGCTCGGTGGTTGGCGCTCGTCGGCGCATTGAACCAGGACGATCGGGCCACGTTCGTCGTCGGCAACAAGCTGGTGCTGACCGTACCGCGCGATGGCACCCTGCGCTTCTTCGCCAACGACGTGTCCTGGCTGCGCGCCGGCCGTTCCGGTTCCCTCCGGCTCAGCGTGACTCGTCTGGACCCGTCGAGAGGGCGCAGGGCGGAACGCCGCGCGCACGTCTATCCGCGCTGGCTCGCGGAGCTCGAGAGTGCACTCGTGGCCGCCCGGCGTGAGGCCGCCTGCGTGCCTCGCGACGGGGGGCGCGTCGGCTTCGCACTGTCGGGCGGCGGCATCCGCAGCGCGACGTTCTGCCTCGGCCTGTTCCAGACGCTCGCCCGGCGGCACCTCGTGAGGAACATCGACTTCCTCTCCACCGTGTCGGGTGGCGGCTACTTCGGGGGCTTTCTCGGAGCGTTGTTCGCCAGGCGCGAAACGAAGCTGCCCGGGGAGCAGCAGGGGGCATCACGCGCGGAGGTCGTGGAGCATGCGCTGGCCGACTCGAGCTCGAAGCCCGTCCACCGGCTGCGGCAGAACGGCCGATACCTCTCTCCGGCCGGGGTGGGCGATCTGCTGCTGGCGGCGGCCGTCCAGCTGCGAAATCTGATCTCGCTGCACGTCATCATTGGCGTGGCGGCGGTCACGGCCGTCTTCGGTCTCGTGGCCGCGCGACGTTGGCTGGACAACCTGCGGCAGGCCCTGTTCGCTGCCGGTCGGGTGCCGGTCTGGTCCGACGGTGCGGCCGGATTCTCGTGGAGCCCGTGGGTGGCCGTTGCCCTCGTCCCCATCCTGTTCGCGGCGGTGCCGGCGGGATGGGCGTACTGGCTGACGCAGCGCACCCGCCGGGGGCGGCCCGACTGGGCGCCGGCGGTGACCACCGCCGTGATTGCCGCCGGCGGCCTCACGCTCGGGTTCAGGGGGCGCGTCGCGGTGAACCACGTGCTCGGGTGGGACGCCACCTGGGCGATTCGCGGACTGGCGGCGGTGGCGGTCCTGGCGCTGATGTTCTGGGGCCTGGCGGAACTGCACGCCTGGGTCGCGAACCGGGCGAACGCGTCAGCGGAAGACGGGTCGGGCGCGCTGGACGACCTCGAGTTCAAGCTCCTGCTCGTGCGGAATCAGCTGTCGCGGGTGACGAAGCTCGGGGCGGTCCTGGCTGCGGGGCTCGTCGTCGTCGGGGTGATCGATTCGCTGGGGCAGTCCCTGTATGCGGAGGTCGCGGCCCGCGGCCTATGGAACGTGCTCGCCAGGCCGTCGGTCTGGCCGCCGCTGGCGGCGGTGCTGGCGGCCATCGCGGCCATGCGGCAGTTCGCGAGCGTGCTGCCCGTACAGGAACGGCTGCGCGTGCCGTGGCAGGCGGCGGCCTGGGTGGCGGCGACGATCGTCGTCACCGTCCTGGCCACGGTCTGGGCGGCGGCGGCGTACGCGTTCGTGTGGGCCGGCGGTCCCGCGGAAGGCCCGCTGCCGTACGGACGGGCCACCGTTGGCCTGCTGGCCGGACTCGTGCTGTGCTGGGCGCTCGGCCGCGCCATGCAGTTCGTCAACAACTCCTCGGCTCACGCGCTGTATGCGGCGCGCCTGACGCGGGCGTACCTCGGCGCGTCGAACCCGAAGCGGGGAGACGATCACGGTACGCGCGTGAGCGATGTCGTCAAAGGGGACGCCATCGCGTGGCGGAGCTACCGGCCCGACATGCGGGGCGGACCCGCGCACATCGTCAACGTGACGATCAACGAGACGATCGGCGGCCGCGACCAGATCGAGTACCGAGACCGCAAGGGCCTGGAGATGGCGCTCGGGCCCGTGGGCGTGTCGATCGGCGCCAGACACCATGCGACGTGGGGAAGCGGCCCGGACGCGTCGGTCCAGGTCCAGCGACCGCAGCCGGAGGACGCGCGCGACCAGATCGAAGAAACCTTCCATCCCCTCTTTGGGAGACTCGAGCGCGAGCACGAGGTGCAGGCGCGGCAGGTCGGTCACTGGGTGGCCATCTCGGGCGCGGCGTTCACGACGGGGCTCGGATCGCGCACGAGCCTGCCGCTGGCGCTCCTGCTCGGACTGGCGAACGTGCGGCTCGGGTACTGGTGGGACTCGCACACCCGGCCGGGCACGCACGCGCGGGAGGCGGCCGCGGGCCTCAAGCGGCGCGTCATGACGCTCGTCGAGCGGCTGTTTCCGGTGCAGACGGCCCTCGTTGATGAGTTGCTGGCCCGCTTCTGGGGACCGGCCAAGACCTACTGGTACCTGTCGGACGGCGGCCACTTCGAGAACACGGGGTGCTACGAGCTGATCCGGCGCAAGCTGCCGATCATCGTGTGCTGCGATTGCGGCGCCGACCCGGAGTACGCGTGGACGGACCTCGCGAACCTCGTGCGCAAGGCGCGTATCGACTTCGGCGCGGAGATCCGCTTTCTCGAGCGCACCGAGCTCGACTGCCGCGTGCGGCCGGACCGGCTCGCCGACGTTTGCGAACCCCGCGAGATCGTCGCGCCATGGACCTCTCGTGATGGCGATCGAGAGGGACCCGCTGCGGAGACCCACCGGTGGGCGCGAGCGCACGCCGTCATCGCGCGCGTGCGCTATCTCGACACCGGGGCCGGGCACCCCGAGAACGCCGAAACCGGCGAGTCCGAGGAGAGCCTCTTGCTGATCGTCAAGCCCAGCCTCACCGGGGACGAACCGGCGGACGTGCTGGAGTACGCGCGGTCGCACCCGTCGTTTCCGCACGAATCGACGCTCGACCAGTACTTCGACGAGGCCCAGTGGGAGAGCTACCGCCGCCTGGGCGAGCACGTGGGCGAGAAGCTGTTTCGCCGGGGCACAGGGTGGTTCCCCGTCGTCTGAGGGCCGGCAAGTGCGCTAGGTTAGGAGATATGCCGAAGGAGCCCTTCGAGATCAGCAGGACCGACGAGGAATGGCGGCGCGCGCTCGGCGCCGAGCGCTTCCGCGTGCTGCGCGAGCACGGGACCGAGCCGCCCGGCTCGAGCGAGCTGAACCACGAGAAGCGTGCCGGCACGTTCGTGTGCGCCGGCTGCGCGCAGCCGCTGTTCTCGTCGGACACGAAGTTCGAGAGCGGCAGCGGGTGGCCGAGCTTCTGGGCGCCGGTCGAGGGCGCGGTCGGCACCGAGACGGACCGCAGCCTGTTCATGGCGCGCACCGAGGTCCACTGCGCGCGGTGCGGCGGACATCTGGGGCACGTCTTTCCCGACGGCCCGGCGCCGACCGGACAGCGCTACTGCATGAACGGCCTGGCGCTGAAGTTCGACCCGGGCGGGGGGAAGAAGTGACAGCCGGCGTCAGCGCCTATCTCGCGTTCGCGCACTCCAGACAGAAGCCGAAGCGCATCGCCTTGTAGCTGTACCGATACCAGTCACGGATCTCCTGGGGCTGGTCGCTGTACTCGGCTATCCACATCATCAGGAAATACTGGACGCCGTAGGCCCCCAGGTCCGTCGTGCGCGCGTCCTTGGCATGGTCCGTGGGGCAGGTGTGCGGCACGTGGGTGTCCGCGTGACGCGCCTCGTGGACCAGGACGGGCAGCCAGGAGCTGTCGATCGTCCTCCGCCATTCCGACACCCCGCTCCAGCCTCCGAGCCCGAGGTGGATGACCTTCTCGGGCGAGCAGCAGTACGCCCCGTCACCGGCGTCGACCACGATCCCGCGGATCGAGCTCCGGAACCAGTCGTACAAGTCGCGGCCGTGGGTCCACTTCTCCGGCAGTGGCGTGCTGAACCGCAGCTGGCGCATCAGGACGATCGACCCGTACAGCCGCTCTTCGACCCAGGTCATCGGCATCGAGCCCGGCTCGTTCCCGCACACGATCGGCGACCACGGCACGTCCACGAAGGTGATGGGGATGTCGCGGCGGATGGCCTCGATGTCCGACGTGCTGGGACACGGAAGGTTCCTGTACACGTTGGGGTTGAAGATCTGCGGCATGGGGCCGGGGTCTTCACAGACGGGCAGGCTCGCCAGGGCGGCAGGCGCGACGGGCGAGTCGCCGCCTCCACCGCATCCGGCGAGCACGACGACGCACCACGCGAAGGCCACGCGCATGACCTTCTCCTCCATGTCCGGCGAGGCGCGCCCCGCGGCGGACACGGGTGCCAGGCAGGCGCGCCGGCATCATAGCACCCGGTGCCGTGCGGCGCGAAGCGGGAGGGCCAGTGCTATGCTGAGCGGGACGGGCTGGTGCAGGGGCGCCGTGGCGGCCATTCACCGAGGGTCGTTCCAGTGAAGGTCCTGCTCATCTCCGCGAACACCGAGCGCGTCAGCATGGTCACCATGCCGCTCGGCCTCGGTCTGGTCTGCGCGGCGACGCGGTCCGCCGGGCACGACGTCCGCTTCCTCGACCTCCTCCCCGAAGCCGATCCCCGCGCGGCCGTGCGGCGCGCGATCGAGGCCTTCGCTCCCGACGCGATCGGCATCTCGGTGCGCAACATCGACGATCAGTCGGAACAGAACCCGCGCTTCCTGCTCGAGCCGGTCCGGGACGTCGTCGGCGAGTGCCGCGCCCGCTCGACGGCGCCGATCGTCGTCGGCGGGGCAGGCTACAGCATCTTCCCGCGGGAGGCGCTGGCCTTCCTCGGCGCCGACATCGGCGTTGCGGGCGACGGCGAGGCCGTCTTTCCCGCGCTGCTCGAGCGGCTCGAGGCCGGGCGGTCCGTTGCCGGCCTGCCGGGCGTTCACACACGTGACGGGGGGCCGGCGGTGGCGCGCGCGCAGGCGCCGCATCTCGACGCCCTGCCGCTCTGGGACGACGCGCTCGTGCCGCCGACGGGACCGGACGAGTGGGTGCCGGTGCAGAGCCGGCGCGGCTGCCCGAACGACTGCTCCTACTGCTCGACCGCGCGAATCCAGGGCCGGACCATCCGCCGCCGCTCGCCGCGGCAGGTGGTCGACCTCATCGGGCGGCTGGCGCGAGCCGGGATCGACCGCTTCTACTTCGTGGACAACTCCTTCAACATTCCCGAGCGTCACGCCCTCGAGCTGTGCGAGGCGCTGGCCGCGCTGGAGCCGCGCGTGACCTGGCGGTGCATCCTCTATCCCGAGCGGGTGCGCGAGCGTTTCGTGCGCGCGATGGCGGCGGCGGGCTGCGTGGAGGTGAGCCTGGGGTTCGAGAGCGGCGCGCCCCGCATCCTGCGCGAGATGAACAAGCGGTTCACGCCGGACGACGTGCGGCGGACCTCCGACCTGCTGGCGGCGCACGGCATCCGCCGCCGGGGGTTCCTGCTGCTCGGCGGGCCGGGCGAGACCCGCGCGTCGGTGGAGGAGAGCCTGGCGTTCGCGCAGTCGCTCGGCCTCGACGACCTGCGCATCACCATCGGGATCCGCATCTATCCCGGCACGCCGCTGGCGAAGCGGGCCGTCGCCGACGGCGTGATTGCGAGCGAGGACGACCTGCTGCATCCCGCGTTCTATCTCGCGCCCGGGTTGGAGCCGTGGATCCACCAGCGCGTGTTGGCCGGCTCCTGACCGCCGCACGCGCGTTCATCCGCCGTTCATGATCCCCTCACTATACTGAGTCGCCTTGGCCGATGAACCGCGTTTCGACCGGGACGCCAGGGCGAATCCCGGGAGAGGAGAGGTGTCATGCGACGCAGATGCTTCGTCGTGGCGGCCGCGCTCGCGCTCGCGGCCGCGGGAGTCACGCACGCGGCGGCCGCGCAGCCGTACCGCGTGCTCAAGGTCGCGAAGGTGGGTGGCGACGGCTACTTCGACTACGTCTACGCGGACGTGAACGGTCGTCGCCTGTACATTCCGCGCACCGGCGCGTCGTCGCGCATTACCGTCTTCGACCTCGACTCGCTCGAGCCCGTCGGCGAGATCCCGAACGCCAGCGCGCGTGGGGTGGCGGTCGATCCGAAGTCGGGCCACGGCTTCGCCAGCAGCAAACCCGTCGTCATGTGGGACACGAAGACGCTCGCGACGCTGAAGACCATCGACGTGGAGGGGCGCCCCGACGGCATCCTGTTCGACCCCTTCAACGCGCGCGTCTGGGTGTTCAGCCACGTCGAGCCCAACGCGACCGTCATTGACGCGGCCAGCGGCACGGTCGTGGGCACGCTCAATCTCGGGGGAGCGCCCGAGCAAGCGGCCTCCGACAGCAAGGGTCGCCTCTACGTCGACCTCGAGGACAAGAGCCAGGTCGCGGTCGTGGACACGAGGACACTGACCGTGACTGCACACTACGATCTGGCTCCGAAGGGCGGCGCGCCGGCGGGGCTCGCCTTCGACGTGAAGAACCACCTCCTGTTCGCGGCCGGCTCCGAGCCGCCCGCGATGGTCATCCTGAACGCCGCGGACGGCAAGGTTCTCGACAGCCTGCCGATCGGCAACGGTTGCGACGGGGCGGTGTTCAACCCGGCCACGATGGAGGCGTTCAGCTCCCAGCGCGACGGCACGCTGACGGTGGTGAAGGAGACGAGCCCGACCAGCTTCGAGGTCGAGCAGACGGTGAAGACAATGCCCAGCGCGAAGACGCTGACGCTCGACACGAAGACGAACCGCATCCTGCTGATCGGCGCGGAGTTCACGCCGCCGCCCGCGGCGGCCCCGGGCCAGCGGCGCGGGCGCGGACAGGTCGTTCCGGGATCGTTCTCGATTCTCGTCGTGGGGAGGTAGTCGGCGGCGGTCCGTCCGTCAGTCGAACGAGCGGCCCCGGAACAGGGTATGCGGGACGGAACATCCTCACGCCTGCGCGGGTCGCTCGTCCGGCTGCTCGTCTATGCGGCGGCCGGGCTGGTGTTCACCTGGCCGCTGGCGCTGCACCCCTTCGATCGGCTCGGCTCGATTCAGGGCCCGGGCGACTCGTACCTCAATCTGTGGACGCTGGGGTGGGATCTGCACACCCTGACCGCGCACCCGGCCGCCCTCTTCACGGGGCGGATCTTCGACGCGAACATCTTCTATCCCGCGACACGCACGCTGGCGTTCTCGGATCACCTGCTGCTCCAGGCGATCGCGCTGGCGCCGATCTACCTCGTCACGCGGAACCTCGTGTTCTGCTACAACGTGCTGCTCGTCGCGTCGCTCGTCGCGTGCGGGTGGAGCATGGATGCCTTCGCGCGCCGGGCCATCGGCTCGCCCTCGGCGGCGTGGGTCGCCGGGATCGCGTGGGGCTTCGCGCCGTATCACTTCGGCCATCTCATCCATCTTCAGCTGCAGGCGCTCTACTTCCTGCCGCTCACGTTTCTGTTTCTGCTCCGGCTGGCCGAGGACGGACGCCGCCGTGACGCCGTGCTGCTGGGCGTCGTCGCGGGCGCGCAGGCCGTCGGCTCGGTGTACTACGGCGTCATCGGCGTCGTGGGACTGGCTTGCGGGCTCGTCGCGCTGTGGGCCGGCGGGCGCCGCCGGCCGGCCGTGGGCCGCCTGCTGCTCGCGGGGTGATCGCCGCCGCGCTGGTGGCACCGGTCGCGTGGCAATACTGGCGCGCGCAGCACCAGGTGGGAGCGGGCCGGACGCTGTTCGAGGCCAGCGCCGGCTCGGCGACGGCCGGCAGTTACCTGCGCGTGCCGGCGACCAGCCCGCGCGCTTCGCGGTCCTTACGCTCTTCGGCCTCGCCGGCCTGGCGGCGTTCGGCGTCGTGCGGCTCGAAACGTCAGGCGGACGGCCGAGGCGGGCGATTCCGTACTGCGCCGCCGGTTTCGTGGCGCTCGAATGTCTCAACGCGCCGATCCCGTTCGTGGCCGCTCCGCCCGGCCCGTCGGCGGTGAGCCGTTGGCTGGCGGGGGAGCCGACGCCAGGCGCCGTCCTGTACGTCCCGCTCTCGCCCGACGCTGCGGTGACGACGCCGTTCATGGTGCAGTCGCTGTCGTACGGGCGGTCGATCGTGAACGGCTACAGCGGCCTGCGTCCGTCCTTCTTCCCGGCGCTGGTCACGACGCTGGCGGCGTTCCCGTCGATCGAGGCGGTCTCGACCGTGCACGATCTCGGGGTGCAGTTCGTCGTTGTGTCGCGCCCGTTGACCAGCGTGCCGGCCGGATCGCTGGTGGAGCGCGCGGCGCTGGCCGACGGCGTCGTCTACGAGGTGCGCTGGACGCCGGAGGCCGAGGCCCTCCTGGCGAAGGCGGTGGCCGTGCCCCTGCCGCCGGTCTTCACCGTGCCGTTCGCGGTGGGGGAGGCGGCGACCTACGCGGTCACCTGGGTGAGCGGGCCGATGGCCGTGCCGGCCGGCCGCGCCACGCTTCGCGTGACGGCCGGCCGCGGCGCGCGCTTCGAGCTCGGCGTCGACGCCACGACCGCGCCGTGGCTCGCGCGGTTCTTTCAGGCCGGTGACCGCTTCGTGAGCGACGTGGACGACAGCCTGCGCCCGCTGGTCTTCGAGGAGCATCTGGTCGAGGGATCGCGGCACGCAGACCGGCGCATGACGTTCGAGCGCGCTGTGCACGCGGTCGTGCTGACGCAGCGCAGCGGCGTGTCGGGCATTCGCCTGCCCGCGCCGGCCGACGCGCTTCGCGTCGAGCCGCGCCTCTTCCGCCGCGGCCTGCCCGCGGTCGCGTACACGATGGTCGTGTGGATGAGCCGCGACGCGCGGCGCATCCCCCTCGTCGCCGAGCTGAGCGGATTGCCCGGAGTCGGGGTCGTTCGGCTCGAGCTCGAGTCGTATTCCCGCGCGGCGAAGTAGATCGCCCGACGCGTCGGGACCGCCCCGATCGTCGGACGGGTGAACGAACCAGCGCAAATCGCACGGAGACCGCAGCCTGTGTCCCCGCTTCTCGCGTTCGGTGGCCGTCGACGGTGGCAGTTGGCGCTCCTCGCCCTGTTCGCCGCTCGCATCGTCCTTGCGCGAGTCCTGCCACTGCTCGACGACGAAGCGTACTACTGGACGTGGTCGCGGCACCTCGCGCTCAGCTACTTCGATCACCCCGCCGGCGTCGCGCTCCTGATTCGCGCGTCCACGGAGGTCCTCGGTCGCAGCACGCTGGCGGTGCACCTCCCGGCCATCGTGTGTCTGGCGGTGACGTCCCGGATTCTGGGGCGCCTCTTCACCCGCCTCTCGCCCGCGGCGCCGGAAACGGCCTGGAAGGCGGTCTTCCTGCTGAATCTTGCCCCCACCTTCGGCTTCGTGGGGACGTTTTCGCTCCCCGACGCTCCGCTGCTCCTGTGCTGGAGCGCCTGCGTGTGCCTCGTGTACCGAGCGGTTCACGAGAACCGGCCGCGCCTGTGGTATCTCGCCGGGGCGACGGGCGCCTTGGCGATCCTCTCCAAGTACACCGCGATCCTGCTGCCGGTCTGCGTGCTCCTCTACCTGACGGCGACACCCGTTCGGCGCCGCTGGCTGCGGCGTCCCCAGCCGTACGTGGCTGCGGGGCTCATGGCGCTCGGTGCGATCCCGATTCTCATCTGGAACCAGCAGCACGCCTGGGCGTCGTTCCGCTTCCATCTCATCGACCGCTATCCGTCGACATGGCAGCCCGGGATGACCCTGGGACGATTCGTCGCGGGCCAGCTGCTGTTGACGCCGCCGCTGGTCGCGCTCTGCGTCTGGGCCTGGATCGCGACATTCCGGCGGCGCGCGCGCGTCGATGACGGCGCCAGGTTCGTGTTCTGGATGTCGGTGCCCAGCTTCGTGTTCTTCCTCGCGCTGGGCACCTTCACGATGAGCTTTCCCTACTGGACCGACGTCTGCTATCTGCTGACGATCCTGCCCGCACTGCAGCTGCTGGACCGGATGGCGCGCTGGGTGCGCGTCACGACGTGGGGCACCGCCGCCGTCGTCACGGTCGTCATATTCGGGCAGGTCGCGTGGCCGGTGATTCCGTTCAACGCGAAGGCGGACCCCGCGACGCTCATGCATGGCTGGAGCGAAGTGGCCGGACGTCTCGCCGAGCTCACGGCCAGCTGTGGTAATCCTCCCTGTTTCGCCTTCTCGCACCGCTACCAGGACAGCGCGCTCGTCTCGTTCTACACGAGCCCGGCGATCCAGGTCACACGCCTCACCGGACGGCACGACCAATACGACATCTGGCGCGACGACCAGGCGTTGCGCGGGCGCGACGCCATCTACTTCTACGACGATCACCACGACGAGCCGCCCACCGCGTCGTTTCCTTTCCGGCAGTGCGTCGAGGCGGGCATGCTCCCGATCGTGCGTGAGGGACGCCTCTTGCGTACAGTCTGGTTCTGGCGGTGCGACGACTACGCGCCGAGGTGATCGCGGCTGTGCCGGCATCGCTGCTCTGCCTCGCCGGCGGCGGCGTGACGCTCGCCCTGCTCACGATCCAGGCCACGACCATCGGCGCCTGACACGCCGCCTCGTGCGACGGGAAGTCGCTCGGCAGGTGCCTCCTCGAGTGGTAAAATCGCGCCCGTCCCGGGAGCACCGCCCGTGAGGTGGACGAGACAGGACTCGGCTCTCGTCGCGATGGTCTGGCTCGGCGTCGTGGCCGTGATCGTCGGCGTGTGCCTTGCGCTGCCAACGCCGCCGCCTCCCAGCGACCCGCAGTTCCTCCCGGTGCTGCTCGACTTCTTCTTCGGCGCGATCCTCGTCTCGCTCGTGGCCGGCGCTGCCGCGGTCTTCTGCGCTTTCCGTTTCGCGCGTCGGCTCGGCCAGGAAATCGAAGAGCTGAGGAAGCGGCTGGACGGCTTGACGCGGTCTCGATGAGAGGGCCGGAGCGTGCGCGAACCGCCGGGCTCTTCGACCAACTGCACGCGGCGCACCGCGTGGGCGACATGGCCCAACCGCCGGGCAACCGGCTGGACTGGGACCTGTGGCACGAACTGCAACGCGGCGCGCAGACGTACTCTGCCATCCGACAGCGGCCTCCGCGCGCGGCACGTGGAGCAGCGAGGCACACGACTGCGTGAGACAGCAGGCGAACGAAGGCTGGCGTCCCCGACGCGACTCACCCGGGTGTATTTCGAGGGACCGCTGGCGGCATGATCAAGGTGCCCGACAGCACTTGACGGCAGTGGGCCGCGTGGGGAACGCCGCGGACGCGAGGGTGGTGTCTAACGACACGGGGACCCGATGACCTTCGAAACGGTCCTGTCCATCGCGACGCTCGGCGGCTTCATCTGGGTTGTGCGTGTTCTGCTCCCGAAGGCCGTCAAAGAGCGCGAACCTTTTGCCCTCACCTGTGCGGTGCTGACCGCTATCCTTGCGCTTCTCGTGTGGCTCCTAATCGGTGTGGTGGGCATCCGATCAATGACCTCCTGAGCTGAACGTGTCGCGTGAGTGCTGAGGTCAGGTGTTGGGCCGCTTGAAGTAGCAGGTCACGTAGACCTGGCGAGAGTTGTAGAACATCTCCTCGTGCCGGGTGACCGCGACCATCTCCCAACCACGGTCGCCGAGTTGCCCCACCTGTTTGCCATCCGGGGACTCACCTGAACTCTTGATCCAGGTGTATTCCCAGGCAGTCCTGACCTTCGGCGATTCTTGCCGACCCGCCCAGGCAATTGCCCCTAGCGCGGCGAGAAACAGGACCGCGATCATCATTCGACTGGGTCTCATGGCATCCCTCCTTTACCCGGGCGCATTTCCTCAAGAGGTCTTCTCAGACGCCGTGCCAAACAGGCTGACGAGCACCACCCGCAGGTGGTTGAGCTGCGTTCTGCGGCTGTGGCTATCTGGCACCTCCGTGCAATCCATGCCATCGCGGTCTGGCCGGGTTGCCTGAACAGGCGTCGAACGTCCGGCCGGCCGATCCGCACGGGTGTAGTATGTGCCCGTACGCGACCTGGTGGCTCGCTGAGAAGACCTGAGGGCAATCGCGCATGATGTCCGGCGACCTCGAAGCATGGATCATCGACCAGATGGCGCATTTTGGGCTGGAGCTTCTTCCGGGCCGTCCTGTCATTTTCGACGACACCACCAACTACATGTACATCGATCGCGGGCACGTCATCCAACTCGGAGGCGAGCTGTTCCTCGTACGAGGCCACGAGAAAGAAGGACGTTTCGGTGTGGACGAGCAGCCCAAGTTCTGGGTCAAGCGTGCGATTTCGTTGACCAACGGGCAGAAATACATCCTGAAACTCGTGTGCCAGGAAGCATTCAAGATCCAGATTGGCACCCGTCAAGTCACGTGCTCTCGAAGTGGAGAAAAGGAGGGACAGGTCCTTCAGCTCGTGCGCGGCGATCACCGATTCATGCAGGGCCACGCCGCACGGGACTCTCGCGGCAACCTGGTGCGGACGATTGACTTCATCGACGGCACAGACCTGCTGAGCCACGTCTGTGGACTCAGGATGTCTCACGAGGACTATTTCCGGGACTGTTTCCCGTCGCTTCTGGCAAGGACGATCACGGCTTTCCAAGCGATCCGGTTTCTGAACGACAATGGATTGTCTCACGGCGACATCCGCAACGATCACATACTCGTCGAGCGCGACACCGGCGCGCTTCGATGGATCGATTTCGATCTGGTCGAGGACTTCGCTGACTTCGACCTGTGGAGCCTGGGCAACATCCTGCACTGCGTGGTGGCAAAGGGGTTCGTCAGCTTTCGAGATGTGGTGGAACAACGGCCCGGGCTTGCTCCGTCGTTGAGCGATGATGACGCCTCCGTCTTCTTTCGGCACCGCGTGATGAATCTGGAGAAGGTCTACCCGTACGTGCCCAGGACGCTGAATGAGGTTCTTCTGCGCTTTTCGCGGGGCGCGCGGGCCTGCTACGATTCCATCTCACAAGTCGTCCAGGACCTGCGTGAATGCGAGGCGTGCCTGTAGAACGGCCCGATCGCGCTGGCGTCGTACCGGCGTTCCTTGATTGCCGTGATCGACCGGGAGGTATAATGTCTGCCGTTCGAATCGACCACGAAGACGCGGATTGATGTGATTCCTCCCTCCGCCCCACACTCCGTGGCTGGATCCTGGCACTCTCCCGGTCCCCTGGGCCGGGTCCTTCTCAGGAGGTGGTTTCAGTGCGCATGACCTCGTTCCGCATGGCTCTCGCCCTCGCGCTGCTCGCGGCCTCGCCGTTCGTGGCGGCGCAGACACCGGCCGTCTACAGCGACATGCACTGGCGATCGATCGGCCCGACCCGCGCCGGGCGCTGCCGCGCGGTGGCCGGTGTCCCCAGTCAGCCGAACGTCTGCTACATCGGCTTCGACAACGGGGGGGTCTGGCGCTCCACCGATTACGGCTCCACGTGGGTGCCGCTCTTCGACGGCCAGCCGACGGGCTCGATCGGCGCGATTGCCGTCGCCCCCTCGAACCCGGACATCATCTACGTCGGCAGCGGCGCGGGCATCATCCGGCCCGACCTGTCCACGGGCGACGGGATGTACAAGTCGACCGACGCGGGCAGGACCTGGACGCACCTCGGGCTTCGCGACAGCCAGATGATCGCCGACATCGACGTCGACCCGACGAGCCCGGATCGCCTGTTCGTCGCGGCGCTCGGCCATCCGTACGGCCCGAACGAGGAGCGCGGCATCTTCCGCTCCACCGACGGCGGCCGGACGTTCCAGAAGGTGCTCTACCGGGATGAGTACACCTCGGGCAACGACGTGATTATCGATCCGTCGAACCCGCAGATCGTCTACGCCACGCTGTGGCAGCAGCAGCAGGGCTTCCGCGAGAGCGCCGAGTTCGGCGGCTCGGGCAACGGCATCTTCAAGTCGACCGACGGTGGGACCACCTGGCGGCCGCTCACCGCGGGCCTGCCGAGCGTCATCGAGGCCAACCTTGGGCTCTCGCCGAGCAATCCAAACCTGATCTACGCGATGGTCGCCGGCACGCCGCAGGAGTCCCGGACGAGCGGGCCCGGCCGCGACGGCGGCACCACCGGCATCGTCGGCCTCTACAAGTCGACCGACGCCGGGGAGCACTGGACTGCGGTGGACGTGCCCGAGGGGCCGGTGGGCGCGGCCACGCCCCACGTGGACACGCGTCCGCTGGCGCGCATCGGCGGCGGCGACCTTCCCACGATCGCCGTCGATCCCAAGAACGAGAACGTCGTCTACAGCCCCACCGTCGTGCTGTGGCGCAGCGAAGATGGCGGCGTGCACTGGTCGGCGGTGCGCGGCGCGTACGGCGGCGACGACTACCAGAAGATGTGGATCAACCCGAACAACCCGGACATCCTCCTGGTGGTCTCCGACCAGGGCGCGGTGATCTCGGCCAACCGGGGCCAGTCGTGGAGCAACTGGTACACGCAGCCGACCGCCGCCATCTACCACGTGACCGCCGACAACGCCTTTCCGTACCGCCTCTGCGGCGGCCAGCAGGATTCCGGCTCCGCCTGCGTGAAGAGCCGATCGAACGACGGCATGATCACGTTCCACGACTGGCACCCCGTCAACATCCAGGAGTACGGCATCGCCGCGCCCGACCCGAAGGACCCGGACATGGTCTACGGCAGCTCGCGCACCGACGTGACGCTCTACGACCGGAAGACCGGCCAGACGACGAACGTCGGCCCGGACATGGGCCCGCGCGGCGGCCCCTTCAACCGTGACGTGCGCACGATGCCGATCCTGTGGTCGCCGGTCGACCCGGACCTGTTCTTCTACACGTCGAACGTCGTCTGGAAGACGCACGACCGCGGCCATACGTGGACCCGCATCAGCCCCGACCTGGCGCGGCAGACCTGGGCGGTGCCGGCGAGCGCGGGGAAATACGCCGCGAGCGTCGAGCCGGGCCCCGAGGGCACGATTACGGCGCTCTCGGCGTCGCCGCTGGACGTAGGCGTCCTCTGGGCGGGGACCGACGACGGCAACATCCAGGTGACCATGGACGGCGGCGGCACCTGGACGAACGTGACACCGCCGGCGATCAAGCCGTGGACTCGCATCTTCAACATCGAGGCGGGCCACTTCGACCGCGGCACCGCGTACGCCGCGGCGAACACCATGCGCATCGACGACATGAACCCGCACTTCTGGCGGACGCACGACAGCGGGCGCACGTGGGCGGAGATCGACAACGGCCTCGCGCCGGGAGCGGTCGCCAACTCGATCCGGGAAGACCCGCGCCAGAAGGGGCTGCTCTACGCCGCCACCGAGACGCAGGTCTGGGTCTCCTTCGACGACGGCGACCACTGGCAGTCGCTCCGGCTCGACATGCCCGCCGTGTCCGTGCGGGACATCCAGGTGAAAGACGACGACACGTGCCTGTGCTCGGATCTCGTGGCCGGCACCCACGGCCGGGGCTTCTGGATCCTGGACGACGTGACACCGCTGCGTCAGGCGGCCGCGGCCCAGGCCGCGAGCGAGGCGTACCTGTTCACGCCGGCGACCGCCGTCCGTGTGCGCTACGGCATGAACGACCCGACCGAGTGGCCGCCCGAGCTGCCCCACGGCGAGAACCCGCCCCCGGGCGGCATCATCGACTACTATCTGGCCGCCGACGCGAAGGGCCCCGTCCTCCTGGACGTCCTCGACGCCAACGGAAAGGTGATCCGCGACTACTCGAGCGACGACCCGGTGCTGAAGCCCGATCCCGCGCTCGACCCGGAGGGGTACGACAAGATCTGCCAGCAGGATCCCACGGCGCCGAACTGCCGCGTGCCGCTGTACTGGCCGGCGCCGCAGATGATCGTCAAGACCACGAAGGGGATGCACCGCTTCAGCTGGGACCTGCGCTTCCAGCCGATCGGCCCCGAGCCGCGGGCCGCTGGCGGCGCGACCGGGGCGGTTCCGGGACACACCTATCCGCCGGCGGTGACACCGTGGGCGCCCCCGGGCCAGTACACCGTGCGGCTGACGGTGAACGGCAAGACCTACACGCAGCCGCTCACCCTGCGTCTGGACCCGCGGGTGACGACGCCCGCCGCCGACCTGGCGCGCCTGGCGGAGCTGTCGCGGCAGATGTACGACGGCTCGGTCGCCGCGCACGCGGCCTACGAGAAGGCGCGGGGGCTGGTCGCAGCACTCGACGCCGCCGGCGGCCAGGACGCGGCGGCCTTCAAGGCCGAGGTCGAAAGCGTCGCGCCGGCCCCGCGTCCGCGCGCCTTCGGCTTCTTCCGCAGACCAGCCCCCTCCGGGCCACCGGCGCTGAACGGCGCGAGCGACGAGATGATGGCGGCGGCCATGTCCATGCAGGAGGCGGAGGTCACGCCCACCGCGCGTCAGGTTGCGGCCTGCGACGAGGCGCGGACGCGATCGCAGGAGGTGATGGCGAAGTGGCAGCAGCTCTCGACGACGGGGCTCGCGCAGCTCAACGCCAAGCGGGCTGCCGCCGGGCTGGCACCGATCAAGATCCAGTGAGCCCGCAATCGCATCGGCTCGAGCCGCGGAACAGCCCGCGCGGCGAAGCGGGAAGGAAGGCCGTCACGTTCGACGCGCCTTCCTCCCGCTGCACCGCGCTTGCGGTCGATTGCTACCGGATTTCCTCGACGCTCAGGAAGTTCCCGGTCGTGCCCCACCCGGACAGACACTCGTTGGCGTTCACGGTGCGCAGATTCTCGACCGTCACCTGGTGCGCGCCGGCGCCGACGTCGAACGCCCACGCCATGTGCGCTGCGTTCTGCATGCGCCATCCGAACGAGCCTTCGGCGTCTCCGGCGCTGAACGACGCGACGACGACGCCGTCGACGGCGATCCGCCACTGGCAGGCACCGTAGGTGAACGTCTTGGCGCCGTTTGTGTCCTGATACGTCACCCTGAGCCGTGACTTGCTGGACTTCTTGACGAAGTCGAGCGCTCGGATCAGGTACCAGGTGTCCGTGAGATTGGAGGTTCCGACTCGGATGTCCGGCAGGTCCGTCACGATCGTGAGGGCCGTCGTCGGTGCGGCGGCGGGTGGACCGGCCGGCCAGTCCTTTTCGTGCGACGGTTCGAGGTGCTTCTTCTCACCCCGGGCCTGAGCGCCGTCCGCCTCCGCAAACTCAGCGTTGCCTCGCGTCCAGGTCACAGGCCCGTCGGGACGGCAGTCCTCGGTCGGACCGATCACGCGGACCAGGCCGACAGCGTGGGGCACGCAGGCGTAGGTTGGCGCGGTCTGCGTCAACGCCACCCGTGCGTGTCCAAACACCCCAAGCAGAACGCCCAAAGACACGACGCCCAGTCGTTGCAGCATACGCCCCTCCAGTCTTGAGACGAGGGTGTTACCGACCGATGTGTTCGAGTGACGCGACTATACCACGGTGGAGCCGCCGAGGACGGCGATTCCGGCGCCGCGGTTTCTGCAAGCTCGGCCTTGCCAGCGATGCGGCTCGTCAGCTGGAATGCTGAAGCGCACGCCGGGGAATAGAGGCGAGGCCCGTCCCTGCGGCGCGGCCACGTCCGTCAAGCTCAGCAGGTGCTCCGCCGCCTCGTACGAAGCCATTGAACGGCGCGAGCGACGACCTGATGGCCCGGCCATGTCCGTGCAAGAGGCCGCGGCCGCGCCGGCCGAGCGTCAGATCGGCGCGTGCGACAAGGCGCGGACGCGGTGCCGGGAGGTCACGGCCAAGTGTGACGACCCCGCCTGGCTCGTGCGGCGGTTCGCCCACGATGGCGATCGAGGTGTCTAAAAAGGAGAGGAGCTGATGGCCTTCGAGACGGCGCTGTCGGTCGCGATGCTTGCCGGCTTCATCTGGGTCGTGAGCGTCTTGCTTCCGAAGGCCGTGAGAGAGTACCGGATTAGCTCTTGGGCCGCTTGAAGTAGCAGGTCACGACGACCCGTCGGAAGTTCACCTGCATCTCCTCGTGCCGGGTGACCGCGAACATTTCCCAGCCCCGGCTTCCGAGTTGTACCGCTTCGTTGCATAGCGAGCCAGCCGTGCACTGGGTCCAAGTGTATTCCCACGCGACCCTGGGCTTCGGCGGTTCGGCCTGCCGAGCCGCCCAGGCGACTGCCCCAAGCGCCACGACGAAGAGGACCGCGATCCTCCCTTGCCCGGACATTGGCCCTTGCGTGCGCCCGATGGCACGCCGGAACCGCCGCAGCCGCTCGAGCGCGCCACGGCGCATAATGAACAGCGCGGAGCCGGCACGTTGGCGCATGTGATTCCCTGGTGCGCGGCGCCATGTTCTCAAGTGCGCGCGACTTCGGCCAGGCCCTCAGAACCCGGGGTTGAATGCAGATCTCGACGGAGAGGTTTGCCATACGAGAGTAGTGGTGTGCGGGCATCGTCGCCGTGGTCGGCGTTCTGGGCGGGCAGGTTCCGGCGAAGCTGGCGCCGGATCAGGCCGGCCAGGCGGTGGGCGAGGGTGCGGTCCGCCCGCCCGTGCGTTGTGGAGGGACTGGACGGAAGGCGCGGTCACGTTCGACGCGCCGTCCTCATGGAAGGACGGGAGGCTATGCTATGCCCTCACCACGGAACACGCAGAAGCTCGTCGAGGAGCAGGTCCGCAGATGGCAGCTCGACGCCAAGGCCGCCGAGGGCAGAAGGCAGAAGAAGCCGGCTCCGTGGCCGCTGATCACCCTCTCGCGTGAGTTCGGGGCGCTCGGCGCGGCCATGGGGCGGCTCGTGGCGGACAAGCTCGGCTTCAGCTTCTGGGACCAGGAGATCGTCCACGCCATCGTCGAGTACACCGGTGCGCAGGA
The DNA here is from genome assembly GCA_024641665.1 of Acidobacteriota bacterium. Lineage (GTDB taxonomy): Bacteria > Acidobacteriota > Vicinamibacteria > Vicinamibacterales > JAHECP01 > JAHECP01. The sequence continues at coordinate 27,905 of JAHECP010000005.1, forward strand.
GGCTTTGCTCGCCTCGCTCGACGAGCGGACCAGGAACGCGGTCGAGGACGTCGTCAGCGAGAATCTCGGTGGCGCCGTCGGCACGACGGGCGAGTACGTGCGCCAGGTGGCCCGGGTGGTGCGGGCCATCGAACGCCACGGCGGCGCGGTGATCATCGGCCGCGGCGCCTACTTCATCGTCGCGCCGGAAGCGGCGCTCCGCGTACGAGTCGTCTGCCCCCAAGCGCTGCGCATCGCGCGGTTTGCCGAGCGGGAGGGTCTTGACAAGCGCGAGGCCGAACGAAAGGTCCGGCAGGTGGAGCGCGAGCGGCGGGCGTTCAACAAGCGGCACTACGGCAAAGAGGTCGGCGATCCGCTCCACTATGACGTGGTGGTCAATACGGGCTGGACCAGTCACGAGGCGGCGGCCGACGTCGTCGTCGCGGCGTACCGCGCCAAGTTCGGGCGCGTCCCGGACCGCCGGTGATGGGACGAGGCCGCGTTCGCGCGGGCACGGCGCTGTGCGGCTACGGCGGGGTAGCCGCCGCCTGTCCGTGACCTGAGCTGGCACGAAGGCTGGCTTGCCCAGCCGTCCGCCTTCGCCCTGAGGGCTTCGTCGCGACAAGGAGCTCGCTCACAAATGCAGGCGAGCTGCCCTTCCTGAGAGAGGGGTGACACTTCATTCCGGAGACATGGGTAGCACTTTTCCCCTTGAACGGGGGAAAGTGCCATGCCTTGGAAGGAGTGTCACGTCGTGGATGAGCGTCTCCGGTTCATCGACCGCCTGCTCGACGGCGAGGGGATGGCGGGTCTGTGGCGTGGCCGGCCTCACGGACCGGAGCTCGGCCCTACCGGCCCACCAGCCACCTTCCAGTGCCCGCTGTAGGCCCACGTTTCCCCCGGCACGCTGCAGTCACACGAAGTGCCGCTTCGCGAAGACCCGGCCCGATCCTGATTTCAGATATCGCTCGAACAACGCAGCGCTGTGCTCGCCGGCGAACTCGATCGACACCAGCACGCGCCACGGCCGCCTGTCGACTGTCTGAGGGCAGTGGCCCTCGTTGTGCGCGGCCAGGCGCGCGGCAAGATCGGAGGTGAGCCCGGTGTAGTGGCGGGCGGAATCGGAGAGGCAGCCTGAACATGTGTGTCCAGCCTAGCGCTCCGACGTAAGCAGAAGATGTCCGGACTGTCTTCGGCAGGCCAAATCCCAGCGCGGGCCTCTGCAACCCCGGCGTGTGCTGCGCCCGTCTAAGCAGTCGTCGCGTGCGCTCCGGACCATCTCAGGGTGGCAATCATGGCCCAGGATCGATGGCTCGTCGGCCTCACCCAGGACGTGCGGCAGGGTCTCCGGCAGCTGGCGCGGGCCCCCGCCTTTGCCGTCGCCGTCGTCGTCCTGCTCGCGCTCGGCATCGGCATCAACGCGGCGACCTACAGCGTCGTCCGCAACGTGCTGCTCGATCCCCTCCCGTTTCCGGCGTCCGACCGGCTGACGATCGTGTGGTGGGGCGACAAGGGGTGGACGGCGGACTTCCTCGGATCGGCGCCCGTCTCCGGACCCAACTTCCTCGACTGGCGAGATGAGAGCCGCTCGTTCGACGAGCTCGTGGCGAACACCCCCACGGCGGTCAACATGACCGGTCTCGGCGAAGCCGAACGCCTCCAGGGCACGGCCACGACGGCCGGCCTGTTCGAGGCGCTTGGCGCGCCGCCCGCGCGCGGGCGCACGCTCGGCCGGGACGACGAGCAGCCCGGCGCACCAGGCGTGGCCGTCATCAGCGACGCCTTCTGGCGGAACCGTCTCAACGCGGACCCGCAGGTGCTCCACCGATCGCTGACGCTCAACGGCGAGGCCCACGCCATCGTCGGGGTCATGCCGCCGGGGTTCCAGCATCCGTCACCCTGGTCGGTCGGCAAGCCGACCGACGCCTGGATTCCACTGAAACTCGACAAGCTGCGCGTGGGCCGTGACAGCAACCAGTACGTCGTGCTGGGCCGGCTGAAGCCCGACGTGACGTACGTGGCGGCGCAGGCCGAGATGACGGGCATCTCGGAGCGCCTGGTGCGCGCCCATCCCGACGTGGACAACCCCGGCGTGGCACTGCTCATCCCCCTGCGCCGCGTGCTGGTCGGACGCCTGTCGGGACGGCTGTGGATGCTGCTCGGCGCGTCGTGGCTGGTGTTCCTCATCGTCTGCGCCAACGTGACCGGGCTGCTCGTCGCGCGGGCGGCGCGGCGACGGACCGAGACGGCGATTCGCGCCAGCCTCGGCGCGAGCCGCGGCCGTCTGGCGCGCCAGTCCGCGCTCGAGCACCTGCCGCTGTGCGTCATCGGGGCTGGGGCCAGCGTCGCCGTCGCGGTGACGGCCACGAGCGTGCTCCGGTCGCTCATGCCGCCGACGATTCCGCGGATCGACGAGATCAGGGTCGATGGACCGGTGCTCGCAATGACCCTGGCGTTGGCCCTGATCGTGGCCGTGCTGGCCAGCGTCGTGCCCGCGCTGAGCCGCTCGCGCCGCACGCTCGCCGACGCGCTCAGACAGGGCAGGGGGCCCGCCGCCTCGGGCCGCGGAACGGGGCGGCGCGTGCTGGTCGTGGCGCAGTTCGCCCTCACGCTGATCCTGGCCCACGGCGCCGCGCTGATGTTGAGGAGCTACTGGATCGTTCGGACGATGGACACCGGGTTCAGCGCCGAGAACGTGCTGACGCTGCGCGTGGACCCGTACGGTCCGGCCTACGAGCGGCCCGAGGCCGTCGGCAGGTTCTTCGAGGAGGCCGTGGCGCGGATCAGGTCGCTGCCGGGCGTCACGCGAGCGGCGGCCATCAGCCGGCTGCCGCTCGAGGGCGGCCGGAACAACACCGCGACGATTGAGGGCCGCGACCCGGCGCTCGGCCGCGGCCCGCTCGTCGAGACCCGGGTCGTCACGCCGGGCTACTTCGACGCGATGGGCATTCGTCTCGTCTCGGGCCGGCTCGTCACCGACGCCGACGGCACGCCCGGCGCCCTGCCCGTTGCGGTCGTCAACCAGCGGATGGCGCGCGAGTGGCCCGACAAGAGCCCGATCGGCAAGCGGTTTCGTTTCGGCGACGACGCGCCCTGGCTGGCCATTGTCGGCGTGGTGACCGACACGCGCCAGTGGGGCATCGAGGTCTCGCCGCGACCCGAGGCCTACATGGTCCACGGGGGCTCGCCGTTCGAGTCGGAGCTCCGCTATTTCGTCGTCCGGACGGCGAGCGATCCGATGGGCCTCGTGGGCGCGATCCGTCGCGAAATCGCGGCCGTGGACGACGACCAGCCGGTGGCCGACATCCGGACGATGGCCGACGTCGTGGACACCGCCGTCGCCGAGCGCCGGTTTGGGACGATGCTGGTCGGGTTGTTCGCGGTGACCGCGGTCGTGCTGGTCCTGGCGGCGACCTATGCGCTGATGTCGTTCTTCGTGTCCCAGCGCTCGCCGGAGATCGGCGTGCGGATGGCGTTCGGCGCGACGCGCGGCAACGTGTTGTGGCTGACGCTGTCCGGGGCGCTGACGCTGACGGGCACGGGCGCGGTGATTGGTCTGGCCGGCGTTGCGATGACGGCGCGACTGGCGCGGGGCCTCGTCTACGGCATCAGCCCGAGCGATCCCGCGACGGTCGCGGCCGGCACGTTGTTCGTGGTGCTGATCGGCCTTGCTGGCGCGCTCGTGCCCGCCTGGCGCGCGACGACCGTCGACCCGGTGACGACGCTCAGGGCCGAGTGAGGCCGTTCGTGACCGTGCTGGCCGATGGTGATCTCTGATGTTCGTTCAGATCTGAACAGCGGGCCCTAATCCTGGATATCGTCGCCGCTGGTGTCTTCAATCCTGGGATACGCGACAAAAAGCCAAAATGGTCGGTAGTTCGGACACTTCCGGACACTCCTACGCGCGCATGCGTGTGAGAGGCCAGACTACGCGCTGGCGCCCAGGACCCGGCAGAGCGCGCGAGTTGTGCAAGAAGGTGCGGTATCTGCCGACGACGTTCGAGCCGACTGCCTAATTCGCCCGGTCGGTTGGCCATCTACGCGAGAATCTGGGTCACGTGGAACAAGTCGGAGTTCGGCGGGTCGCTACCAGGCACCCTTTACCCACGCGCGAGAGCGGCGTAGGATGTGGCACGTCTGCGGAATTGTGTCGATGCGTGAGGGGAAGGGCGTGAGGGGAGAGGAGCGGTGACGGTGGAGGAGTTGGGCGGGCGGGCGACGCCGCTCGTGCCGCCGACGCTGAATGACGAGGTTCTGGCACGGCCATTCGTTCCGTGCGCGGCGGCGAAAACGGCTCTCGTGCGGACCGCTTCTTTTGCACGAGTGCCAAGTGCGGAGGTGGGTTATGCCGCAGCGGCTGACTTCCTCATTACTCTTCGCGGGGTTTTGTGTGGCGGCCTGGTCCGCCCCGCCTGCTCTCGCGGCGTTGCGGGGCGCGGACGTGCCCGCGCCGCAAGCGACGGGTGCGCAATCCGGATGCGTCAAGGACGCTCAGAAGATGCTCGACGACGGGCGCGCGGAGTTCGAGCGTTGGAAGCGCGACCCGCGCGGCCGGACGCTCGCCTTTGTGTGCACGGACATGTCGAGCCGGTACCCTTGCGTTCCGGATCCGTTCGCGGATGCGTTCATTGCGGTGGACGGCCCCTTTCCGAAAGACCCATGGGGGGAGCGTGTGAAGTTTGTGCGCGCCTGCGCCGGGTCGTGGACGACGGGGGACCTCGCGGGATACGACGATTGCGTCTGGCCGCTCGCCCTTCAGAAGCTCGAAGCGTACGTGAACAAGAAGATCGTCGCGTGCGGGCCAGAGGCGGCCACGCTCGAGCACGGTCTTGCTCATCCGCCTGGTGCGGCGCCTGCCTGGAGCCTGGATACGGAGATCGGCCAGACGCCGACGGTCGACGAGATGGCGCGCCGCATCGCCGGCACGAACGCGTTCATGGTCGCGGTCGATGAGAACGGTCGGCCGTACGTCATCGATGACTCGGGCCGGCCCAGGGCCATCTCGACGCTGCCCGTCCTGGCCGATCGGCTCAAGCTCGGCGGCCGGTTCGACGTGCTGTCGGATCAGGGCCTCATCGCGCAGGAGATCGCGGATCTCGTCGGCGATGCCGCGGCCGCGGACAAGACGATCGCGGGCATCACCGGCGCCGATGCCGCGGCGCACGCCCGTACACTTTCACCGCACGAGTACATCGTCTTCGACCGAAACGGCCTCACGCACTATCTACCGGGCGGCCAGGTCATCATCGCGAGTTCAGAGCACTCGAGCATCCGCGGCACGATCAACGGCGGCGGCGACTTCGTCAAGAGCGATCCGCCCAGCGCGACGCCGGAGGTCCTGCAGTTCCACGGCCAGGGCCCGTCGGTGAGCTTCGACCCCACCGGAACGAAGTTCGCCGTGGAGGTGGGCTACAACGGCGTGAGCGCGATCGCGGTGCTCGAAGGCACCGTCAAAGTGACTGAGCGTGCGACGGGCCGTGCGGCGAGCGTGTCTGCCGGGTCGGCCGTGGTCAGCGTGCCAGGGCGCGGCGTCACGCGCGTGTTTCCCCTGTCGTCGAAGGCGAGCGCGAGCCTAGGCCGGCCGATGAGCTCGCCACTGCAGGAGGCGCGCGTGGCGTCGTCTGGTGGCTGGAGCCTGACCGGCACCTGGCTCGACCAAGCCAACGGCGTCTACGTCGTCACGCAGTCCGGTTCGACGGTGACCTGGTCGGCGCATGCCGCGGACAACCGGCAGTGGGGACACACGTTCACCGGGACGATCAATGGTGACATGGTCGAGGGCGACTTCCAGGACGTGCCGCCGTACCCCATTCGCTTGAGTGGCCACATCAAGCTGCGGATCGTCGACGCCACGCACATGACACTCGTGTCGAGCTCGGGGCCGTTCGGGGCGAGTGCGTGGACGCGCCAGACGCCAGTGCCGCCCGAAGCGAGCATACCGGTGACGTCCGCGCCGGAGCCGACAGTCACCGTGCCCGCCCGCATTCTCGGCCTGACCGCCGCGCACGCCGTGAGGGGGGGGCGCCCGGTCGGGGCAACCGAGACCTTCACGCCAGACGATGGACCGATCTACGTGTGGTTTCAGCACGAAGGCTGTCCGGCTGGCACCATCGTCAAGTCCGACTGGTATTTCCTCGGAAGCGATCCGTCGACGCACATTGGCGACGTGACGATCACGGTCGGACCGGTCGGTAACTGGGGCCAGTTCAACCTCGAGCTGGCACCCGGCAAGCGCTGGCCGGCGGGCGACTATCGCGTCGATCTGACGGTCCACAACACCGTCGCGGCTTCGACGCGCTTCCGCGTCGTGTCAGCCGGCGCGGGGAACGAGCCGCGCGTCTACCGACATCCGAGTGCCGGCTATCAGCTCGTCGTGCCCAACGGCTGGTCGCTGAGCGACGACGCGGCGCCAGCCGATGTCCGGCTGACGGCGCCGGATGGCGCCGGCATGATCGAGATCACGTCCGGCCGCGTATCCGTGAAGGTCGATCCCGTCTCGTATGCGGCGGGATGGGAATCGCGGGCCGTCGGACCGACGGAGGTGCTGAGGGTCAAGCGCGCCGGGCGGGTGCTGGATGTCGACGGGCAGCCGGCGTACGCGGGCACGTACGAAGGCGCGGAGGCTATTTCGAAGGTGGTCTTCGTCAGCTATCCGGATCACTTTGTGGTTCTGGCCGGAACGTTCGCGACGAGCGGCTTCGCCGCCGGTGAAGCGGTGTTCGATCGCGTGATCGAGGGTTTTCGCGGACGGTAGTGTGCACGCTGGCTTCGGGGCCGACGGTCGCGCGGCCGCTCGGCGAGAGGCTGGAACTGGTACAAGAGGCCCCGCGCTCGAACGTCCTCGAAGCGCCGCAGGTAAGCGTCCCATCCTGCACCGATATCCGGCGCTGGTACGCCCGCGTCCAGCTTCGTCCGCAGCTCGTCCGACCCGGCGGTGGGTCTGCCGGCCGCCGTCCGGGCCTGTGCTCTTCCCGGCATTTGCGTTATGCTTCGCGCACCTGGGCCCGGGCTCCAGGAGGCGCCCACGAGCCGGCTCTGAGGAACGCGACCTCCTGCCGCGCGCGCTCCGCGTGCAGCGCACGCCCTGCGTTGTCCTCGAGCACCACGAACCTGTTCAACCGCCGCGTCTCCGCCTGCCCGGCCCTCCAATCTGGCCGGCGGGATGACCCTGCCCATCGGAGCCGAGCAGTATGCTTCTTCATCCTCTTGTGCTCGTTCGCCACCGCCGCGTGCTGATCGCGCTCGTGGGCCTGGCCACCGTCGTGCTGGCCGGCGACGCCCTGCGTGCCCGCCAGAATTCCTACGACCTGCAGACGTTACGCGGCCAGATCGACACCGGCTTCCGGCCGGGACAAGACGACTGGCAGTTTCCGAACTATGGGTCCACTGCGTCCTACTGGCCCGACGGACACGGCCTGGGGATGGTGCTCACGGCGGTCTGGTACTTCGGTGCGAAACCAGACGGCGGCGGGGCGCACCTCTACAACCGCTACGACAACAACGGCGGCGGCCCGACGACGATTTGGGAGGACGACAGCCTCGCGCTGCGGCTCGTGTCGACCGTCGAATCGGATCTCGAGCAGGAGCCGGCGGTGGTCACACCCGACGTGGTCGCGGCAAAACAGACGCCGAAAGATGTGTGGCGCGAGGTGGCATCGGCCATGCTCCAGACGCACGAGCCGCAGATTCTGACGGCGCTGGAGGTGACCGACGACGAGCGCCGGATCGTCGCCGTCAAGTACCTCCTGGTCTATCGCATCTCGGACACCAAGCTCTACGTGGCCGACCCCGTCTATCCTGGTCACGAGCGCCTTCCGGTCGAACTGACCCTGGATGGCAAGTTCCAGCCCTACCTGTCGAGGGACCGCGCCGATCTCGACAAGGTCTCGCAATACAACACGATGATGCCCTTTCCTATCGGCCCTAAGATAAGGGCTCAGCTCCCGAAACGATGGCAGCAGTTCAGAAGCGGCAAGTTTGACGCGGATCCGTTTCTCAGCTACGCGCTGATGACGGTGAATGCCGACGGTAAGAAGTATGAACTGAGGGACGGGGAAACCTACTCTGAGCCGACGATCACGATTGTCGCCGAGAACGGGACCCTGCCGTTTGGCGTCAGCGTCTATCGAGACGGGGCGTGGATGAACCAGGATACCGACACGGGCGTGGTGATTGGTCTACGGCCGGGCAAGAATGTCCTTGGGTTGAAGATCTCATTGAAGGCGTTGGATGGGAAGTGGGTCTGGCACGATTTCAAGTACCTGACGGTCAATTCGACGGCCTGCGACCTGAGGGTCTTGCCGGCCCGCCAGTACTGTGTGGTCGGCCAGCACTGCCCTGTGCCGTTTGCCGCGTCCACACTGCTTCCGCTCGACGGGCTCGCCATCGACTGGTACCTCGACGACGCGCTCCAGACGTTGGATGGCCCCAAAGACATGGACGTCACAGCGTCCGAAGAGGGGCCACACTACGTCAAGGCCGCGTTGCGCAACAAGGAGACCGGCAGAATCGCGTGCGAGGCAGAGGCCATGGCCAACGTCCAGCCCGAGCCGGCCGCCGCCAAGGAGCCCGCGAAGGCCGTGGAGCCACCGCCACCGCCGAGCCGCGTGGATGTGGAGACGCCGCCACCGGAGAGCCACGGGAATCCGGAGTTCTGGGCCACATTGCACAAGTGCGACACGATTTGGGTGGAGGTTGGTTTTGCGGGCGCGGAGTACAAAGGAGAGTACAGCGACGGAGGGTTGGAAACGTATCAGGAGTCCTCTTGGCAGACCATTGGCGGCCGGCCCTATGACCTCAGCGCCGGGACGGCACCTCCCGTCTGGGACGGTACGACGTTTGTCTGGCTCTACTCGACCAAGAATGCCAGGGGCGAGATCCGAGGGACGATTTCTCCAGACGACGGGCGGATACTCAGCCTGACAGCCAGTCAAACTGCAACGTTCCAGGTTAACGCCCCCAACGATCCGGTTGAATCCCACGGGACCATCACATGGCGGATCGAAGCGAAAAATATCCTCGTCGCATACTGGGATCAGGAGGCCAGTGTGCATGAGGGCGTTTCGTACGGAACGTCGCCGAGCATCGACGTGCCGAACGTCGAGGCGAACGTGGTCAGGGTGGAGTATACGGAGCTGGAGGCGTTCTCCCACGACCCCCGAGGCGGCAAGACGGGCCGCATTGACCGCCGCAAGACCCTTGCTGTTCCGAACTGGTCGGGCGGGTCATCCATCAATGTCGTGTTTGCGATCACGAAGAAAGGCCTTGTTCCGCCGCCGTTCGAGATGTGGTATTTCGGGCTGGGAATCCGTTGAGCCGCCGACGGTGCCGCGCGCCACGCCCGACCGCGTGCGGGTCTTGGCCTGCGAACTGCTGTTTCGGTCTGCGTGCTGCGAGGGTGCCGGTGGTGTTCCCCCAGGTCGCTTCCGGAATGACCAATCACGCGGCCCCGGAGCACTCTGAACATTCCGAGTTCTCGTTTGCGCCGACGACCAAGTAGGAAGTGCTCTTGAGTCCACAGCGGCCTCAGCCTCTCTCGAGGCGGGTTCACAGCCGGCCGCGACGGGCAGGACGGTGTACTTGGACCCGGCGGGTCGGCCGCCCGCCGGGTTCCAGACTCTCACGTCACTTGGAGTTCTTCTCAACCACCCACTGGGCCACCTGCGGCATCACGACTGGATAGTACTCCACCGCGCAATGCTCGCCGAGGCCGAGCAGCCACAGATCGGCCACCTTCGCCGACTCGTAGGTCGACATCAGGTCCGCGACGGGGCTGCCGGGATCGCGCGTGCCGTTGACCACGAGTAGAGGCCCGTTGATCAGCTTGCCCTGTCCGACTTTTGCCGCATCCACCAACGAGTTGGGCTTGCCCAAGTGCAGCGCCGCACACATGGCCACGACCGACGTGATGCGTGGATCGTTTCGCAGGGCCACACGCAAGGAGGCGCCCCCGCCATAGCTTTGCCCGAAGAAGCTGATGCGCTTGGCATCGATATCCCCTCGCTTCATGTAGTGCTCCATGATGGCGATATGGGCGTCCGACGCGGGATCTCTGGGCCATTGCCTGCTCTCGCCGAAGCCGGGCAGGTCGAAGGTGGCGACGGCCAGTCCTTTGGCGAGCATGTCCTGGACGGGGCGGTAGTGGTTCGCCTTGTACTGGTCGACGCCTCCGCTCCAGATGACGAGCGGCGGCTTCTCGACGCCCAGCGGCCGGTGCAGATAGGTGACGAGATGGCCGTCCTTGTACGGCACGTTCACCACCTCCAGCGGCACGTCGAACAGCTTTCCTCCCTTCTGATACGCGCGCAGCTGCTCATCGTAGTCCCGAGCTTCCTCGGCGTTGGTGACCCTCGGGAACCAGCCGAGCGCGTAGTAGGCGACGGCCGTCATGTAGGCGTCGAGGGCTGCTCGACGCGGTCCCCGCTTGGCGATCGCGTCGCCGAGGCCCTCGTAGTACTCGCCGAGGATGCGCCACTCGTAGACCCAGGATCCGGGGGCATCGCCTTCCCGCTTCGTGATCCGCTGGACCGTTTGGCGGATGATGTTCTCATCTCCGCCGAGGTACGTGTACGCCCGGATGCGGCGCTCCTCAAGCACCGCATGCCCGTCCTTTATGTCCTGGGCAAAGCTGGGCGAGACAGCCAGCAGTGAGAACAGTGGCACGGCCAGGCAGATCGCCACTGATCCGCAGAGTGCCCGCGTGAGGGTCTTCCTGAGAGGGGGCATGAGGTCAGTCCTTTCCGTTGTTGACCGAGACGTGCCATGGCTCCGGAGGGGAGGCTGGCGGCAAGGGACGCGGCACTGGGGAATCTCGCCATCATCCCGTGGGAGCGTTAGGGTAGCACGAGAGCCCGGGAAAAGGTCGATTACGATCGTTGGAGCAGCCGATAGCCGTTCGCCCGTCCCCGAAGACCGGCACAGACGGCCCGGGCCCACGGCGGCGCTCGCGTCGTCTTCCACGGCTGCCGTATGTTTCACCGCCGTGGACGCGCCGCCTGTGCGAACCGTCCGACTCTTCCGGCGCGCGCCTTCGAGGACGCGGTGCTCAACGTCTTGGGCGGCGGATACTACACGTTTGCCGGCACCGGGACGGTGCGCCCGTTGCTCGCGGGGGTTGTACCTAAGTTGGCGTCCCCAACGGGACCAGACGACGCTTGGGCCACGCGCATCTCGACGCGCGTCAAGGCGGCGTAGTCCGTCGCAGAGCGAGATAGCGACACATGCAGGTCTGATCAAGTTGCGAGGGGCACGCTGCTCCCGACCGTTCCATCTGAACGAGCGTCTAATTGTGGACAAGGTTAGCAGCGCCTCGCAGGTAGAAAGGAACACCGAATGCAGACCTGCCTCTCGCGCAAACTCCCGCTCGTCTTCCTCATGCTATCGCTGGCAGCAGTGGCCTGGGCCGCACAGTCTAGACCGAACTTCTCAGGAACCTGGAGCCAGATCGAGCCGGAGCTCGGTCCGGAAGACACGCACGTCGAGCGCATAGACCTGCACGACTCGACACTCAAGATCAAGGTGAAAGCTCAGTTTTCAGGAGGAGTCGGCTGGGGCGCTCTCAATCGTGAGCACACCTACACTATCGGTGGTCCAGCCGAAACCAGCACCGACCGAGACGGGCGCAGCCGCAGCATCATCGTGACATGGGACGGGCCTGCCCTGGTGTTCGTCAGGACGACGCAGGAGGGCGCGAATACGACCACAGAGCGAGAGGTGTGGTCCATGTCAGAAGACGGGAAGAAGCTCACGAAGTGGCGACAGACGACGAGTTGGAAGGGGACACAACGAGGCCGGACAGTCCTTGAAAGGCGATAGCCAGAACGACAAACGAACCGGGGCCATCGAGATCTCCTTCTTGGCGGTGTCGCTCGAGATGGCAACCGGCATCGCCGGTCGCCCGCCGACCCTACTGTGACACCATCGCCTTCACGATCTCGTACAGCATCTGGGTGCCCGTCCGCACGTTCTCGATCGAGATCCGCTCGTTGTTCCCGTGCACGCCCGACTCGTCCGCCTGCGGGATGAGGAACGGCGCGTAGCCGTACGACGCGATGCCGCGATCGCGGAAGAAGTGGCTGTCGGTGAAGCCGGTCGAGACCGACGGCACGATCGCCGCGTTGGGGTAGTGCGCCTTCGTGACGGTCGCAATCGCGCGGTAGAGCGCGTTGTCGGTGGACGACACGGCGGGCGTGAAGCCGAGCAACTGCTCGATCGTGATCCCCGGATCGTTGAGCGCGTCTTCGAGCTCGCGCTTGAACGCCGGCACGTCCTGGTCGGGCAGCAGGCGGCAGTCGAGCTCCGCGCTCGCCTCGGGCGGGATCACGTTCACCTTCGGGCTCCCGGACAGCATCGTGATCGAGCACGTGTTGCGCGTCAGCGCCGCCTTCTCCGGATACTCCGTCTTCAGCCGCAGCAGCGCGTCGGGGTCCTTGACGGTCTTCGCCATGTCGAGGAAGGCGTCCTTCCACTGGGGCGGCGCGGTCGCCGCGATGCCCTTGAAGTACGTGTCGACCGCCGGGATGATCCGTGGCGCGAACTCGTAGGTCTGCAGCCGGTAGAGCGCGCGAATGAGCCGGTTCACCGCCGACGCCACCGGCGGCTCCGAGCCGTGCCGCGGCGTGCCCGTGGACGTCAGCTTGAACCAGTACGGCACCTTCTGCGTGACCTCGATCCCGAACTCCTGCCGCCCCGCGTCCACGCTCCCGCCGCCGCCTTCGTTCAGGACGAAGCCGACGCCCTTGAACGCCTCGGGGTGATGCTCGACGACCCAGCCCGCGCCGTACGCGGCGCCCGCCTCCTCGTCGGCCGTCGCCATGAACACGACGTCGCGATCGAGCGGCACCTTCGCGCGGTGCAGCGCGAGGAACGCCTCGAGCTCGACGATCCCGAGCGACTTCGTGTCGAGCGTGCCGCGCCCCCAGATGTAGCCGTCCTTCACCGTCGCCGCGAACGGGTCGACGCTCCAGAACCGCGGATCGGCGGGGACGACGTCCATGTGGCTCAGGAGGAGCAGCGCCGGCTGCGATCCCCCTTTCAGCCGCGCCCAGATGTTGCCGCGCCCGGGCGCCGACTCGGCCGTCTCGAACGGGATCCCTTCCTTGGTGAGGATGTCGGCGAAGAACTTCATCGTCCGATCTTCATGGCCGGGCGGATTGGTCGTGTTGAGGCGGATGTACTGCTCGAGATTGGCGACGGCCTCGTCCTGCAACGCGCGCATGTCGACGGGCTGCTGCGCCCGCGGCAGCGCGGGCGCAACGAGACAGATGGCGACGAGCGAGAAGACGAGGCGGCGGCACGCGCCGGAGAAACGGCGGACGTTGTTGGGCATGCGTAGATCCTGCCGCGAAAGCGGCCGCCCGCGCAAGCGCCCGGCGGCGCCGCCCAGTTCCGCAGCAGCAGGATCTGCCACGCGCCGCCGCGCCTGACCAGCCCGATCGTGTGCAGGTAGCGGGCGGCCGGGCGCGGCGGTCGGCGTCCACGGCCGGGCCGCTCAGCGCGCGGGCGAACCGGCCCGGGAGCTCGTTCGACTTGACGCCGGCCTTCACCCGGGCCGCGATCCGGCGGTAGTCGATGTCGACGAACGGCACCCCGATCGCCTGATACGGCGCCTCGCCGAACCCGCGGTACTCGTCGAGCGACATTCCGACGTCGTCGAGTGCCGGCGCGCGGCGAGATCGGAGGTGAGGCCGGTGTAGTGGCGGGCGGGCTCGGAGAGACTTTCGAGCAGGTGGACGATGCGCTTCGGGGAGGCCATGCGTGGCCCGGCGCAAGGCGCGACCCGCGGACGGTGGCGAGAGAATCCTCGGACGTGCGGCGATCAGGGCGTCGAGGCTGGCAAAAGGTGCCTCGCCAGGAAAAGTTGGTCGTGGAAGGAAGAGCGGGTCCGCCTTCGCCTGTTACTTAGGTGAGCTCGCTGGTTTACCCAGCCAGATCTGTCACCCTAGTCTTGGGATTTCACAGAGCGAAGGCTGGCGTCCCCAACCCGAAGCAGGGGCCACGGTAAACCCGTTGGTGATCGAGACCGGTAGATCGTTTCGTGCGACACGCGCATCTCTGGATCATTAGGGTAGTCCCGAACGAGTCGCGCAGCGATCTGCTGGGGAGACCAGCGCTCCCCCAACCGGCGTTCGACCTCATGCCGCAGTCGGGTGTCTGCGGCCAGCTTTGCGGGCTTCGGCCGCCGGGCCCGACGCATCGCCGTCTTTCTCAGCCAGGCAGGCGCGATAGCGTTGTCGGCTACCGTTCGCGATGACTTCGCGGGAGATCGTCGATGGCGCCCGGCCCAGACGAGACGCGACCGCTCGCAGGGACTCTCCGGCGCGGAGCCCTCTCAATAGCTCCTCCCGTTCTGCGCACGACAGCCTCAGTGCTGAGCGCGCTCCCACAGGCGGCGGCAGCCCCCCGCATCGGAAGATCAGGCGTTGGATCGACTTGGTCGAGCACCCGACGGCGGCAGCCGCCACCGCAAACGTCTGGCCATCCGCGATGCGCCGTCTGATTTCCAAGTGTTCGGCAACGCTCAACTGCCCACCACGATTCCCGAACTGCCGCATCGGTCCACCCCCACGTGATCAACACCGCCCACATCGTCGCAGACAATGTTACGTCGATCACGTGAGACCGCCTCCGATTCAGTGGACACCTTTCCAAAGGCGGATAGGATGTCCACGATGCCCACAGACGCGAAAGGCCGGCGCCGCCGGCGGTCGTTCACGGATGAGTTCAAAGCGGGGGCGGTGCGCCTGGTGCTCGATGATGGCAAGACGGTCGGCCAGGTGGCCCGGAACTCGATCTGACCGAGACCGCCCTCCGAGAATGGGTCAACCGGGCGCGGGCCGACCGCACCCACGGGCGGACGGGGTTGACGACGGCCGAGCGGGAGGAGCTCACGCGGCTGCGCAAAGAAAACCGGCAGCTACGACTTGAGCGGGAGATCCTAAAAAACGCCGCGGCCTTCTTCGCGAAAGAGCCAGCGACACGTTCGCGCTGATTCACGCGAGGAAGGCGACCTTCCCCATCACGACGATGTGCCAGGTTCTGGGGGTTTCGGCGAGCGGCTATCACGCTTGGTGCCGGCGGCCGGAATCGGCCCACGCGCACCGCGATCGGCAGCTGCGTGTGCTGGTGCGGGCGTCGTTCGACGGGAGCAAGCAGCGGTACGGCAGCCCGCGCATTCACGAGGACCTGCGCGAGCAAGACGTCTGCGTCAGCCGCAAGCGCGTGATTCGATTGATGCAGGAGGACGGCCTGAAAGCCCGCGCGCGCAAGCGGTTCAAGTGCACCACGATGAGCGACCACGACCAGCCGGTCGCGGCGAATCTGCTCGACCGGCAGTTCACGGCCGAGGCCCCGAATCGGCGCTGGGTGGGCGACACGACGGAGTTCGTCATCGGCGAGAGCGGGAAACTCTACTTGGCCGCGATTCTGGACCTCTTCTCGCGGTTCGTCGTCGGCTGGGCCCTCAGCGCGGTGAACGACCGACACCTGGCCATCAAGGCCTTGGAGATGGCGTGGCGGCGGCGGTGTCCGGACGCCGGTCTGCTGCACCACTCCGACCAGGGCTGCACCTACGCCAGCCAGGATTACCAGGCCATCCTCGACGCGCGCGGCTTGATCGGCAGCATGAGCCGCCGGGGGGACTGCTACGATAACGCGGTCATGGAGAGCTTCTTCTCGACGGTGAAGAGCGAGCTCGGTGAGCACTTCGACGGCCACGGCGAGGCCAAGATGGCGTTGTTCGACTACATCGAGGTGTTCTACAACCAACGACGCCGGCATTCGACGCTCGGTCAGATCAGCCCGGCGGCGTTCGCGAACGACGAGCACAGGAGACTCACGCGGCGTAGTCAACCTGTCCACCGGATCGGGATCAAGGCCAGTAATGGATGCCACCCGCCCTGCGCGCGCACGCGCGTTTGAAGTGTGCAGAAGGGTCTGACAAGGCTCTTGCCGCCACGAGCGGGGCGCGATCATCTTATCTGTCGGTCCCGCCGAGCTCACTCTTTCGGCACCGTGTTAGACCGATCTTGGACACTTTGCCCGCCGGAAAGTTCGCCAATCATCAGAATTCCTAGTGTTTTGCGTCGATGTCGTGTGCTCGCGAGCTAGATGTAGTGTCACGTCATTGACCAGATAGCGTTTGCAATACTGTTGAGTGGAGGTAGAATGGGATGACACGAAACGGAGGGGCGCGCCGTGTTCATCCGCACGCAGACCAACGGCCCTCGCACCTACCTGCTCCTCGTTGAAAACGAACGCGTGGACGGCCGCCTGGTGCAGCGCGTCCTCCATCGCTTCGGACGCCTGGACGAGTTGCAGGCGTCGGGACAGCTCGACACCTTGGTGCGGAGTCTGGGCCGGTTCGCCGAGAAGGTCGCCCTCCTCGATGCGCATGCGAAGGGCGAGATGACGTCGACGCGGACCGTCACACTTGGGCCCGGCCTGATCTTCGAGCGCCTGTGGCAGGAGTGCGGCATGCAAGCGGTGCTGCAGGAGCAGCTGGCGACGCGTCGATTCGACTTCGATGTGGAGCGCGCGATCTTCCTGACGGTGCTCCACCGGCTGATGGCGCCCGGTAGTGATCGAGCCGCCCAGCGATGGAAACAGGACTATGCCTTGCCCGGGACCGAGGCGCTCGGCCTTCATCAGCTCTACCGGGCCATGCGGTGGTTGGGCGCGCCGCTGCCGGCGGCGGCACAGACGGGCGCGACGCCGTTTGCCCCGCGGACGCAGAAGGACCGCATCGAAGAAGCGTTGTTTGCGCGCCGCCGAGACCTCTTCAACCAGAATCTCCATCTGGTCTTCTTCGACACCACCTCGATCGACTTCGAGGGCACCGGCGGCCAAACCATCGGGCACCACGGCCACTCGAAGGATCACCGGCCCGACGTGCGGCAAATGGTGGTCGGCGTCGTGCTCGACGCGGACGGTCACCCGGTCTGCAGCGAGATGTGGCCGGGCAACACGACGGATGTGAAAACGTTGATCCCGATCGTGGACCGCCTCAAGCAGGTCTTCCACGTGCGCGACGTCTGTGTCGTGGCGGACCGCGGGATGATCAGCGCGGAGACGATCGCCGCGCTTGACGATCGAGAGTGGTCGTACATACTCGGCGTGCGCATGCGGAGCTCGACGGAAGCGCGGGCGGTCGTCGGTGCGAAAGGGCGATGGACCGAGGTGTTCCCAGCCCGTACGGCGAGTCATGACCCGGCGCCATTGCAGGTGAAAGAGGTGAGGGTCGGCGAGCACCGCTACATCGTCTGTTTCAATGCGGAGCAGGCGCGCAAGGACCGACACGATCGCGAGGCGATCGTCGCGGCGCTGCGCACCGCGTTGTCGCACGGCGACAAGGCGCTCGTGGGCAACAGAGGATATCGGCGGTTTCTCAAGAGTCAGGGCACCCGCTTTACGATCGATACCGCGAAAGTCGAGGACGATGCCCGGTATGACGGGCTGTGGGTGCTGCGCACCGACACAGACCTCGAGCCGCTGGTCGTGGCCCTGGCCTACAAACACCTCTGGATGGTCGAAGCCATCTTCCGGTCGATGAAGTCGGTCCTCGAGACCCGCCCGATCTACCATCAGCGCGACGAGCACATTCGCGGCCACGTCTTCTGTTCGTTCTTGGCGCTCGTCCTCCGGCAGGAGCTCGAGCGGCGACTGGCTGCGAAGCGCTGGTCGCTGGAGTGGGCCGACGTGATGCGCGACCTCGACGCGCTGCACGAGACGACGATCACGATCGATGGCCACGCGTACCTCGTGCGCAGCGAAGCCAAACGAACCGTCGGCAAAGTCTTTCAGGCCTGCGGGGTCGCCATCCCGCCGGCGCTGCGGCCAGCCGAGGCCCCTGGGGTACCCCCGGAGCCCGGAGGCGGACGTGTCACTACACGAAAGACGCGGCTGTAAGTGTCTGCACGCGCAGGACTTCACTTTTGAAAGTGTTCAAGATGGGTTAGATCCACAGCCCGGGCGGCCCTTGTCTGTGTTGCTGGCGTCGCGGTTTACCTGGGGAGGTCTGTCCCCGAACGTCTCCATCGGACGCCTCCTCCCTACAGCGCCGCCGCGAGGCAGGCGATGTGCGCGAGTTCCTCGACGAGGTCCGCCAGATAGAAGGCCGCGACCACGGTTATTCCGAGCGTGACCAGACCGTGCTCCTCGAGCAGCAGGGCCGCGCATCCAGGATTGGTCGTGATTGCGTCGGCCACCCGCTGCTGCAGCGTATCGGACCCCGACGGGGCGAACGACACCCGCGGGATTGGACGCTGTTTGAATGCCGCATCGGTGAGCATGGGGATGTCGCGCTTCTTGACTGCAAAGGCCGTCGCGTGCGGCGGGTGCACATGGAGGACCGCGCCGATGTCCGGGCGCAGGCGCAGGATGTCGGCGTGGTACCGGTATTCCTTGGAGGGCTGATATCCAGCGGGCGACTGGCAGGCGTAGGACGCGATGTCCACCTCGACCAGGCTCGTCGGCTCGGTGTCTCCGAGCGACACCCCCGTCGGCGTGATGAGCATGCGGCCTGAATCGACTCGCGCGCTGAAGTTACCTCCTGATCCCCTGACCAAATGACGGCTGTACGCCAGGCGGGCGTACTTGACCAACTGCTGCCGGATCCCGTCCTCCGTCATCCAAGGTCTCCTCGGCCGACCCGCGCTCCCGGCAGATCGATGCCCGCCAGGCGCGCGAAATAGGGTTCGACATCTTTGTACAGATCGCGGTAGAGCGGATAGAGCCGGTCGTAGGTGGCGCCCGCCCGCTCGTCTGGCGAGAAGAGACGGACCCGCTTCACGTGGATGGCGATCGCCTCATCGAAGTCTTGATACACGCCGAGCCCGACCCCGGCGAGCAGCGCGGCGCCGAGCACCTCGGTCTGCGTCTCCACCATGCTGACGACCGGCTTGCCCAGCACGTCCGCGATGATCTGGTTCCAGACCGTACTGCGGGCGGCGGTACCGCCGATCCGCAGTGCCGGGATGGCGAGCCCCTGCTCGGTCTCGAGGATCTCCACGGTCTGGCGGATCGCGAACGCGGCACCCTCGAGCACCGATCGCAGCACGTCGCAGCGCTCGTGTGCAAGGGTGATCCCGAGGAACACGCTGCGGGCCTTCGGGTTCCAGACTGGCGTGCGCTCCCCGGAGATGTACGGCAGGAAGATGAGCCCCTTGCTTCCCGGCGGCGCCTTGGCCGCCTCCGCCGTGAGCAAATCGTACGTATCCTGTCCCGAACACCGCGCGAGAGCCTGCTCCGGCTGTCCGAACGTATCGCGCATCCAGCGCCACGACGAACCGATCCCGTTGAGGGCACCGATGGCGAGCCACCGGCCGGCCGCCGTGTGCGAACAGTTCATGAAGCGGCGGTCGAACTCCGCCTCTAGCAGGTTCGTGCACACGCGCGCTGCGGTGCCCATGATCACGAAGCACTCGCCCGGCTCCATGACGCCGCAGCCGATCGAGGCCGCCACCGTATCCATGCAGCCGGCGACGACCGGTGTGCGCGCACGGAGCCCGGTCAGTTCCGCAGCCTCTGCCGTGACCAGCCCCGCGAGCGCCAGGCTGGGCAAAGGGCGCGGCAGCTTCTCGCGCGGGATTCCGAGCGCCTCCAGGAAGGGCCAATGCCACTGGAGTCGCCTGATGTCGAACAGCAGGGTGGTGCAGGCGCGCGAGTGGTCGATGGTGAACTCACCCGTCAGACGCGCGACGAGATAGCCGCCGGGGACCAGGAGCTTGCAGGCTGCGCGGAACGTCTCCGGCTCGTTCCCTTCGAGCCACAGGATCGTCGGGAGCGAGTACGCCCCAGGGGCGAGCGGGTTGCCCGTGATCTCGAAGATGCGTTCGGGACCGATCGTGCGAGCGATGCGGTCCACCTCAGGCACCGCGCGCTGGTCCCAGAGCATGATGGCGGCCCGGAGCGGCCGTCCCGCCGCATCGACCGCGACCAGTCCGTTCGTGCAGCTAACGCCTACCCCCTGAATGGCGGAGGGGTCGGTCCCATTGATGGCCTGACGAATCGCGAGCACGGCGGCCTGCCACCACGTTTCGGCATCGTGCTCCGCATGACCCGGCACCGCGCTCGTCATCCGGTACTCGACGTAACCGGACCCGAGCTGCTCGTCCGACCCGGTTGCGAAGAGGCCGGCCTTCGCGCCGGTGCCGCCGATGTCGAGCCCGAGCAGGCAGGGTTTCATATCGGCCGTGCGCCTACCTGCACGAGCGAAAGCGGTATGCCCGCAGACAGCTTCGGGCGAAGCGCGTGCTCCCCGGCAAGACGGCCGTCCGCGCCGACGACGATCGGGTCGACGCCGAGCAGCCGGCACAGCAGGACGAGCTCCGCCTGCCAGTCGCCCGCGACGGCATGCAGATGGTTCGCCTGCAGCAGGGTCACGAGATTCGACGGCGGAAGCGCGAGCCGGACGAAGGCGTGCGGCCAGTTGGGAGCCGACCCCACCACACCGGCGGGATCGAGCGCGACGGCCTCGCCCCCCATGATGACCATGCGATAGCCCTCGCGCGAGCGGGTGAGACGCGCAAGCGTCAGCTCGCCTTCCTGGAAGACGAACTCGACGTGCGCACCGCCGCCGGCGTACTTGCCGATCGAAGGTACCAGCCGGACGCGGGCGAGATTGACCGCCGGATCATTGCTGCGCGCGGCGAACCACGTCGGAGCCGACCCGCAGTTGGGCATGATGTACACGTCCCGGACCGGATCGAAGTAACGCAGGTCCAAGAGGCAGGTGGGCTGGGCCGACACCATCTGGAGCAGCTGCATGGTGAGGGCGCCGTCGGAGTCGGCTTCGCAGGCCAGTGGCATCGGCGCCTTGGGCCCGTCCCAATCATACGGGTCGTTCATGAACGCCGCACTGATGCACTGCACGACATGGAACTCGCTCATCTCGTAGTGGCACTTGATGCCTGCGAAGTCGAATCCGGACCGGGCCACGAGCTGCTTGAGCGCTGCATAGCAGCGAATTTGGAACTCCCATTTCTCGGGAGTGAACTGCACTCCGTCGAACACGATCTCCCGGACGTGCGCTTGCAGCCACGCCTTGGCGCGGCGGACCTCATCCTCGCCGACGAGCTCCGCCAACCGCACGATCTCGGACTGATCGACGTGATCGACATCCACGCCGAACTGACGCTGCCAGAGTTCGGCTGGCGCGGCGCCTGTTGCCATGCCGATGGAACGCCCGCCGATGAGGCCGTACACCTGTCCGCGGAGGCGGGTGGCCGCGCGCGCCGCCCGTGCGAAGGTCCCGAGCTGCCCCACAACGTCCGGCGCGTCGAGGTCCAGCCACAGACGCTCGTGGGGAATGTCGACCTGATGCAAGGCGCCGCCCGCGGCCAGCAGGCCTGTCAGCCCGGGGTAGCGCGGATCGTGCGGACCGAGCAACAGGAGGGGAACACGGCCGATCAGCCGCGCAGCGAGGACGATGTAGTTGGGAAAGGCAAAGACCGGGATGTTGAAGACAACGGCATCGAGTTGGAGCGCCGCGAGGCGGCGCGCCTCTGCACGCGCCGAGTCATGGGAGTGGACGATGTCGCCAGTGGTGACCGCGACATCCCCTATTGCTGCGAGCAGCGCCCTGATTCGGTGCTGGTGGTGTGTGATATCGGGCTGGAGACTGGCGTGCACGCGGTCGCGTCCGTCGGAGAACGACAGCAGACCCAATCGGATCATCGTGGCCAGCCTCTGTTGGCTGCGTGCGTTGCGGCGGCGACGTACCGCCCAAGAGACAAAGAGCAGAAAACGATTAAGATGCTAGTGCAAGAATAGCTTGTATTTCAAGTAATTAGGTTGTAAACGATTGCTATCAGGCCGCCGGCTCTTCGGAGGGGGCGCCGGTCCCCCCGC
Source organism: Acidobacteriota bacterium (assembly GCA_024641665.1). Lineage (GTDB taxonomy): Bacteria > Acidobacteriota > Vicinamibacteria > Vicinamibacterales > JAHECP01 > JAHECP01. Next base: position 49,730 of record JAHECP010000005.1, read on the forward strand.
TGCCGGCCGCCGGGCAATCGGTGTATCGGATGCGGGCTTCAGCTGCGGAGGGGACGGGCCGGCCGGGCTTTGTCCCGTCCGGCCGGGCAGACGCCAGTGGATTCCCTGATGATCAACGTGGACTTGAGGAGCATCCGCTGCGGCTCCTTCGTTTGGGTGCCGGTGATGCGATGGATGAGCAACTCCGCCGCACGGGCGCCCATGAGATAGGTGGGCTGCGCGATGGTGGTCATCTTCGGGTGGTAGACGTCGTTCCATTCGTAATTGTCGTACCCGATGACGCTGACGTCCTGCGGGCAGCGAAGTCCATGCGCCTCGATCGACGACATCGCGCCCATCGTGAGTCGGTTGCTCGTGACGAAGAGCGCAGTGGGCCGATCCGGGCGCGCCAGCAACTGCGCCGTGGCCGCGTAGCCGTCGGCCACCGTTGGCTTGGCGCGTGCCTCGAGTACCGGCGACGGCGTCAGGCCGGCCTCGCGCAGCGCGGCTCGATATCCCTCGAGCCGATCGCGGTGGACGGCGGCCGCGAGATCCGCGACAAGCACGCCAATCTGCCTGTGCCCGAGCGCCAGGAGGTGCCGCACGGCTTCCTTCGCGCTGTGCACGTTGTCGGCCAAGACCATGTCAGCCTCGAAGTCGGGCGCGCGATCGAGATACACGACGGGCAGCCTGAACTGCTGCAGCTGAGTGCTTCGCCTCGCGTGCGCAGGGCCTTCAGGGGCCATGATCAAGAGAACGCCGTCGCAGCGAAGGGCCTGCAGGACCTTCAGGCACTCCCACTCCCGTTCTTCGTCTTCGCCGGCGTTGAACAGTATCAGCGCGAAGCGGGCGGCCCGGGCCGTCTCTTCGACGCCACTCACGACGGCCGGAAAGAACGGATTGGTGATATCCGGGATGACCATCCCCAGGGTCATCGTCTTCTGCGACCGCAGGCTGCGGGCGAGCCGATTCGGCGAGTAGGCGAGTTCCTTGATCGCGGCGCGGACCCGCTGTTCGGCGGCTGGACTCACGCGCTTGTCGTTCAGGCAGCGCGAGACGGTGGCAATCGACACGCGTGCCCGCCGGGCGACCGCCCGCATATCGGGTGTACTCTTCATGGAGACCTCGCTCAGCTTCCGGTCGTCAGCTACTTTATATCACCGTGCCGGCTGCGGGGAGTTCGTGCGCGAAACGGGGGGCACATCCAGGTGCGCGCGCACGCCGGGCGCAACCGCCGTTGGTTGCCACCGTCCAACGTTGATTCGCGAACGCCGGGGTGCTATCTAGTCCTGACCTTCCGGAGCGCTGTCGGGCAGGGCCACGCAGCGCGGGCCGGCATGAACGACCCTCGTGGAAATGAGGTCCCTGTGTCCCAGGAGGTCGCGGCATGAGCAGCAAGGACGACGCGCGCGTGCCCCCCGCGCGAGCCGAGGCCCCGGCCCGGACCGCGGCGCCGATCCCGACAGGGCGGTTCCGGTGGCTTCTCGCGGGACTGCTCGTCGCCATCACCGCCATCAACTATCTTGATCGACAGACGCTTCCGGTCGTCATCGGCGAGATCCAGCGTGACATCCCCGTCAGCAATGTCGCCTTCGCCCGACTCCAGGCGATGTTCCTGCTGGCCTACGCCATCATGTACGCGGGCGGCGGGCGGTTCGTCGATCTCGTCGGCACGCGCCTCGGGTACACGGTGATCGCCTCCGCGTGGTCGCTCGCCTGCGCGGCGCACGCGCTGGCGGCCTCGGTGACCGGCCTGGGTGCCGCGCGCTTCTTCCTGGGGCTGGGCGAAGGCGGTGGATTCCCGGCCTCGACCAAGGCCGTGGCCGAGTGGTTCCCGCCGCGCGAGCGGTCGATGGCCATCGGCCTGTTCAACACCGGGTCGGCCATCGGGGCGGTCGTGGCTCCGCCGATCGTGGCCGCGATCGCGCTGGCCTTCGGCTGGCGCGCCGTCTTCGTCTTCACCGGCGCCGTCGGCGTGCTGTGGGCCGTGGTCTGGTTCGCCCTGTACGCGCCCGTGCCGACCAGCCGCTTCGTCGGCGCGGCCGAACGGTCCTACCTGACCGACGCCAACCGGCCGCTCGAGGCGACGACGACGGTCCCATGGCTGCGGTTGCTGCGCATCAAGGCCGTGTGGACGCTCATCGCGGTGAAGTTCCTGACCGACGGCGCGTGGTTCTTCTTCATCTTCTGGCTGCCGAAGTACCTCGGCGACGCGCGCGGCTTCGACATGGCGGCCATCGGCAACTACGCCTGGATTCCCTATGCGTTCGCCGGCGTCGGCAGCCTGACGAGCGGCTGGCTCTCGTCCGCCCTGATCCGCCGCCGATTCAGTCTCGACGCGTCCCGCAAGATCGCGCTCGGTCTGGGCGCGGCGCTCATGCCGCTCTCGCTGCTGGTCGTCCGGTCGCCGCTCGAGCAGGCGATGCTGTTCGTCAGCCTCGCCTTCCTGGGCCACCAGTTCTGGTCGGTGATCGTCCAGACGTTGCCCGCCGATCTGTTTCCCGCGCGGGCCGTCGGCTCCGTGGCGGGCCTGATCGGATGCGCCGGCTCCTTCGGCGCCATGCTGTTCAATCTGGTGGTGGGAGCCATCGTCGACGCCACCGGCAGCTACGCGATCCCGTTCGTGGCGGCCGGGCTCTTCCACCCGGCCTCGTTCGCGCTGATCCTCGCGACACTGGGCCGCATCGAGCCGCGGTCCCTGGCACCACGCGCTCGGCCGGAGTGATCGCACGGGCCGTTGACGGGACAGTAAACGATTTCATACACTCGGCCGTACCCATGCCGCGCGCGGCCGGCGATCACAGATGGAGGGCCTCGATGAAGCGCATCTACGTCGTGTTGACCTCTGCGCTCGTGCTCAGTGCCCCCTGGTTGGTGCAGGCGCAGGCACCCGCGCCCGGCGACCCGCTGGCCGGGTGGGTGCAGAAGGCGGAGCTCGACGGGCTGGTGGCGAAGCTGCGCGGCGGCGACCTGAAGGGGCCGCAGACGCTCTTCGAGCGGCCGAACGGGCCCTACCGCGTGTACACCTCGTTCATCGATCAGCGGAAGGGCGCCGCCGACGTTCACGAGGCGGACGATGAGCTGTTCCTCGTGCTGAGCGGATCGGCACGGTCGACGCTCGGCGGCAAGATCACCGACGCGAAGGCCATCGCGCCGCACGAGTACCGCGGAACCCTGATCAGCGGCGGCAGCACGCGCAGCGTGGCGGCGGGCGACATCGTCAGCGTGCCGCGCGGCACGCCACATCAGATGGATGCCACCGGCGGTTACATCCTGTACGTCGTCGTCAAGATCGCGGGCTCGACCGGCTCGTAGCGCGCAGGAGAGGTCGCGGAGCAGCCGGTCGTCTCCCTGTTCGAACCGGACGGACTCCAGTGAAAGGAAGTGCCCTATGCTTCGGCTTGCTCTCCCGGTCGTCATCGCGTTGCTGGGCGCGCCCATGGGATCGCTGCTGGCCAGCGACCCGCCCGCCATCCTGCCGCTGCGCGACCGCAAACCAGTGGTCGACGGCTGGGTGAAGCTGCGGCTGGAGCGCCTCCTCCCCGAGGAGATGCGCCGGTACGGCTTCGACATGTGGCTCGTGATCAGCAACGAGAACGTCGAGGATCCCGCGTTTCGGCCGCTCGTGCCCGAGGATCCATGGGCGGTCCGGCGGCTGGGAATCCTGGTCTTCTACGACCGCGGAGAGGGCGGCATCGAGCGGCTGCTCGTCGCTCGTCACGCTAAGGAGTTCTACACCAAGGACTGGGACCAGTTCAACGAGACTCAGTGGGAAGCGTTGGCTCGCATCATCAAGGCGCGCAATCCGAAGCGCATCGGCATCGACCAGGCTGTCAAGATTCCATACGGTGATGGCCTCACGGCCGGCCTGAAGCAGAAGCTCGTGGCCGCAATCGGTCCCGAGTACGCGGCACGGCTCGTGCCGGCCGAGGATCTGGCCGTGGCCGTGCTCGAGCGGCGCCTGCCGGAAGAGCTGCCACTCTACGACCGGGTGGTGGCCATCACGCACGCGATCGTACGGGAGGGCTTCTCGTCGGCGGTAATCACGCCCGGCGTGACCACGCTGGACGACCTCGATTGGTGGTTCAACCAGAAGGTGGTGGACCTCGGCCTCGAGCGCTGGTTCTTCAACGACACCTCGCTGATTCGGCGGCAGGGCCAGCCGCTCGACCGCGTCATCCGGCGCGGCGACGTGCTTCACTGCGATATCGGCCTGAAGTACCTCGGATTAAACAGCGACATCCAGGAACTGGCCTACATGCTGCGCGAAGGCGAGACAGCCCCGCCCGCCGGGCTGCAGGAAGCCCTCCGACGAGGCAATCGGATGCAGGACATCCTGGTGGGAGAGTTCCGCGACGGGCGGCTCGGCAACGAGGTGCAGGCCGCGGCGCTGCGGAAGGGGAGGGCCGAAGGGCTCGAGCCGCGTATCTACACGCACCCGATCGGCCTCCACGGGCACGCGGCCGGCGCGTTCGTCGGGCTACCGGAATACCAGGACGGGGTCCCGGAAAAGGGCGAATACCCGGTGCATCTGGAGACCGCCTACTCCATCGAGTTGAGCGTCAGAACTCCAATTCCGGAGTGGGGCGGGCAAGTGGTCGTGTTCGGCCTCGAACAGGACGCGTTCATTTCGGCTTCGGGCTCGCGCTTCCTGGACGGTCGCCAGACCGCGCTGCACCTGGTGCGCTGACGAGAACGCGGCCCGCGAAGCTGCGACAGTCGACCATCACACAGCGGCGGCGGCCCGCACGCGGGGCGCTCACAACTCCTTCGTCACGGCGGGCGAGTATCCCGGCCTGACGGAGGAGGGGGCCCCCGTGGAGGAGAGGCGGGTCATCGCGCCATGCTCGCGATACACGCCGCAGGACTCCCGCACGACGAGCTCGGGATTGAGCACGACCCGCCGCGCGCCGCCGTTCAGGTCGCCGGAGATCCGCTGCACGAGCAGCTCCGCGGCGCGGGTGCCCATCAGTGACGCCGGTTGCTCGACGATCGTCAAGCGCGGCCGAAAGACCGTCTGCCAGTCGAAGCCGTCGTGTCCCAGCACGCTGATGTCCTCGGGGCATCGCAGGCTGCGACTGTTGATGGCCGCCATGACCCCGAGCGTGATCCGCGCGTTGGTCGCGAAGATCGCCGTGGGCGGGTTTGCCGACGCCAGCAGCTGCAACGTGACCGAGTAGGAGTCGGCCATTGTGGGCTCCGTCTCGTGCACGAAGTCCGGCCGCGCCTCGATCCCGTACTCGGCCAGCGCGCGGCGGTACCCGTCGAGGCGATCGAGGTGGGTCGGAACGTCTCGCCCCATCATGATGATCGCGATGTCCCGGTGCCCCAGCCTGATCAGATGCTCGACACCGGCGCGAGCACCGGTGACGTTGTCGACGAGAACCGCGTCAGCCGCCAAATCCGGTGCGCGATCGAGGTAGACCACGGGGGCCGGCAGCATCGCGAGCTTGGCGCGGTACCGTTCGTGCCGGGGGCCGCGCGGCGCCTTGATCAACAGCAGGCCGTCACACTGGTGCGCGAGGAGGATGTCGACGCACGCGGCCTCCCGCTCCTCGTCCTCCTGCGTGTTGAAGAGCATCAGCGAGAACTGGTGAGCGCGCGCCGCGTCCTCGACGCCCTTGACGACCGCGGGGAAGAAGGGCTCGGTGACATCGGGAATGATCATTCCCAGGATCATCGAGCGCTTGAGTTTGAGGTTGCGTGCGGCGACGTTCGGCGAGTACGCGAGGGCGTCGATCGCGGTGCGGATCCGCTGCTCGGCCTCCGGGCTCACGTATTTCTGGTTGAAGAAGCGCGAGACCGTGGCGGTCGAGCACTTTGCCAGTCGGGCGACGTCGCGAATAGTGGCCATCTGCGGGGTCTGCGACCGGGCCACCGGGGTGCTCGAACCCACCCGGTAAGGTATCGATTACACTCGATCTTGTTTGCTGCCGTCAAGTGGAAATCCGACGACCTCGTGCTGCTCGACCTCCTCGCCTTGCCTCGGTCTATGCCCGATTGTAGCCAGTGCTTTCGTGCGTGGCGCCCCGCCTCGGGCCTGACGCGCCCGCCGCCACGGGCGGCCTTCCGGGGCAGGCCGCCGGTCGGAAGCCGGGGGCTTGCGTCGTCGTCCGTAATCGTTTACAGTTTCCTCGGGCCGGCGCACCTCGCCGGACCTACAGCGTTCGTGATCCGGAGAGTCGGCCATGCCGTCCACCACCTGGTCACCGTGCCTGCGGGTGTTCGGCCGCATACATCGTGCGGCCGGCTCCGCCAACCCTGTCGCGGCGCCTGCGCCCGGGCGCCCCACGTCCAGGGCCTCGTCCCGTCGGACCCCGAGATCCATCCCACGGCCGGTGCCGCGGCGAACGGCCTGGGGCCCGCGCACCGGCGAACACCGGAGAGCAAGTAGAACACCGGAGAGCAAGTAGAGGAGCTGCCGTGACTTTGACACACAAGATGATGGTGACGGCCCTGCTCGTGACGACGACCGGTGTCGTTGTGTGGCCCGCCGGGCAGGTTGCCGACCCGGTCCGCGAGCGTGCCCGGCAACTGCACCGCGAGGCCCTGGTGATGGACGTGCACGCCGATATGGCCCCGTTCCTGGAAAAGGACACCCAGCCCGCGCGCATCACCGACCCCGGCATGTCGGGCCCCGGGTACGACGCGGCGGCGGACCCCGCGCAACAACCCGTCGTGGACGCCTGGACGAAAACGTTCCCGCCCGGGCCGTGGAGCTTCGCCGAGCGACATCCCGACAGCTACATGGATCTGCCGAAGCTGCGCGAGGGCAGTGTCGACGGGGTGTTCGTCGCGATCTACATGGACCGCGAACCGCGTCCCGGCATGGCGGTGAAGCGGGCCCTCGGCCAGATCGACGCGATCCGCGCCGCGACGGACAAATACCCGCGGGACATCGCTCTGGCGACGACCGCTGACGAGGTGCGGCGCATCGTCGCGTCCGGCCGCATCGCCCTGCTGATGGGCCTCGAGGGCGGCTACATGATCGAGGACAACATCAGGGTGCTTCGCATGTTCCATGCGCTGGGCGTGCGCTATATGACGCTCACTCACTGCTTCAACACCCACTGGGCAGACTCGTCCGGCTGCGGCGACCCAGTGCAGCCCGAGCATGGAGGCTTGAGCCCCTTCGGTCGCGAGGTTGTCAAGGAGATGAACCGCCTCGGCATGATGGTGGACCTGACGCACGTGGCCGACCAGACGTTCTACGACGCCCTGGCGGTGACCAAGGCACCGGTGATCTTGTCCCACTCGGCCGTGGACGCGGTGAAGGAGCACGCGCGGAACGTGTCGGATGACATGTTGCGAGCGCTCGCGAAGAACGGGGGCGTCATCCACATCGACGCGGTCATCAAGTACATCGACCCGATCGAGCGGCCGGCGACGCCGCTGTCGGTCTTCATCGATCACGTCGTGCACGCCATCGAGGTGGCCGGTCCGGATCACGTCGGCATCGGGCTCGACTACGGCTACGACGCACCGAAGCCCGTCGATCTCGAGGACTGCTCGAAGTACGAGAACATCACCTACGAATTGCTGAAACGGGGCGTGCCCGAGAGCACGATCAAGAAGATTTGGGGCGAGAACACGCTTCGAGTCATGAAGGAGGTCGAACGCGTATCCAGCAGCCTGAATCAGCACTGAGCGGGCCGTCATGTCCTGGACCAGCACGTGGGCGGAGAGGAGCGACTCATGACACGCGACATCTGTCTCGTGGCCAGCGGCGACTCACGGTTGCCGGCCAATCGTGTGTGCTGGCCCGCACAGGAGCAGCTCGAGGCCAAGGTGGTCGCGGCCTTCGCCGACCTCGGCCACCGCGTGGTACGGGGGCATCCTGTCGATCCCGCCAAGGGGCACGGCTTTCTCGACGGCCAGGCGATGGGCATCGAGGTGTTCCGCCGCATCGACCCGGACGCGCCCCTCATCGTCGCCGAGGCGGTCTGGCAGTTCACGAGCCACGTCCTCCCCGGGCTGACGAAGCATCGCGGCCCGATCCTCACGCTCGCCAACTGGAGCGGCCAGTGGCCGGGGCTCGTGGGGCTGCTGAACCTGAACGGATCGCTGACCAAGGCCGGCATTCCGTACAGCACCATCTGGAGCGAGGACTTCGAGGACGAGTTCGCGGGGGCGGCACTGCGTGAGTGGGTGACGCACGGCCGGATCGCCCACGACGTCAGCCACGTCCGCCGCTACGACGGGTGCATCTGGCCCGATCAGGCGACCGCCGCCGCCCGCGGCGCCAGACTCGGGGCCGACCTGCGGCGCCAGCAGGCCGTCCTCGGCGTCTTCGACGAAGGCTGCATGGGGATGTACAACGCCATCGTCCCCGACCATCTGCTGCACGCCGTCGGGCTGTTCAAGGAGCGGCTCAGTCAGGCCGCGCTCTACGCGGCGATGCTGGGCGTCGAGGAGGAGACGGCGCGTCGACACCTCACATGGCTGCGGGGCCGCGGCGTGACGTTCAACCTGGGCACCGATCCGGACACGGAACTGACCGAGGCGCAGGTCCTCGAGGGCCTGAAGATGTACGACGCCGCGGTGCGCATGGCGGCCGAATACGGCTGTGCCGCCATCGGGATTCAGTATCAGCTCGGCCTGAAGGACGTCTGTGTGGCGTCGGATCTCGCCGAAGGCCTTCTCAACAACCCCGACCGTCCGCCTGTCCACGGGCCCGACAGCACCATTCTGTTCGAGGGGCTGGCGGTGCCGCACTTCAACGAGGCCGACGAGTGTGCGGGCATCGACGCCCTGATCACCAATCGCGTCTGGGCCGACCTGCAACTCGATCCGTCGACCACGCTGCACGACGTGCGTTGGGGCGAGCACTACGCCGGACACGGCCTCGACGAATTCGTCTGGCTGTTCGAGATCTCCGGAGCGGCGCCAGCCAGCCACTTCATCGGCGGCTACCGCGGCGCAACCGCCGAGCGACAGCCGCCGATGTTCTTCCCGCGCGGCGGCGCGACGCTGAAGGGCGTCAGTCGCCCGGGCGAGATCGTCTGGAGCCGTATCTACGTGGAGGGCCAAGCCCTCCACATGGACCTCGGCTCGGGCGGGGCTGTCGCTCTGCCGACGGAGGAGACCGAGCGGCGCTGGCAGGCGACCACGCCGCAGTGGCCGATCATGCACGCCGTCCTCTACGGCGTCAGCCGCAATCAATTCATGGCGGCACACAAGGCCAATCACATCCAGGTCGCGTATGCGCCGGACGCGGCCCAGGCCAGACGCGCCCTCGAGATGAAGGCGGCGATGGCCAACGAGATGGGGATCCACGTGAGCCTCTGCGGCGATCTCGACGACAGCCTCGATCGCCACCAGGCGGCCGCCGTGGAGCCCGAGGAGTCTCGTGCATGACACGCCAGTCGAGCGCGCCCTGTGCGATCGGCCTCGACTTCGGCACCGCGTCGGTGCGGGCGGTCGTGGTCGAGACTCAGACCGGCGCCCTGCGCGGGGCCGGCGCCGCCGACTATCCGCACGGCGTGATCGATGCGACGCTTCCGGGTAGTGCCAAGCGGCTGGGTGTCGATTGGGCCCTGCAGCATCCGGCCGACTACCTCGTGGCGATGGAGTCCGCCGTTCTGGCCGCGGTCGAGAGATCCGGCGTCGACCGGGCGGCGATCGTCGGGATCGGCGTTGACTTCACGTCCTGCACGATTCTGCCCGTGAAGCGCGACGGACAGCCGCTCTGCCTGCGGTCGGATTTCGCCGCGCACCCGCACGCCTGGGTGAAACTCTGGAAACACCATGCCGCGCAACCGCAGGCGGATCGCATCGACGCCACCGCCACCGCCCGCGGGGAGCCCTTCCTGGCCAACTACGGCGGCCGGACATCCTCCGAGTGGCTCGTCGCCAAGACCCTCGAGATCCTCGAGGACGATCCGGCCGTCTACGACGCTGCGGAGGCCATCGTCGAAGCCGGCGACTGGCTGGTCTGGCAGCTGACCGGGAACCTCGTGCGCAACGCGTGCGCCGCCGGCTACAAGGGATTCTGGACGCGGCAACACGGGTTCCCGTCGACGGATTTCTTCGCGGCCCTCGATCCGCGTCTGGCTGACATCCATGCGCGGCTCCCGGGGCCGATCACGCCGCCGGGACGCACGGCTGGCACGCTGACCCCAGACATGGCCCGGCGCCTTGGGCTTGCGCAGAGCACCGCGGTGGGCGCCGCGATCATCGACGCGCACAGCGCGGTTCCCGCCGCCGGTGTCGTCACGCCGGGCCGCATGGTCATGGTCATGGGCACGTCCACGTGCCACATGCTGCTGGCGGATCGCTACGCCCCCGTGGAGGGTATCGGCGGCATCGTGTCGGACGGCATCGTCGAGGGGTACTACGGCTATGAAGCCGGGCAGGCGGCCGTGGGTGACATCTTCAACTGGTTCGTCCGCCAGACCGGGGACCGGAGACGGACCCGCGGCGAATTCGGCGCGCTTGAGCGTGAAGCGGCTGCGGTGGCCGTCGGGGGCCACGGCCTGGTGGCGCTCGACTGGTGGAATGGCAACCGCTCGGTGCTCGCCAACGCCGATCTTTCGGGCCTTCTCGTCGGCCTCACGTTGTCCACCACGAGAGGCGAGATCTACCGCAGCCTCATGGAGGCGACCGGCTACGGGACCAGACGCATTCTGGAAGCGTTCGATCGGCAGCGCATCCCGGTCACCGAGCTGATCGCGGTGGGAGGCCTGGCCGAACACAGCCCGCTGCTCCTCGAGATCTACGCCAGCATCACGCGTCGGCCAATCCGCGTCGCGGGCACCGACGCGTCGGCGCTTGGCGCCGCCATGCTGGGCGCGGTGGCCGCCGGCGAGGCGCACGGCGGCCATCGCTCTCTGCGCGCGGCAGCCGCGTGCATGACGCATCTGCCAGCGGCGCAGGTGGACCCCGACGACCGGGCGTCGCAGGTCTATGACGACCTGTATCGCGAGTACCTGGCCCTCCACGACTACTTCGGACGGGGAGGGAACGACGTGATGCTCCGCCTGCGCCGCCTCCACCGGGCGGCGATGAGCCGAGCGGGCGCCCGCGACGAGTCCCTCGCGGAAACGCTGGCGGGTTGACCTGCCAAGAAGTGGATGGTGAGAGATGAAGCGAACTATGTCAGCGCTCTTCCTGCTCGTCGTTGCCTGGCTCCTCGTGCTGGGCGCCACGCCAGGCGCCCGCGACGGCTTTCCGAGCGTGCTGAGCATCCGTGACCGCGTCGCGACCGTCAACCGCATTGTCGAGGCGCGGCTCGATCAGCTGCTTCCGCTGGCCATGCGCGAGACGGGATTCGACATGTGGATCATCGTCACGAACGAGGACAACTACGATCCCGTGTTCCAGACGATGATCCCATACAACACCTGGGCGCCGATCACCCAGATCCTCGTGTTCTACGACCCCGGTGCGGGCAAGCCGATCGAGCGGCTGAACGTCTCGCGGACCAACCTGCGAGGCCTGTACAAGGACATGTGGGACGCACAAGCCTGGGACACCCAGAAGAAGGAAAGCCAGTGGGACGCGCTGGCCAGGGTCGTCCGCGAGCGGGACCCCAAGGTGATCGGGATCAACGAGGGCGAGGTGCAGTGGGCGGCGGGCGGTCTCACCGTGCCGCTGAAGAAGGCGCTCGTCAACGCGATCGGACCGACCTACGCCGGTCGGTTGCGGTCGGCCGAGCCCCTCGCAACCAGATGGCTCGAGACGATGCTCGACGAGGAGCTCGACGTCTATTCGCAGGTCGTGGCGGTCGCCCACGCGCTGGTGGCGGAGACGATGTCGAACGCCGTGATCACCCCGGGAACGACAACGGTCGACGACATGGTCTACCACTACTGGCAGCGCTTTGCAAATCTGGGGCTCGACATGTCGTTCCTGCCAAGCTGCAGCATCCGGGGGCGGAGTCCTGAGGATACGCAGCGCTGGGGCCCGAGAGACCGCACGGTGCGCCACGGCGACGTCCTCCACTGCGATGTCGGCATCAAGTACCTGCGGTACTACACCGATCACCAGGAGCTCGCGTACGTCCTGCGCGCCGGCGAGACGGACGCACCGGACGGCCTGAAGAAGGCCCTCGCCGAGGCCAACCGGCTGCAGGACGTGTACGCGAGCGAGTTCAAGGCAGGATTGACCGGCAACCAACTGCTGGCCAACATCCTCACGACAGCCCGGGCCAAGGGAATCCAGAATCCGCGGGTCTACTCCCACTCGCTCGGCTACTACCTGCACGAGCCCGGGCCGCTGATCGGTCTGCCCTGGGAGCAGGTCAACAATCCCGGCCGCGGTGATGTGCGACTCGTCGACAACAGCTGTTTCACGGCGGAGCTCAGTGTCGATGCACCGATTCCCGAGTGGGGCGGAAAGACGCTCCGGGTGCCGCTCGAGCAGGACGTCGTCTTCACCAAGGGCCGCGTGCACTTCATCGACGGCCGGCAGACGGCATTCCACCTCGTGGGCAGAGGAGGGGGCGGGTCCCCCGCGCCGACGCCGTCACCGGAGCGGTGACGCAGACGACCGAGTGAGCGGGCAGTCGTTCTGATGTCCGCCGCCGCGCAGGAGCATGGCGCCCGTCCTCACGATCCGTGAGGACGGGTCCAGGAGTCTCGTTCCGACGACCGTTCGTGACAGCTGAGGCCGACCCCATGACACGCGAGATCATCGCCACCGCCGCGGCTTGCATCGCTGTTTCCGTGTTGAATCAGAGTCTCCATGCAGCCAGTTTCGCCGACGATCTCGCTTTCCTGAAGCGACACGTGGAACTGATCGTGCTGAGCGATCCGAATGGATCCGCCAAGGTCGCCGTCTCCCCTGCGTGGCAGGGCCGCGTCATCACGAGCACGGCCGGCGGGGACGCGGGCCGCAGCTTCGGCTGGATCAACCGGGAACTGATCGCATCGGGCAAGCTCCAGCCGCACATCAACGCCTTCGGCGGCGAAGATCGGTTCTGGATGGGTCCGGAGGGCGGGCAGTTCTCGATCTTCTTCGCCAAAGGCGCGAAGTTCGAACTGGAGAACTGGTTCACGCCGGCGCCGATCGACACGCTGCCCTTCGCCGTGACGAGCCGGTCCTCCGCCGCGGTGAGCTTCAGGTCAGCGTTCACGCTGACCAACTACTCGGGCACGCGCCTCGATGTCGTCGTCGATCGCGAGGTGCGCCTGCTCGATGCCGCCGCAGCCTGGGAGCGGCTCGGCGTGAGGCCGCCGACCGATGTGGCCATCGTCGCCTTCGAATCACACAACAGCATCACCAATGCTGGTAGCAGACCGTGGACGAAGGACACGGGACTGCTGTCGATCTGGATCCTCGGCATGTTCACTCCCTCGCCCGGGACCACGATCGTGGTGCCCATCCAGGCAGGTCCGGAATCGGAGCTCGGCGCGAAGGTGACCTCGGACTACTTCGGCATGGTGCCTCCGGAGCGGCTCGCCGTGAAGGACGACGTGATCTACTTCAGTGGTGACGGGAAGTTCCGCAGCAAGATCGGCATTAGTCCCCGGCGCAGCAAGGGCGTGCTCGGCAGCTACGACGCGGACTCGTGCGTGCTCACGATCGTCCAGTTCAGTCAGCCGGCGGGGCTGACCGACTACGTGAACTCGCTGTGGAAGCTGCAGGACGACCCGTACGGTGGTGACGCGGCCAACAGCTACAACGACGGCCCGCCGACCCCGGGGGCGAGGCCACTTGGCCCCTTTTATGAGCTCGAGTCCTCGTCCCCTGCTGCTGCGCTGGCCCCTGGCAAGAGCCTGTCGCACGTCCACCGCACGATTCACCTGGGCGGACCGGTGCCAGCGCTGGATGCGGTTGCCCGAGCCACGCTCGGTGTATCCATCGCGGAGATCGAGGCCGCCGTGAAGCCCCGATAGCGTACGCGTGAGTCCTATGAGCACCACCAAGGCAATCCTTGTCGCCGGCGCGAAGGGCGGGCGCGTGAGCACCGACAGGCAGAGCATGTTCGTCACCGGCGACGGAAGGAACGTGGTCCTGACCTTCACGCTCGTCAGCTCGCTCTTCCTCCTGTGGGGATTCTGCAACGGGATGATTGACGTCATGGACAAGCACTTCCAGGAGGAGCTGCACCTGAGCCTGTCGCAATCGGCTTGGGTGCAGTTCGCGCACTGGATGGGCTATTTCCTCATGGCGCTCCCGGCTGGATGGCTCGCCACAAGGCTGGGCTACAAGGGTGGCATCATAGCCGGCCTGCTGCTCGTCGCGGTGGGTGGGGCCTGGTTCATTCCAGCGACGAAGATCGCGGCGTTCTGGGCGTTCCTCCTCGGTGTGTGCGTCGTGGCCTCCGGCCTGACGTTCCTGGAAACGGTGGCCAACCCGTATACCACGGTGCTCGGACCGCGGCGTTACGCCGCGACGCGCATCAACCTCGCGCAATCGTGCAACGGCGTCGGCTGGATCCTCGGCCCCATTGCGGGCGGGCTGTTCTTCTACGCCAGGGATGCCACGGGGCGGAGCACGGGCGCGCAGACGCTCTGGATTCCGTACGCCGGAGTGGCGGTCGTGGTGCTCCTCCTGGTCATCGTCTTCTACTTCGCTCCGGTGCCAGACATCACCGCGGAAGACGACTATGCCGTGGACGGTGATGACGAGCCGAGCGCGACCGCCGGAGACGCCATCCGGCCGGTGAACCGGAGGGTCGTCTACCCGCTGCTGCTGGGCAACGTCGCCGTGCTGCTGGGTGTCGTCGGCATGATCCTGTGGCTGATCCTCGGTGCCCTGGACCTGGGTCCTCGGGCGATCGGGCTGGCCTCGCTCATCCCGCACCCCTCGAGCTATGTCATCACGGCCGACAACGCGCTCGCTATCGTGCTCGGCGCCCTCGGGTGCCTGGCGGTCGTCGTCACGGCGATCGCGCTCCGCCGTGTGACGGCTCGTCTCTCCCACCGCAGCATCTGGGCGCACGAGCACTTCTCGGGGGCCACCCTCGCCCAGTTCTTCTATGTCGCGGCACAGGCCGGGATCTTCAGCTTCCTCATCAACTACATGACCTCCGAGCCGCCCGGCCTGCCGGCTTCGTGGCTGAACGAGAGCACCCGCCAGTGGGTCGAGCTGCGGACCGCCCTGGCCGGGTCGGATTTCAGGGACGTGCCGTCGCTGGCCGCGAAGTTGCGCGACAGGGCCGATCCGGTCTCGGAGTATCTCGCGTCGAACCTGTCCGGCGGGACCCTCGGAGTCCTGACACGCTACCAGAACGGGTCGGCGAGCCAGACGACGCTTCGGGTCTCCATCATGCAGGACCTGAACAGCCTGATCCTGAGGCAGAGCATCTACGGCCCCGAGCGCTTCAGCGAAATCCGGCTGCAGGAGAAGACCCGGGAGCTACTGTCACAGGACGCCGCGGGACGCAACGAGGCGAGGCTCAACCGGCTGCTGCTCGCGGACGCCTATCCGGGCGAGCTGCCCTTCCGGGACGGGATCCTGGCCGTGACCAACCAGGCTGCGGCCAGCCTTGCGTCATTCGGCTTCATCTGCTTCCTGCTCGGCCGCGTCAGCGGCGCGGGACTGCTGCGACGGTTCTCGGCGCACAAGGTGGTCGGCCTCTACGGCGTGATGAACGTCGCCGCGTGCTTCCTGGTCTTCCTGAAGCTCGGATGGGTGTCGGTCGTGAGCGTGTTCCTCAGCTACTTCTTCATGTCGATCATGTTCCCGACTATCTTCGCGCTCGGCATCTTCGGGCTCGGAGCGCGGGCCAAGCGCGCGTCGGCCTACATCGTCATGGGCATCGTGGGCGGCGCCATCCTGCCCAAGGTGATGGGCGCCGTGGCCGACCACTACGACATGTCGCGCGGGTTCATCGTGCCGATGGCCTGCTTTGCGCTGATCGCCTGCTACGGCTACGCCTGGCCCCGGCTCAGCAGGGCGCAATCACCAGGGGGAGTGGGTCTCGCGGGCGGGCATTGAGGTGCCCAGACATGATGCGGCGATTCTCCATCGTCTTGACCTGTTGCCTGGCGGCGACGATCGCGCAAGCTGACGGACAGCGGCGTGCGCCCGAGACGGTCTCTCCGCTGATGGCCTCCCACGAGGAGGCGATGCGGTGGGCGCAGACGACGCTGAAGGGGCTGTCGCTCGAGCAGAAAGTCGGGCAGATGGTCTGCGAGCAGATGCGCGGCGAGTACGTGGCGGAGGGATCGCCTCAGCTCGACTACTGGCTGCGGCTCGTGCGCGAGCACGGCGTCGGCGGCTTCGTGCTCTACGGCGGCACGCCCCACGACACCGCACGTCTCCTCAACCGGCTCCAGCGCGAATCGAAGCTGCCGCTGCTCATCTCCGCGGACTTCGAGGGTGGCCCCGGGCAGCAGATCGCCGGGGCTGCCGAGTTCCCGCCGAACATGGCGCTGTCGGCCATCGGATCCGACGAGCTCGCGTACGCCGTTGGCAAGACCGGAGCCCTCGAGGGACGGGCCATCGGGATCCACCTGACGTACTCCCCGGTGGTCGACATCCAGACGCAGCCGGACAACCCCGTGCTGGGTGGCCGCTCGTTCGGCGCAGACCTCGACCTGCTCGGACGGATGGCCGGCGCCTACATCAAGGGCTACCAGGAGAACGGGATGCTCGCCACGGCCAAGCACTATCCCGGCCGGGGGGAAGTCGAGCTCATTGCCGGGACCGAGTTCACCATCAACCGCAAGCCGGCCGCACAGGTCGAGCGCGAGGACCTGCGCGCGTTCAAGCACGCGATCGACGCCGGCGTGGTGTTCATCATGAGCGAGCACATCGCGGTGCCCTCGCTCACCGAGGGATCCGAGCTCCCGGCCAGCGTCGAACCCGCCCTGACGACGACGTGGCTCAGGGAACGGCTTGGCTTCACGGGCGTGCTCACGAGCGACGATCTCTGGTACGAGAAGATGACCGACCGGTTCGGCGCGGAGCGAACGGGGGTGCTGGCCGTTCGCGCCGGACACGACGTGCTCCTGAAGCCCGCCGACGCCGTGAAGATGATCGGGGCGGTTGTGGCCGCGGTGCGTAAGGGGGAGATCGCCGAGGCGCAGATCGACGAGTCGGTCCGGCGGATCCTGTACTGGAAGGCGCGGCTGAACCTGCACCGCAATCGTCTGGTCGACGAAGCCAGGATCAGCACCGTCGTGGGCACGCCGGAGCACCTCGCGCTCGTGCGCACGATCGCCGAGCGGTCGCTGACCGTGCTCGTCAATGACAGGTTCTTTCCCAGGACCGTCGAGGCGAACGGCAACGTCCTGCACCTGGTTCTGCAGAAGCAGGAGCAGGACATGGGCGCGGTCGCGGTTGCCGCCAAGATCCGCGACGCCTTTCCCGACAGCCGGACCTTCGTCTTCCGGCCGACGACCGATCGTGGCGTCTACTACGCGGCCCTGCGTGCGACAGCCGAGGCGCGTACCGTCGTCGTGTCGGTCTTCAACTCCCGGAACGTGTATCGCGACAACGGCCCGCTCCGCGAACCGGACCTGGCGTTGATTCGCGACATCCTGCGGATCCGCCCGAAGAGCACGGTCGTGATGTCGTACGGCAATCCCTATGTCGCCGAGTCCGTGCGCGCGGCCTCGGCGGTCGTCGTCGGCTACGGCGAGGGCGGCTTCTACGGGAACCAGGTCGCGTACGCGGATGCGTTCATCAGGTTGATGAAGGGCGAAATCGGAGCGGAGGGACGCTTGCCCGTGAGGGTGTCGGAAGCGTTGCCCCTGGGTGCGGGCGTTGTGCTCGCGCCGGCGTCTCCGATCACACAGGAGGCGCGAGCCGGTCGCGTGCGGTGAAGCAGTCGGTGTCCGGGGTGAGCTGGGAGCGTGCGCATGAACGAGAACAACGATGAGGCAGGCGATGTCGGCGGGTCCGTCGAATGCAAGGAGGTGGACGTCCCAAGGTCAATTGGTTCCGAGATCGCGACATACCACCATCGTGTGATCCAGACACCCGGACGCGCGAACGAGTGGATGCCCGTTGATCTTTCGCATATCGGGAGGTTTCAACTCGAGGTGATGTCGGTGAGTGGGTGAAGTGTTGACCCGGTCCCCGTGTACCAAGATCGTGCCCTCGTGGGCGGCGCGACCGTCGGTGCGGCGGATCAATCCGAACGAGCGAGGAGGCATGACCATGAATTCACGATGGACGCGCATTCCCATCGCGCTGGCCGTCGGTCTGTTGGCGGCGGCCCCCCTTGCGGGGGCGCAGGAGACGACCACAGGGTCGCTCCAGGGACAAGTCATCGACGCCCAGAATCTCGCCGTGCCCGGCGCAACCGTCACCGTATTGTCGGATCAGGGCGCCCGCACATACGTGACCGACGGTAACGGCCGGTTCTTCGCGCCGTACCTTCCGCCCGGTATGTACACCGTGCGTGCCGAGCTTCTGGGCTTCCGCACCGTGGAGCAGCAGGACATCTCCGTCCGGCTCGGACAGCGGCTCGAGTTGTCCCTCGTGCTGACCATCGCTGGCCTGGCGGCAGAGGTCCAGGTCATCGCCGCCCCACCCGTCGTCGATACCAGCTCGACGACGACCGGGGCCAGAATCGACAACGCGGTGCTGGAGCGCATGCCTGTCGGCCGGAGGTTCACCGACGTCCTGTACATCGCGCCCGGCGTGAGCAGCGGCGGCGGCACCGGCGACGCCAACGCCTCGATCGGCGGCGGCAGTGGCCTCGAGAACAACTACATCATCGACGGCGTGAACATCTCGGATGCCGGGTACGGCGCGGCGGGATCGTACTCGACCTACCACAAGACCCTGGGCAACGCCATCACGTTCGATTTCGTGGACGAGGTCCAGGTGAAGACCGCCGGCTTCGAGGCGGAGTACGGCCAGTCGACCGGCGGCATCGTGAACGTGCTGACCAAGAGCGGCTCGAACATCTACAAGGGGAGCGTGTTCAGCTACGTCCGGCCGGACTGGCTCGAGTCGTCGTGGGACCCGCTCACGGCGGTCAACGGGTACGTCAACACGACCGCCAGCCAGGTGACGGAGCTCGGATTCACGCTGGGCGGCCCCGTCCTCAGGGATCGCCTCTTCTTCTTCGGGGCCATGAACCCGCAGTGGGAGCGCACGACCCTGATCGCGCCAGAAGGGTTCCCGCTCGCATCGCTCGGCGAGGTGCCCCGGAAGCGCAACATCGTGTCGTACTCCGCCAAGGTCACCTACCAGGCTTCCACGAGCCACCGATTCAACGCGTCGTTCTTCGGCGATCCCTCGCACGGGCCGCTCGGCCCCCAGCAATCCAGCACACTGTTGGCGAACGACACGGCGGGATTCAGCACGCTTGATACCTTCGGTGGCAACAACCAGGCCGTGCGCTGGGACGGCATCCTGAGCCCGCGGTGGTTCGTCGAGGCAAGCTTCGGACGCTCGCAGAGCGCCCTCCGCGAGGTGCCGTCCGTCGACGAATGGCGGGTGACCGACACGACCGTGACCCCGACCGTGCGCTACGGTGGCGTCGGACGATACGAGTTCGAGAACCTCGGTGAACGTCTCCAGTACAAGCTCACGTCTACGCACATGCTCGGCGTCCACAACATCCGCGTCGGCGGTCTCTTCGAGGACATCTCATTCGACGCGGTCACGCAGGTCACGGGACCGACCTTCACGCTGCCCAACGGCCTCACGACGGTAACGGGCGCGGTGATGACGGCCCTGCCGGATCCGGTCTACGGAAAGATCTACCGCGTCACCAGCGGCTACATCGCCAGCACCCGCGCGACCAAGCAGAAATACTACTCGGTCTTCGCGCAGGACACCTTCCAGCTCGGTGAGGGCTTCACGGCGAGGCTGGGCGTCCGCTGGGAGCAGTCGAAGCACGTGGGCGTCGGCGCGAAGTACACGTTCCCGGGCACCTGGGCGCCGCGCCTCGGCTTCACCTACGATCCGACCGGAAAGGGCCGCGCGAAGATCTATGCCAACTTCGGCCGCTTCTACACGCAGTACCCGGGCGACCTCTCCTCGCGCGGCTTCTCGGCGCTGGCTGCGACCAACCAGGCCGACTTCTTCGACGCGCAGTTGACACGGCCCGTTCCGGACGGCGTATTGGCGGGCAACCAGCTGAACCACCTGGTCATGAGCGGCTTGGACCCCGCGCAGGCGTATTCCGGCACCCAGAACACGTACAACCGGGAGTTTCTGGTGGGCGCGGACTACGAGTGGATGCCCGGCCTGAGCCTCAGCGTCCGCTACATCCGGCGCGACCTGTTCAACGTGGTCGAGGACATGGCGCCGGCCACCCGGTTGCAGCTCGTCACAGGCGAGGTCCGGGACCTCGTCTTCACAATCGGCAACCCCAAGGACGGCTGGCCGCCGACGGCTGACCCCAGGGCCGCGCACGAGCGGTTCATCCGTCAGTACGACGCGGTGGAGTTCTACGCCGACAAGCGGCTGGCGGACAAGTGGTCGATGCAGGCGTCGTATCGCTGGTCGCGGCTGTACGGCGACTACGAGGGCTTCTATCGCAATGACAACAACCAGTCCGATCCCGGCCTCACCTCGCTCGCCGACCAGCCGATCAACGATCCCACCTTCACCGAGATCGGCGCGCCCACATTCGGGTGGACGGGGGACATCCGAAACCTGGGCCGGCGGGGCGCAGGACCGCTGCCCAACGACCGCACGCACCAGGTCAAGCTGTTCGGCAGTTACGGGCCCGTGGGCGGCCTGAATCTCGGGACGGGCTTCCTCATCGGCTCGGGCAAGCCGCTCACCGCAGTTGGGTCGTATGGAACGTTCCTGGGTCCCCGTGGCTCGGGGGTCCAGACGACGGACGGCTTCAAGAAGCGGACACCGATCGAGTTCAGCTTCGACCTCCATGCCGACTACAAGGTGTCAGTCGGCAAGCAGCAACTCCTGCTGATGGCCGACGTGTTCAACTTCTTCAATCGGCAGGGCGTGCTCTTCTACAACCAGAGCACGGAGCGCTCCATCGGCAACGCGAACGTGGATTACGGCATCCCGACCGCGCTCCAGGTTCCCCGACAGGTGAGGCTCGGCATCCGCTTCACGTTCTGACACGGCTCCGGCCGGGCGCCGGATGGTCTCGCATAGAGCCGCAGGGGTCGCTTCCGGCGATCCCTGCGGCGCCGGAAACAACATTCGTTCCCAGTGAGCAGCTTGAGCCCTCCCGCATTTTCGCTGCCTTTGCCCGGAATCAGCCGGAGAGGCCATCCTGGCCAGGCAGTCAGAGCTGCGCTCGGCGATTGAAGGGCGGCCACCGCTTCGAGGGGCCCGTCTGCCAGTCGCGCGCGTGGATGATCGAATCGACGATCGACGCGATGCGAGTTCGCTCTGCTCCCGCGCCGCCCGGCCGTCGTTGGACGCAGCATCACACTCAGCGGCGGCGGCTCTACCGCCGCGAGCTGACGTGGAATCAGTCGCGCAAGCGGGACAGCTGTGGCGTTAAGCGTGAGCAACCGCGGCCGACGTCGGAGTAGATCCAGCGGACCATGCCGGAATGGCGGATTGTCCGTGACGACCTCTGGGTCCCGATGGCCACGGTGAACGCGGCCGACCTGGTCGGCATCGGCGACAAGACGGGTGCGATCAGGCCCGGGCTGTGGGCCGGCCTGATCGCGGTGGAGGGCAACCCGCTCGAGGGTATCCGTCGGCTCGAGAGCGTGTCGTTCGTGATGAAGGCCGGGACGGTGTACCGGAACTCGTTCGCCGGTGGCACGCACCCCGCGACCGGCCGGTGAGCCCGCGAAGTGCCGCCAGCTCCCGGTACGGCGGCCCGACACCAGGTTGAGGCGTCAAGAGAACGGGAAGGAGTGGGACTGTCATGAAACCGCGGTTTCTCGTGGTCCTGGCGCTCGCGGCCGGCGCCGGATGTGCACAGAAGGCCGACAACACGGCCGTGGATTCACTGGGCATCGCCCGCCTGAAGAACTACTCGGCCCATCGATCAGCGAGCACGAACCGCTACGTGCTGAGCAACGACGACTCCAAGCACCTCCTGCCCGGCGAAACGCTGGTCATCGCCGATCTCCAGGGACCCGGCGTCGTCTCGCACATCTGGTTCACCGGGGCGGCCAACGAGTTCGCCTGGCCGCGGTTGTTCCGCCTGCGCGCCTACTACGACGGCAGGAAGACGCCAAGCGTGGACGCCCCGCTGGGAGACTTCTTCGGGGTCGGGAACGGGTACGAGGCCGACCTCGATTCCACGATGATCCGCAACACCAGCCTCGGACGCGCGCGGAACAGCTATTGGCCGATGCCGTTCCGGAAGTCGTGCCGGATCACGGTGACCAACGAAGGCAGGCGGATGAAGTCGCTGTACTTCCATGTCGACTGGAGGAAATACGACTCGCTGCCCGACGATGTCGGGTACTTCCATGCGTACTATCGCCAGGAATATCCCGCCCAATCGGGCCGCAACTACGAGTTCCTCAGCATCCGCGGGAAGGGCCATTACGTGGGGACCGTCCTGAGCGTGCTCCAGACGCAGATCTCCTGGTTCGGCGAGGGGGATGATCTCTTCTACGTGGATGGCGCCTCCCACCCGCAGATCTTCGGCACCGGGTCGGAAGACTATTTCAACGAAGCCTGGGGCCTGCGCGAGTCCTCGGGCCCGTTCTTCGGCTCGCCCGTGGCGGAAGGGGAGCGCATCGGATCGAGGCTCACCGGCTACCGGTGGCATGTCCCCGATCCCGTTCCGTTCACCACGTCGCTGTGGGCAGGCATCGAGCATCGCGGGTGGACGTACAACCCTGATGGGACCGCCCGCACCGCGTTCGAGGAGCGGCCTGACTATTTCTCGAGCGTGGCGTTCTGGTACCAGGAAGGCGTGAACGAAGACCTGCCGGAACCGCCCTATGGCGAGGCCCGTCTGCCCGTCGGGAACGCCGTCCAGGTCGGGATTCAGGGCTCGATCAAGGACGTGACCGC
This sequence comes from Acidobacteriota bacterium, assembly GCA_024641665.1. Classification (GTDB taxonomy): domain Bacteria; phylum Acidobacteriota; class Vicinamibacteria; order Vicinamibacterales; family JAHECP01; genus JAHECP01. Next base: position 72,527 of record JAHECP010000005.1, read on the forward strand.
CGAGAAGGGAAAGGCGGTCGTGCAGAAGAACGTGGACTGGGGAAAAGACCTGCTCCTCCTCCAGGCGCAGGGGGTGGGCGCGCGAATGACCTTCCCCTTCGAGGTCCCCGAAAGCGGCCGCTACGAGCTCGTCGCGGAGATCACGCGGGCGCCGGACTACGGGAACTACGTCGCGCTCGTCGATGGCCAGCCCACGAACCTCGACCTGAGAAAGCCCGAAAGCTCGGAGCAGCCGTTCCCCGGCCCGTTGGTCTATCACCTCTACGAGTCGGAGGTCTACGTCGGAGGCTCGCAGCCGCTGGGGTTCTTCCGATTCGACAAGGGGCGACACACGGTGACCCTGGCGTGCGTCGGCAAGGACGAGCGCTCGGCCGGCTACAACGTGGGGATCTACGACGTGGTGCTGGAGACGCTGCCGCCAACGATCGGCCAGTCCGAGCCGGAGAAGGAACTCCAGCTCCCACCCGCGCTGCCCAAGCCGCGTCCGGCGGTCCCTTCGGGCACAGCCGTGTTTCGCGGCGTCCCGCTGTCGGCCTACCTCGACAAGTTGAAGACCGCGCCGGAGGCCGACCGCCCGGATGTGATCCGGGCGCTGGGTGCCTTTGGTGAGGACGCGGGGCCCGCCGTGTCGAAGATCGCCGAGGCGCTCGGCGAATCCAGTCCCGACGTGCGCGTGGCGGCGGCCTGGGCGTTGTCGCAGATCGGCCGGGCGGGCGCTGTCGCGGGCCCTTCGCTCGGCCGCGCGCTGGCTGACCAGAGCCCGCAGGTGCGCGTGCTGGCGGCGCTGGCGCTCAAGGCGATGGGGGCGTCCGGTGCGCCAGTCGTTCCCGATCTGGTTCGTGCCCTCCACGATCCCGTGGACGACGTACGAATCTTGGCAGCGGGTGCGCTGGGAGCCATGGGGGCCGCGGCAGGTGCCGCGGTTCAACCGATGGCGGACCTCCTGGTGGCTCCGGGGGAACGCAGGAACGTCCTCGTCAGCATCGCGACGGCGCTGGGAGACATTGGGCCGGCGGCGAAGAGCGCGCTGCCCGCGCTGCAGCAGGCCGCCACGGCGCGCAGCGTGGGTCCCGCTGCCCAGGAAGCGATTCTCCGGATCCAGGGGAAGCCCGTTCCCACGTGGTTCTGAGGAGCGGGCTTCACCACCAGGTCGGGACGGGCTTCCCTTGAATCCTCAGTACCGCCTCGCGCGCGGCCGCGCCGAGCCGGTTGGCGGATATTGCCTTCTCCAGCACCGGGAGCGCGCTCCTCGCCGCGGGGCCGATCGCGCCGAGCGCGAGCGCCACGCGGTTCAGCACGATTCCGCTCTCGCCCTTGGTCTGGAACCGGTTGACGAGAGCCGGGACGGCGGCGCTTGCCGCGGGCCCGATGGCCCCGATCGCGTCGGCGACGGGGAAGCGGACGTAGTCCACCGGGTCGTCGAGCGCCCGAACGAGGTCGGGAACGGCGCCTGCCGCCTGCGGCCCGATGTTCTTCAAGGCGACGGCGGCAAGGTCGCGGACGCGGGGGCTGGAATCGGCGAGAGCCTTGGCGAGCACGGGCACGGCCGGGGCCGCGGCCGCCTGCACCTGGCAAAGCGCCCACGCCGCCGCGGCGCGAACCTCCGGGGCCGCGTCGCCGAGCGCCGCGCTCAACACGGGAACCGCCGACGCGGCGTCCGGCCCGAACGCGCCGATGGCGCGAAGCAGGTCGGGACTCGTTGCGGCGCCAGCCCCCTTGAGCTTCTCGACGTAGTAGGACAGCGGCCATCCCCGATAGACTGGGGCCCCTGCCGTCGCCGGCCGGGCCGCAGTTTCCGTTCGCGCGGCGGGGGCCGGCTGCTCGACGCTCGGGACCTTCTCCAGTACGACCGAGTGGACGCCGAGGTTGTAGCCTGCCGACCGTTCGTCCTTGCCCTGGCAGACGAACGAGATGACGTGGCGTCCTTTCGTGAGATCGAACCAGCCGAGCGGATGGTCCACCGCGACCAACACCTCCGGCAGATAGTTGTGATACACCTCCGGCCCTGTCGCCGCCGGCTCGGAGGTGGCTGCCTTCCGTGGGTCGACGTTCGTCGGCCCGTCGTCGAGAAGCGCGACGTAGTCGCCGTAGTTCGGCGCCTGCGCGAGAGCGACGATGATCTCGTAGCGGCCCGCTTCCCGGACGTCGATCGGAATGTTGATTCTCGATCCCTTGCCGGCGGCCTCGAACGCGACGACGTTCTTGGCCCAGTCCACCTCGAGCTGGACCGAGGCGGTCCCACCGGTCGCCGTCACGTCCTTGATCGAATTCTCCGGCGCGATCTGCTCGGCGTTGCCGAGCGGCAGGCGGGCCTCGCCGTAGGGCGGCTCCTCGAGATCCTCGTTGACGCCCTTCTGGTACCAGAACGCGACGCTCGAGAAGAAGTCGGGCCGTTCCTCGAAACCGGTCTTCAGCGTGCCGTCCGGGTTGTACGTCCACCCGGCGTGCTCGATACCCGCCCAAAGCGATCGTGTGAATGGGATGGGATCGGGAATGTGCCAGCGGTCGCCGGTCAGGCGCGCTCCGAGGCGGACGCCTTCGGTGACCGGCGTGCCGGCGTACAGGCCGGCCGCGACGCGCAGATCCCACGCGTCGGTGAAGTAGTCTTCGCTTCCCGTCCCGTAGATCTGCGGATTGGACGCACCGTCCACGTAGAACAGGTCGTCGCCTTCGCCAAACCAACCGACCTGGGACTGGATCACGTTCAGCACGGTTCCGACGTAGTGCCCGGAGCCCTTGAGGCTCACGAACTCGTAGTTTTTGCCGGCGATTGCAGGCCGCTCCTGCCGGTAGTACGCGTGGAAGTAGTCGATGTCGTCGGGCAGCGACGGGTATTTCCGGTAGTCCACGTGGTAGTAGAACATCGGCACCCAGCGCGCACCCTCGTTGGTGACGGTGATCCGACAGGCCTTGCGGAACGGCATCGGCCAGTACTCGTTGCGCGCGCGGCCGAAGGAACTGTTCCGCACCATCATCGTGTTCAGATCACGCTCGTATCCGTGGCCGACGCCGAAGAAATCCCCGAGCGGGGCATCGACGGCCGGCGTCTTCAGGCCGTCGTAGTAGACGCGGATGCGCACGAGTCGTGACCACGCAAACTCGTTGTCGGCGACGGTCACCCAGATGTGCGTCACCATCCCTGGGCCGCCCAGGTCGGCCATGACCAGCGTCTCCCCGGGCATGATCTTCCGGCTGTCGTCGTTGCTGAAGACGGCGCGGTTGTCGCTCGACACCCGGCCGGCGGTGTACGTCTTGGAGCGAGCGAGGCCCAGCGGATCGAGCAGGTCGCCAGGCGTCTGCGCCCAGCCGGACTGGGAGACGAGGACGAGGACGGCGGTCATCCACCACTTCATGCGATTCCTCCTGGCGAAGTCGGAGCCGGATTTGGCTCTGACGCCGGGCCCGGAGCGCCCGGCGCCGCTGGCCGGTCCTACTGGCGCACGAGCAGCACGTAGTCGAGGCCGAAACGGTTGCCGGGCAGCGCCTTCGGATTCGGCTTCAGCGCCACCGCGGTCAGCGTGTTGTCGCCCTTCTTCAGTTCGACGTTCGAGAGGGTCGGGTGCAGCCAGTAGAGGGTGGGTGAATAGCCGTCGATCGGTGAACCCACCGGCCGGCCGTTCACGCGCAACTGGTGCCGGCCGTAGCTCGGCGACTGGCACACGTTGAGCGTAACCGTGTACCGGCCCGCTTCCGGCACCCGGAAGTGCACCGTCAGCCTGTCGCCCGTCCGCGCGCCGCTCCAGACTAGGTGCTCGGCATTCGAGCAGTTCGCCAGGTGCTCGGTCCCCGCACGCCCACCCGTTTCCTCGTGGGGCAGCGTTTCGCCCTCGAGCGGTTCCAGCATCTTCGCGCGGTCGCCCAGGTCCACCGGAGAGAGCAGCGCGCGGTCGATCGGCAGGGGGCCCGGCGTCCCGGGCCTCGCGTACCAGTAGACGACATGGCTCCAGGTCGGGCGGCAGGGCATCCAGTGCCACATCTCCTGGTCGAACCGGATCGACGAGCGGAAAGGCAGCGCGTCGAGCATGTACCAGCGGTTCAGGCTGATGTGCCCGCCGCTCCATGGGCCGTCGACCCGCGTCTGCGCGTGATAGGGCTGCGTGAACTTCTCGTTGTAGCCGTACGCAAACCCGTAGTCGTCCTCGGTCCCGGTGCCGAACGTGCTCGGGAAGGACTCGCCGTCCACGCGGATCTTCTGGTCGCCCTCGCCCCACCAGACGAGGACCGGGTTCGCGATCTCGTAGACGGTCCCCACCACCTTGCCCTGGCCGTGCGTCGTCAGAACGTTCGTGTCGAACGGCGGCCAGCTGTCGCGCGTCAGCGCGCCCCACTGCGCGTGCAGGTGCCAGTCGTGCGCCGCGAACCGCCGCGTGCCGACCCGCATGCGCACGTCCACGGCGTAGGGCACCGGGCCGGCATTCGTGAGGTTCACCGTCATCGATCGGCCAAACGGCATCAGGAGCCGGCTGGTCATGTGGCCGTCGGCGGTGACGGTGAAGAACAGGTTCTCGTAGGCGTTGACGCCGGGACCGGAGCCGAAGAAATCGCCGAGCGGCACCTCGATGCTCCGCTCGCCGTCGAAGATCACCTGGAGCAGCAGGTTGCGCCAGGCGTTGTCGGGTCGCGCGGGATCCTGCCAGGGAACGTTCTCGTCGGTGTCGCGCACGCGAGCCGACCACTCGTACACTGCCTTCTCGCCGGTGACCTCCGGCAGGTGCCGGGTTTCGCTTGGCGGAATCGTCAGGTGGGCGTCAACCCACCGGGCGTCGGCCGGGGCCGCCGCCGGTTTCGGCGCCGTGAGCGCCCTCGCCGCGCGAGCGATTGCGTCCTTGAACTTATCGGCGTGCCGCGGGTCGAACGTCTCGACGCGCGTGCCCGGCTCGTAGTCGCGGTGGCCAATCTCGTAGTAGAGCCGAAGGCGCCTGGGCTGCGATCCGGGCTCGGAGGCGGATGGGGAACCGGAGTGGGCCCCCGGCGATGTCTCGTCGTTCTGCTCGACCGTGATCTTCAAGGACCGGGCGTACGGGAGCGGGAAGTACAGGTTGCCGCCCGTGCCGCTCACGTAGGAGAAGACCGGCGCGAAAGGCGCACGGCTCCCGTCGAACAGCGCGGAGAGCGGCGCGGTGAGGCGGGGCGCCTCCTCGCCGTCGAAGTAGAAGCGCACGCGGTTGGTCAGCGTCGGATTGGCGGACCAGATGCGCGTGACGGCGCCCGGGCCGACGAGGTTCGCCATGACGTGCTCGGTGCGGCCCTCGCGCGTCTCGGTGCGCACGTACTGTCCGACGTCATGGTTGTCGAACCAGGCGTCGCCGCCCTTGCGGCTCTCGCGGCTGTAGCTGCTGGCCATCGCGTGCGTGTAGAAGGGGCGCGGCTCGCGGGCCAGTTCCTCGAAGTCGGTCATCTCGCGGAGCAGCGTCTCGACGGAGACCGCCGGCGTGCGCCAGCCGCAACCGGCGGAGGCGAGGAGGAGCGGGGCCGTCAGCACGATGAGACCGAGGAGCGCGACCCGGCGACACGTCATGCGGCACCTCTCGCCCGGTCCGCCGTGCGGCCGATCGTCCGGCCGTCGGGGCCGGCAGGTCGTCCCGCCACAGCGGGGAAGTTCGTTTCCGGACACTTCCGGACACCTCTACGCGCGCGCGTGAGGCGAGAACTCGCGAGCCACGATGTGTTCCTGGGGGCCTGTACGGGCTCGAGGACGTCCGTGCTCGGCAAAGGCGCGGTGCTTCCTTCCCAGTCCTCATCCCGCGCCGGAGCAGAGCGGTCGATTTCTCGTCTGGCCATGACCAGATTCATACCGCGCAACCCGCCCCGGCTGTCAACTGCAGCCTCATCCCGCAGAACGTTCAAGCGGCGCGAGGAGCTGCGGAATTTGCCGACGACGTTCGAGCCGGCTACCCAGTTCGCCTGGTCGGTTGGCCAACCAGGCCAAAATTTGAGCGTCGTTGGACACCATTGGACACCCCTACGCGCGCGCGCGCGTAGGCCGGAGCGGTGGGGCACACAGCGGGTCGAGCAGAAGGTCACGAGGAAGTTGGAGCACCCGGCTGGCGCATCTCGACCTTCCCTAAGAGGTGGCCCCCTTCCTCCACGACGAGACGAGGCGACGTGATGTCACCGGTCACCGAGCTCGTAGCTCGAATCACGATTATCTCGCCAGCCATCACATTACCCGTGACCGCGCCCAGAATCACCGCGGCCTTTGCGGAGATGGCCGCCTTGCTGACGCCGTGTTTCCGCAGGAGGTCCGCCACCGGCACGCCGCTCTCGGCATCCTTACAGGATCCCGACGATCTGGCTCTCACTGAATTTGGACTTCCGCATGACCGCTCCTGACTCCGAGCAGTCTACTCTCAGCTGTCAGGCGATCGGGGAAGCTTACGAACGTGCTTTAGGGCGCCCTGACGGTACCCCGAACGGTCACCGTAAGTGTGGCGTCCCCAACGGGATTCGAACCCGTGTTTCGGCCTTGAAAGGGCCGCGTCCTGGGCCTCTGGACGATGGGGACCGGAGGGGCGCGAAACGAAAACCCCTCATTTTAGCATGGGGTCAACGCAACCAACGCGCTGCCGCGTGGCGGCCGCGTCCGGGCGTCGCTCTGGCGTCCCCGCCCCGTAAGGGTAGAATGCCCCGACGCAGCCAAGGAGCACGGCCATGAAGACGCTCGCCCTCACCGTGGTTTCGCTGCTGCTGGCCCCGCTCGGCGCCGTGCAGGCGCCGGCGCCCGCCCAGCGACAACTCAAGGTGTTCGTGTCGGTGGACATCGAAGGCATCGGCGGCATCGGTACGCCGGCGATGACCAGCGCCACCGGCAAGGACTACGCCCTCGCGCGCCGCCTCATGACGGACGAGGTCAACGCGGTGATCTCCGCCCTCTTCGACGGCGGCGCCACGGACGTCGTCGTCAACGATTCCCACGGGGACATGCAGAACCTTCTGCACACCGAGCTCGATCCGCGCGTCCTCTACGTCCAGGGCGCCATCAAGCCCTACGGTATGGTCGAGGGCCTCGACGCCACTTTCGCCGCCGTCGTCCTGCTGGGGTGCCATGCCCGCGCGGGCACGCCCCAGGCGTTCATCGCCCACACGGGAAGCGGGAGCGTGAAGGGGCTCTGGCTGAACGGCGTCGAGGTCGGCGAGGGCGAGCTCAACGCGGCGTACGCCGGCTCGCTCGGCGTGCCCGTCGTGCTCGCCGCCGGCGACGCGGCGTTCGTCACGCAATTCACGAAAACGGTCGAGGCCGAGACGGTCGTCACCAAGACGGCCGTCACTCCGCAGGCGGCCGTGCTCCGCCATCCGAGCGTCGTGCGGGAGGAGCTGGTCCGCGCGGCGGGCCGCGCGCTCGCGAGCCTCTCGAGCGCCAGGCCGTGGACCGTTCGCACGCCGGTGGAGGTCCGGATGCAGTTCGCGGACACGACCCGGCCGCAGATCCTGACGGCCATCCCGGGCGTGCGCCAGGTGGACGGCTATACGGTCACCGTGACCGCCGACGACATGGCCGCGGCGTACCGCCTCATCCGCCTGATGTACCGGTTCGTGTCGATCTGACGGACATGTCGGACCGCCGGCGTCACCTCTTCCTGCTGCTCCTCGTCCTCGCCCCGGCCCTGACGCTGCGCCTCGTCGGCCTGGGCTTCGGCCTGCCGTTCGGCGTGCCCCGACCCGACGAAACGGCCGTTGCCGGTCCCGCCGTCGGCTTCCTCTCCGGCAACCTGGACCCGGGCTCGTTCTACTACCCGGCGTTTCAGATGTATGTCCTGGCGCTCGTCTATCTCCTGTTCTACTGGGTGAGCAAGCCGTTCGCCGGCTGGGCCACCCTCGCCGCGTTCGTGGAGAGCCGCCGCCAGAGCCTCGCGCCGTTCTTCTATCCGAGTCGCGGGCTCGTGGTTGTCATGGGCACGCTCACCGTGTGGTGGGTCTATCTCATCGGCCGCCGTCTGTTCGACCGGACGGTGGGGCTCCTCGCGGCGCTCTTCCTCGCGCTCGGTTTCCTCCACGTCCGCGACTCGCACTTCGGCGTCACCGACGTCCCGATGACGGGACTCGTCGTCTTGACGGTGCTCCTGATCGTCAAGTGGCAGGAAGAGGGACGGCTGCGCGACGCCGTGCTGGCCGGGCTGGTCGGCGGTCTCGCCATGTCCACGAAGTACAACGGCCTGGGCGTGGGCGTGCCGTTCGCGCTCGCGTTCCTGGCGACCTCGCCCTACACGCTGATCGAGTGGAGCCGGTTCGTCCGGGACGTGTCGGCGCAGGGCGCGAGCCTCGAGAAGGGCCACGGGCTCGTGCTGGCGCGCGGCTGGAGCCACCACGCCACCGTCACCCTGCCCGCCGCGCTCGGCTGGCCGCTCTATCTCGCGGGCGTGGCCGGTGTCGTCGGACTCCTGGTTGCCAACTTCCGCCGATCGAGATCGATCGTCTCCTCGGCCGGATCGACAACCGGGTGATCGTCGCACGCGCACTGCGGCAGGTCGTCAGGCCGGGCGACACGCTGTACGTGTCGGGCACGTCCTACGGTCGCCCGCCCCTCGATCTGGACGGCCAGAGCCTCGCTGGACCTGATGTGGGGTCGTGAGCTCGCCGGAGGGGGCAATGACCTTCGCCCCAGTTCAGCAGCGAAGGGTGGCCTGCCAACCGTAGCTCGCTCACGAATGCAGGCGAGCGAAGGTTGGTGGGCCGCCTGGGGATCGAACCCAGGACACCGTGATTAAAAGTCACGTGCTCTACCACTGAGCTAGCGGCCCCGGAGGATTCAAATCGTAGCACAACTCCCAGTGTCGCAACCGGTTGGGCCGGGTCCCCGAGCGCTCGTTGAAAGTGCGTCGTCCGCGGGGCGATAGGTTTATCATGTGGCGAGCCCGATCCGAGGGGCGCCCTCGGTGGCTCGCCCGGGGGCCTGCCGCGCGGGCTCACGACATGCCGATAGTCGGGAGGTGCGCGAGTGGCACCTGCACGCCTGCCTTGGCGCTGGGCGTTGACGTCCTCGCTGATCGCCGCCGCGTGCGGCGGCGCGCCCGTCGCCCCGTCGCCGCAACCTTCCACCCCTGCGCAGGTGATCCTCACCGCGGGTCCCTACGATCTCTCGGTGTTCACGGTCAACTCCGGGAACATTTGGCTCTGCTTCGGCACGAGCCCGTCGCCGGTCGACGCGAGCATCTCCCTGGAGATGCAGCTCGAGCCGGCCGACACGGGGTGGATCGCGCGCACCGACGCCGGCGATCTGACGCTGGAGCTCGCCCCCTCGGGCGGTGGGGTGGCCGGGATCATGCGTGGCTCGGCCGACACCTCGGACGGCCAGGGGATCCGGATCCAGGGAACCGACGGTCGCGATGCGCAGGTGTCCGGCCTCAGGGAACCGAGCGGCGATGTCAGCGGCGGCATCTCCGGCGGTGTGGTGTTCGTAACGGGGCCGGGGTGGTTCAGCTGCTCGGAGAACCGCTGGCGCCTCTCGGCACGAGCCGGACAGACTTGAACGGTCCGAACCCCGGACTGAACAGGATCGAGCGGACACGTACGTGCCTGCGGGTGGCCGAGTGCGGACTGCCGGGCAGCAGAGTGCGCGAGGATCGAAGAAAGAAGGGGGAGACGCCCGCAGCTAGACGTGGAACCCGCGGCCGCTCGCGTGCGTCATCTTGCGCAGCGTCCGCGCCAGCGCGATGCCCGCCACCGGCCCGGCCGCGAGACCCACCAGGTGGAAGGGCTCGCCGGTGATCGCCGTGAGCATCTGGCTGAGCACGAGCAGCCCGACGACCGCGCCCACCAGACCGCCGAAGACGACGTCGACGACCCACCAGGCCACCATCGTCAGCGTCCCATGGCAGACATGATGTGCCGTCAAGGCCCCGCCGCAACGCGCGCAGGTGGACATGCCGCACTCCAGACAACGACAAAAATCCAGTGGTTTGTCAAGCAAGAGCTCTGCCGTCGCCCGGCCCGACATCGACCTATCTAAGATACTGACATTACACACGTTAGCGGCATGGCCGGCATCTGGAGGCCGAGCCTTCGCTCACGAAAGCGCGGCCCGGGTACCATTTCGGCACAGCAGGGAGGGCGGAGCAGAGGCGAGAGGGCGGACGGCCCGTGCGTGCAGGCGGTCCCGGATGCCACCGATACTAGTACGGACGACACCGGAGGGCGACCATGCCGCAGCGCCGGCGCCTCGTGCTCGTGGTCGAAGACGATGAGGCCATCCGCGGCCCCCTGGAGAAATTCCTGCGGCTGCACGGCTTCGACGTCGCGTCGGCCGCGACGGCCGACGACGCGCTCGGTCTGGTGGCGAGCCGCCCGCCCGACGCGGCCATCGTGGATCTCCGGCTGCCGCAGGGGTCGGGGCGCGACGTAGTCGTGTCGATCCCGCCGCCGACGCCGGTCGTGATCTTCTCGGCGGTGCCGCACGACTCGGACGGGCTCGAGCGGCTGCGCCCGCACACGCGCGTCATCCTGAAGCCGTTCTCGCTCGTGATGCTCGTTGAAACGGTGAAGAAGATGCTGGGTGAGGCGGCCAGCCTCCGTCAAGGCTACGGCGGCCCGCCGTAGCTTCAGCAAAGACGGGGGCCCGGGGCGGAGCCCCGGTTAATTCAGAGGATGTCCTGGCCGAGCGCCGAGAGCGCCAGCTCGGTGCCGAGCCGCGCGGTCGAGTTGCGGACGTCGAGGATCGGGTTGACCTCCACCAGGTCGAGCGCGATCAGCCGGCCCGAGTCCGCCACGGTTTCCATCACCATGTGCGCTTCGCGGTAGTCGAGGCCGCCCCTGACGGGCGTGCCGACGCCGGGCGCCACCGCGGGGTCGCACGCGTCGAGGTCGAACGACACGTGGATGCCCGCGGTGCCCGCCGACGCGATCTCGACGGCGCGCTCGGCGCACGCGGCGATGCCCAGCCGATCGATGTCCTTCATGGTCAGCACGTGCACGCCCGACTCGCGGACGCGCCCCTTCTCGGGCGCGTCGAGGTTGCGCAGGCCGATGATCACGGTGGACTCGGGCCGGACCTTCGGCGCGAAGCCGCCGATGCCCGCGAGCTCGGCGGGTTCGGCGCCGAGCAGCGCCGCGAGCGGCATGCCGTGCACGTTGCCGCTGGCGCTCGTCGCGGGCGTGTTCATGTCGCCGTGCGCGTCCACCCAGATGAGGCCCACGGTCCGGTCCTGGCGGCGCGCGTGCTCGGCCGACGCGGCCACCGAGCCCGCCGCGAGGCTGTGGTCGCCGCCGAGAATGATCGGCAGCGCGTCCTTCTCGAGCGTGGCGAGCGCGATCTGGTAGAGCCGCTGGCACACGCGCGCGATCTCCCTGACGTAGCGCTTGCGGGGATCGCCGGCGGCCTTGGTCTCCTGGATGGGCACGACGAGGTCGCCGCGATCGACGACGGCGGCGCCAAGCGTCGCGATGCGGGTGTCGAGGCCGGCGATGCGGAACGCCGACGGGCCCATGTCCACGCCGCGTCGTCCGCCGCCGAGATCGAGCGGCACGCCGATGATGTGGATGGGACGCATGGGAAGAGGACGCGCGCCTTCGACGCGCGTCCAGACTGTATCACGGCAACCGGGATTTGACGAAAACTGTAAGCTTTTGTTATTCTGTGACTTGCAGTTATTCATGAGCGGCACGCGCCACCCGCCCGGCGGCGGGGCGTGCAGAGGAATGTCGTCCTTGGCAAGGAGCGGTCATGAAGCGGTTTGAGGTCGGGGCGCGCGTGGTCGATCCCACCTACGGGTTCGGATCCGTCGTGGCGGTCGAGGACGCGTACACTCGCGTGCAGTTCGACGAGCACGGCGAGAAGAAATTCCTCACGAGCCTGTCGAAGCTGGAGCTGAGCGACGAGCCGCTGCCTCCGCCCTCGGCACGGCGGAAGGCGCGCCGCAAGAAGAAGGCGACGGCCGAGGCGTAAGGCCGCGCTACGCTCCACCGCCCGCGGCGGCGACGATCCGGCGGGCGGTGGCCCTACCATCCTCGATGCAGTCGGGGATTCCGGTTCCGCGAAACCCGCTTCCCGTCACGAACAGACCCGGCAGCCGGGCGAGGTGCGCCTCGACGCGTCCCATGCGCTCGAGATGTCCCACGATGTGCTGCGCGTTGGCCCGGGGCCAGCGGTAGACGCGCGCGAGCGACGGCGCGCCCTCGATGCGGAGCAGGCGCGACAGATCGCCGTGCGCGAGGGCGACGAGCGCGTCGTCGTCGAGCTCGGCGCGCTCGGGGCTGCGCATGCCGCCGACGAACGCGCGCAGCAGCACGTGCCCCGCGGGCGCGCGGCCCGGCCACTTCGACGACACCCACGACGCCGCCATGATCCGCAGGTCGGTCTCGACGCGCGGCACGACGAAGCCGCTGCCGTCGAGCGGATGGCCGACGCGCGCGCGCGGGTAGCCCAGGGCCACCGTGCACGTCGAGGCGTAAGGGACCGCCCGGCAGAGCGCGGCGAGGCCGGCGTCGATCGGGGCGGTGAGGTCCGCGGCGACGTAGGCGGGCACCGCCAGCACGACGGCGCGCG
>JAHECP010000076.1 GCA_024641665.1 Acidobacteriota bacterium
GTCCGAGCGTCACTTCCTCGCGCCGCGGACGGCCGCGACCGCGAGCGACGTGCTGTCGGCCATCGACGGGTGGCGCCACCTGCCGCCGCACGTGACGGGCGTGGCCGACGAGATCGAGCGCGTCGCGGCGCGGGTGCTGGGCAGCGCGAAACGCGCGCACGCGGGCGAGACGGAGGTGCGCCGCGCCCTCTTCGAGGGCTACGCCGACCGCGTGGCGCACCGGCGCGCGCCCGGCTCGCCGCGCGTCCTGCTCGCCTCGGGGCACGGTGGCGTGGTGGCGAGTGAGAGCGGCGTGACCGGAGGCGAGTGGCTCGTGGCGATCGACGTGCAGGCCGGCTGGCGCGGGCAGGGCCGCGAGGCGCGGATTCGTGTGGCGAGCCTGGTCGAGCGCGACTGGCTGTCGCCCACCGGGACCGACGTCGAGCACCGCGTCGACCCCGCGTCGGGCCGCGTGACCGCCGTCGCGATCGATCGGTACGACGCGCTGTCGCTCGTGGAGCGTTCCGTCGCGCCCGATCCCGGCCGGGCCGCCTCGCTCCTCGCCGAGGCCTGGCTCGATCGCGGACCGCGCGACGCCGACCTCCGGCTGCTGAGACGTCTCCGCTTCGCCGGCTACGTCGTCGAGCTCGGCGACCTCGTGAGGCGCGCGTGCGAGGGCGCGACGAGCCTGGACCAGGTGCACCTCGCGCGGCACCTGCCCCGCGAGGCGGCGCGCCTGGCGCCGGACGCCATCGCGATTCCGAGCGGCCGATCCGTCCGGCTCGAGTACCACGACGACGGCACGGTGTCGGCGTCGGTCAAGCTGCAGGAGGTCTTCGGCCTCGCCGAGACGCCGCGCATCGGCCCGCGACGCGAGCCGGTCGTGCTGGCGCTCCTCGCGCCCAACGGCCGGCCCGTGCAGATGACGCGCGACCTGCGCAGCTTCTGGGAGCATACCTACCCCGAGGTGCGACGGGAGCTGCGGGGTCGCTACCCCAGGCACCCGTGGCCCGACGATCCCTGGACGGCGACGCCCACCGCGCGGACGCGCCGGCGCGCGTCGCGCTGACGGGTTGACGCCGGGGCCCGACCGGGCGACGATCGCCCCGGCCGGAGGGGGTTCAGAGGAGATCCATGCCGTCACGCACCGCACGCGACCTCGTCCTCATCCTGCTCCCGTGGCTGGCGCTGCCCGTCATGGCCGGCCTGCTCCTCAACGCGAGCGCCTCGCTGCCCGCGCGGATCGCCGTGCACTTCGGCGTGAGCGGCGCGCCCGATCGCTGGGTGAGCCCGGCCGTATTCGTGGCGACCTCGCTCGTGGTGCTCGCGGCGCTCCTGGGGGTGTTCACCGTGCGCTCGCTGAAGGCGCGCGCGGCGGGCCGGCTCTACCCGCTGCTCGTGGCGCAGTACGTCCTGGTCATCGTCGTCAGCGCCGCCATCTGGGAGGTGGTGCGGTTCAACCGGGACGGGTCGAAGCCGTCGCTGACGTTGCTGCTGCTCGGCGTGGCGGTGGCGGTCGTCGCGAGCGCGGTGGCGCGCCGGCGCCTGCGACGGTGAGGCGCTCGACTCAGTCGTGCGGGCGGGCCGGTGCCTGGCCGGGACGGTATCGGCGGAAGGCGGGCGGCCGGTAGGGGCTGCCGAGGGCGTCGAGCCTCGCCAGGAGCGGCCTGAGCACGGCTTTCACGGGCTCGGGCAGGATGCCGGCCGCGATCCGCCGCACACCCGTCGGGCGGGGCGGCCCCGTCGAACCGCCGTGCTCCCACAGGGCGACGTAGTCGCTCTGCTGGACCGTGAGCGCGCCCGGCGGCACGTCACGGCACTTGCGCGCCTGGACGAGGAGCTGCGTCTCGCGCCGGTTCCGCAGCGTGACACGCGCGCCGATCGCGGCCGGGTCGGCCACGGCGTACCAGGGAGCCGTCGGGGCCAGCTCGCACACGAACATCCGCTCGACGACGAACCCGTTCGGCTCGCCGAACACCCGCCAGAAGAGCTCCGGAGAGAACTGATAGAAGCCGTGGCCCATGTAGTTGTTGCAGGGGGTCATGGCGAAGAAGCGCCCGCCGACACGCAGGAGCCGCATGCAGCTCGCGAGGGCGACCGGCACGTTGAAGACGTGCTCCAGCGTGCCGCCGTCGATCACCGCCGAGTACCGGCCCTTCAGATCGGCAGACGCCGCGCGGTTGAGATCGTGCACGATCGTAGCGCCCTCGTAGTCGGAGCCGTCGATCGACGCGATCCGGGCGGCGCCCAGCCGGCGCAGGAACGCGTCGGCGTAGGGACCGTCGAGCAGACGCTGTGCCTCCCCGGCCGCGAGCGGAAGGCGCGCCCGCCGGAAGGCCGCCTCGAGCTGCCGGCGGCGGACGCCGAGGGCGGTGCGGCCCAGCGTGAGGGTATCCTCGAACGACACGCCGTCGCGCGCCGCCTCGAGCAGGAACCGCACCCCATGGATCTCGAACGCCATGGCCGCCTCCCTCGAGCGCCCGCGGAAAAGGGGACGGGAGCCTTTTTCCTTCGCCGGTCCCGGAAAAAGGCTCCCGTCCCCTTTTCCGTCTAGCGTGCGAACACGACGCGCCCGCCGACGACGGTGGTCGTCACGCGCGCGTCGCGGATGCGCTCGGGCGGGATCGTGAACAAGTCCTGGTCGATGACGACGAAGTCGGCGAGCAGGCCCGGCGCAAGCCGGCCCTTGTCGCGCTCGGCGAACTCGGCGTAGGCCGCGCCGGTGGTGTAGGCATGCAGAGCCTCCTCGACCGAGATCTTCTGCTCGGGCACCCAGCCCTCGGGATTCTTGTCGTCGAGCGTGCGCCGCGTGACGGCCGCGTAGATGCCCTCGAGCGGCGTGGGCGGTGCGACGTACCAGTCGCTGCCGAAGGCGATCCGCGCGCCGGCGTCGAGGAGCGAGCGGAACGCGTAGGTCGTCTTGATCCGTTCCGGGCCGATCACCTGTTCGGCCCAGCGCCCGTCGTCGATGGCGTGGTAGGGCTGCATGCTGGCGATCACCCCGAGCTGGGCGAAGCGCGGGATGTCGGCGGGCCGCAGGTGCTGGGCGTGCTCGATGCGGAAGCGCCGGTCGCGCGGGCCGTCCTCCTGCTCGACGCGGGCGTAGATGTCGAGCATGGTCCGGATGGCGCGGTCGCCGATGGCGTGCACGACCACCTGGAGGTCCGCCTTGTCGGCGTTCGAGGTCCAGGTGTACAGGTCCTCGGGCGTGTTGACGAAGAGGCCCCGGTCCTTCGGCGCGTCGGTGAACGGCTCCTCGAAGGCGGCCGTGTGCGAGCCGAGCGAGCCGTCCACGAAGCCCTTGAGGGCGCCCACGTGCAGCCAGACGTCGCCGCGGCCGTCGGGGCCGAAGTCCTTCTTCGCGACGAAGTCGCGCAGCCGGGCCCACGTCGCAAGGGGGACGGCCGCGTAGATCCGGGTCGTCAGGCGGCCTGCGTCGTGCGCGCGACGGAACGCCGCGAAGTCGGCCCAGGTGCCCATGTGGCCGACCGAGGTGACGCCGCGCTCCGCCACGTAGGCCATCGCGGCGTCGAGCGCGCGGTCCTGCTGCTCCGGCGTCGGGTCGGGCACCACGCCGTCGAACAGGCTCATCGCGTTGTCCTTGAAGATGCCCGTGGGATCGCCATTCCGATCCCGCACGATCGTGCCGCCCTCGACGTCCTTGGTCGCGCGCGTGATGCCGGCCGCGCGCATCGCGGCGCTGTTGGCGAGCGCCATGTGGCCGTCGAGCCGGTTGACGAGCACCGGGTGGGTCGGCGTGACGGCGTCGATCCAGTCCTTGGCGGGCAGCTCGCCGCCCCACAGCGAGTGATCCCAGTTGCCGCCCGTGATCCACGCACCCTCGGGCGCGCTGGCGGCGAAGTCCCGAATCCGATCGACGAACGCCTGCTTGGTGGCGGCGTCGCGCAGCTGCACCGACGCGAGGTCGGCGCCGCCCTCGAGGAAGTGCACGTGCGCGTCGATGAAGCCCGGGGTGACGAGCTTCCCGCCCGCGTCGATGACCTTCGCCCCGCCGGCCCTGGCCTTCACCTCGTCGTTGGTTCCGACGGCCACGAGGCGATCGCCGGCGGCCGCGAGCGCCTCCGCCCACGGGCGCGCCGGATCCCCGGTCCAGATCTTCGCGTTGACGACGGCGAGCGTCACGGTGGCCTCACCTCCCTGTGGCGGCGTGCCCGACGAGCAGCCGAGCACGAAAACGAGCGGCAGCGCGGCGGCGAGACGGCAGGCGTGTGTCATGTCCGTGCCCCATCCTGCGAATCCGTGATCGATTCGAACACCCCGCTCTCGCGGTTCTTGCGGCAGCGGTCCCACCGGAAGTGCATGCCGTTCATCGCGACGTAGACCCCGGGGGGCAGGACCTGGGCGAACGACAGCGCACTGCCCAGGTTGAAGAGGCCGTCCGAGCTGCCGAACGCGTAGGGAATCATGGCGCCCGTCAGCACGATGGTCTTGCCCAGGTCGGCACCGGCGATCGTCCGCGCGGTTTCCACCATGGTGTCGGTGCCGTGCGTGATGACGATGGCGGGTTCCGGCGAATGACGGCAGCGCTCGGCGATGTGCGCGCGATCGGCCTCGGTCATCTCGAGACTGTCGATCATGATGACGGTCTCGATCTCGATGTCGAGCCGGCACCGCCCGAGCCGCAGCATTTCCGGCACGTGCGAGTTGCGGAAGAAGAGGGCGCCGGCCAGCTCGTTGTACTCCTTGTCGAACGTGCCGCCGGTCACGAGGATGCGAATGCGCATACAGTGGCGGCCTCAGTATACGACGGCCGCCACCTCAGGGGTCAGGGGGCAGGGGTCAGGGGGCAGGAGTCAGGGGGCAGGGGTCAGGAAGAGCATTCTGCACGCTGTCACACTGTCATACTGTCACGCCGTCACGCTGTCACGCTGTCATAGGGCCACGCGGTCGCACTGCCACTTTCATTCTTCGTCCGGGTCCTCTCTTTCCGGCCAGCGGCGGTCTGATTGCGGCAATCGTCGTTCGAGGCGTCGTTCCAGGCCGTTCAGCATGCGGATGCACTCCTCGTAACGGTCGCGCAGAGCCTCGAACGCCTGATTGGAGAGAAAGCCCCTCAGACACGCCATGTGCAGGTGGTGGACGGACTCCGCCGCTTCGCCGCGGCTGCGATTGACGCCTTCGATCTGGTTCTTGACGTGCCGATCATCGTAGCGCTCGGCGAGCTGGGCGGCAGCGCTGTTCGAGGAACGTCGCACCTGCGCGGCCAGCTCGAAGCACTCTTCACGCGGCCATTCCTTCGTCAACGGGCAGATTTCGACATACAACACGCAGAGACGCTGGTAAACGACCAGACATCGAACATGACGCGCCACGGCGCCGACCCGTCATGCCAAACGCGCGCCAACCCCGCGGACAGCGGGACACCGCGACAAGCGAAACAGCGGGACAAGATGCCCTTTCCTGACCCCTGCCTTCTGACCCTCTGACCGCCGTTCACTCGTGCCTCAACGCGCGCACGGGATCGACGCGGGTGGCGCGGAGCGCGGGGACGAGCCCGGCGAGGATGGCCACCAGGGCCTGGAGGGTCGCGGCGGCGGCGAAGGTGGCGGGGTCGCCGGGACCGACGCCGTGCAGGCCGGCGGCGAGCAGGCGGGCGCCCGCCCACGCGCCGCCGAGTCCGATCCCGGTGCCGATCGCGGCGAGCCGCACCCCGTCGCGGAGCACCGTCCCCATCACCTGGCGGGCCGACGCGCCGAGCGCCAGCCGCACGCCGAATTCGCGCGTCCGCTGCGTCACCGCGTAGTGGGTCACCCCGGCCAGCCCGACCGAGGCGAAGAGCAGCGCCACCACGCCGCAGAGGCTGAAGAAGGCGAGCAGCACGCGTCCCGGCCACAGCGGCAGCCGCAGGTGGTCCTCCATCGTCTCGAGCTGGGCGGCGGGCAGCGTGGGGTCGATCGAAGCGAGCGCGTCTCGGACCGGCTCGACGAGGGCCCGGGGGTCGCCGCTCGTGCGGGCCATCAGCCAGACCGACCCGTCGCCGGTCGTGTCGGCGGCATCCAGCACGCGACAGAAGAGCGGCCGCGCGGGCCAGCCGATCGCGCCTGTCGTGATGTCGGGCACGACGCCGACGACCTGCCACGCGCGCCGTCCCGGCCCGACGCCCGTGTGGAAGGTCTCGCCCACGGGATTGCGACCCGGCCACAGGCTCTCGGCCATGGCGCGGCTGACCACGGCGTTCGGCGTGCCCCGGTCGCGAGAGTCGAGGTCGCGACCTTCCACGATCGGGACGCCGAGCGCGGCCGGGTAGCCCGGCGTCACGGCCACCTCGAGCGCGGCCGGGCACTCGCCCGCGGAGCAGTCGCGGCCGTCGGCCGACACCGGCAGCGCCCGGACGCCGCCGCCGACGCTGAAGGGTACCCAGCTCGTGAGCGCCGCCGCCGCAACGCCGGGCAGGGCCGCGACACGGTCGCGCAGCGCCTCGAAGAGCGCCTGCGCGCGCGGGCCGTCGTAGCCGTGGAGCTGCGGGTCGGCCGTCATCACGACGAGGTGGCCGGTGTCGAAGCCCACGTCCGCGCGCGCGGTGTGCGCGTAGCTCTGCACGAAGAGCGCGGCGAGCGCCAGGAACGCGGTCGAGCCCGCAATCTGCAGCACCAGGAAGACGTCGCGCAGCCGCGACCGGCGGGCGCCGCCGGCGAACCCCTCGGCCTTCAGCGCGCCGACCACGTCGGCCCGGCTCGCATGGAGCGCCGGCGCGATACCCGGCACCAGGCCCGCGACCAGGACCAGGGCCGCGACGAACCAGACCGTCCTGACGTCGACGCTGAGGTCGACCGCCTGCGGGACCGGCGCCGGAATGGCCAGGGCGCTGAGCAGGCCGCGGCTCCAGATCGAGACGACCAGCCCGGCCGCGCCCGCGAGTGCGGCGAGCACCAGGCTCTCGGTCACGAGCTGGCGCACCAGGCGCCAGCTCGTGGCGCCGAGCGACGCGCGAATGCCCATCTCCCGGCGGCGGTCGACGGCGCGCGCGAGGACCAGGCTGGCGACGTTGAAGCAGGCGATGAGCAGCACGAGGCCCGTCGCCGCCAGCGCGAGCGCGGCCCCCGCCCGCATCCCGCGGTACTCGTCCGGGTCGCCGGGCGTCAGCGCGGTCACCTTGCCGATGCGGTCCTTGTCGATCGCCGGGTACGCCGCGGCGAGCCGTTCGGCGAGCGTCGGAATCTCGGCCTGCGCCTGCGCCAGCGACGCGCCGTCCACGAGCCGTCCCACCAGGCGCAGCCAGCGATCCTCGCGGCCCAGGCGCCCGGCCGGCAGGCCGACCGTGCGCGCCGCCTGGAGGCCTCGGCGCCAACGCCGCGTTCTTCTCCATTATCAACGCCGCGCTGCTGCGGCCGCTGCCGGTCCGCGACCCGGATCGGCTGGTCAACGTCTACACGAGCCGGGCCGACGGATCCGGCTTCGGTCCGATGTCGTACGCGGACTACCGCGACCTCGCCGGGTCCGTCTCGGTTTTCACCGGCGCCGCCGGCTACAGCGGCTTCATGGGCACGGTCACGGGCGGCGCCGGCGCCGAGCCGGTGTTCGGCGAGATCGTCGCCGGCAACTTCTTCCAGGTGCTCGGCGTCGCGCCCGCCATCGGGCGCACGTTCCTTCCCGAGGAGGACCGCGCGCCGGACGCGCGCGCGGTCGCCGTGCTCGGGTACGGGTTCTGACAGCGGCGCTTCGGCGGGGATCCGGGCGCCGTGGGCCGGACCCTCGCTCTGAACGGGCGTCCCTACACGATCGTCGGCGTGGCGCCGTCCTGGTTCATGGGCATGCTCGTGCGCGGGTTTGCGGCGGATCTCTGGGCGCCCACGATGATGATGGGGCACATCCGGAACAGCCGGCTCGACGAGCGGAACGAGCGGTGGCTGTTCGTCAAGGCGCGCCTCGCCGGTGGCGTGTCGATCGAGCAGGCGGCGGCCGCGGTCGCGACGGTCGGGCTCGGCCTCGAGCGCGATCACCCGGCGACGAACCAGGGGCGCCGTCTCCGCGTCGTGCCGAGCGCCGCGGTCCTGTTCATGCCGGATGCCGACCGGGTGCTCGGACCGGTCGCGGCGATGCTGCTGGCGGCGGCGGGCCTGGTGCTGCTCGTCGCGTGCGCGAACCTGACCGGACTGCTGCTGGCCCACGCCTCGGGTCGCCGGCGCGAGATCGCGGTGCGCCTCGCGCTCGGGGCCGGCCGGGCGCGCATCGTGCGCCAGCTGCTCATCGAGCACGCCGGCCTCGCGGCGCTCGGCGGCGCCGGCGCGCTCCTGCTGGCGGGCTGGGCGGCGACGTGGCGCGTGGGCTTCAAGCCGCCGCTGCCCGTGCCGCTCTCGTTCGACGTGTGGATCGACGGACGCGTTGTGGCGCACACGGCGGCGCTCGCGGTGCTCGCGGCGCTGCTGATGGGGTCGTTGCCGGCGTCGAGGGCGTCGCGCCCCGACCTCGTCCCGGCGCTCAAGGGCGACGACGCCGGCCTGGCCCGCCGGCGCCGGTGGGGCCTGCGCCAGTCGCTGCTCGTGCCGCAGGTAGCGATGGCCTTCGTGCTGCTGCTCGTCGCGGCGCTCTTCACGCGCAGCGTGAGCCACGCCGGCGCAATCGACCCGGGCTTCGATCTGGACCGCACGGCCCTCGTGGCCCTCAACCTGGGGCTCAGCGGGTACGACGAGGCGCGGGCGCGCGCGTTCTACGACGAGCTCACCCGACGGGCCCAGGCGAGGCCGGGCGTGCGCGCGGTCGCCGTCACCGATCGAATCCCGCTCGACCTGTACGGATCGCAGTCGACCACGCTTACACGCGAGGACGACGACGGGGCGGGGCGGTCGGCGCTGGGGCAGATGGGACACGTGGGTGCCGGGTACTTCGAGGCCATGGGCGTCGCCATCCTGCGCGGCCGCGGCTTCACCGCCGGCGACACCGTGCCCGGGGCGCCGGTGGCCGTCGTGAGCGCCGAGACCGCGAGGCGATTCTGGCCCGGGCGCGATCCGGTCGGCCGCCGGTTGCGGCTGGGTGGCGAGGACGTCCCGTGGCTCGAGGTCGTCGGCGTGGCCGCGGACGTGAAGGTGCAGACGCTCGGCGAGGCGCCCGTGCCGTTCGTGTATCGGCCGCTCGACGCGCGACACACGGGCCTGCTGCGGGTCGTGGCGCGCGTGGACGGCGACCCGGCCCGGGCGGCGGCGTGGCTTCGCGAGGACGTGAGTCGCTCGACGACCACGTGGCGGTCTTCGAGAGCGGCACGATGCGCGACGTCCTGGGCGTGATCCTGTTCCCGTTCGGGATGGCGGCGGCGCTCGGCAGCGTGCTCGGGCTGTTCACGCTGGGGCTGGACGGCGTGGGGCTGTACGGCGTGGCGGCGTTCACGCTGGCCGGCCGTCGCCGCGCGGTTCGGCTGGATCCGATGGCCGCGCTGCGCGACGAATAGGCACGGCCCGGCTACGCCGGACGCGCGCGCTGGCGCCACAGCACCGACGCGCCCCAGACGAGCGCCGCCACCATCAACAGACTGCCGGCCACGCGCGCGCCGCGCGCGAGAGCGTGATCGAGATGGAGCCATCCCAGCTGCGTGAGGATGGCCTCCCAGTCGTGCCCTTCCACCTCGGCGCCCGTCCGGCCCCCGAGCAGCACCATCTGCAACGCCCGCGCGTCATCGATGTACGGCGCGAGGTCCAGGAAGTTCTGGCCGCACCACCACACACAGACGGAGGCTCCGAATGGATCGCGGCTCTTCAACAGCAACGTGCCGGCGCACACGAGCGGCACGAGCACCTGCATCAGGCTCCCGCCGAGGGTCGTCATGAAACGGCCGAACGGCGCGAAGAGCACGTGGCCGGCCTCGTGGAAGACCAGGTCGACCAGGTGCAGGACAGAATCGCCGAGCACGCCCATCGGCCGCCGGAAGAACGCGACGGTCCACACGGCGAGCGCAGCGAGCAGCAGCAGCCGGCCGACGAACGCCGCCGGGCTCACCGTCTCGCGCTCGAAGGCATCCATCACCCGTGCATTCTACGTGCATTCTAACCAACGTGGGGCTTCGCCCCACACCCCGGCTCGGTCGCATGCGGGGACCCCATCGTCCCGCGCCGCTCCCGCGCAGGCGCGCTGTGCGCGCCCAGGAGAGCCGTACGGCGCAAACCAGTACGAAATGCCTGTCTCGAGCTGTACGACGGGCTGATGGTCGTCCGCTTGCTGGCGGCGCGCGGTCCCGCTAGCATGGAGCGCATGACCCAACCTGCCGGGGCCGCCGCGGCGGCCGGGGTGGCCGCCCGCTTCGGTGCGTTCGTGGCCGAGCGATACCCCTTCGCCCTCGGGCTCGCGCTCGAGGCGTTCGCCGAGGCGGGCGGCGCCGGCCTCGGATGCGACGCCGACGCCATCGACGCCGTGCGGGCCCGTCTGCGCGGCATCCTGTCGGCGCGACCCGACGCGACCCTGCCGCTGCTCGCCGAGACGACGCCGGGCGTGACGGCGGCCGACCGGCTCCACGCGGCGCGCGCCGAGCTGGTCGAGGCGTGCGACGGCTTCCTGCGCCGCGAGGGGATCGCCGCCTCGCTCACGGCCGACGAGCGCCGCGAGATCCTGCGCGGCATGGTGCTCACGCGCGCGACCGACAACCGCCTCAAGACGCTCTTCGCGGGCGGCGACGTGCGCTACAAGGACGTCTCGTTCCAGGGCAAGGGGTTCCGGTCGCTCGGCCAGGAGGCGATCTACGCGGCGGCCGTCCGGCTGCGCCGCGGGCCGGCCTACCGCGCCCCCGACGGCGCGTGGCGCGGCGACGTGGTCGCGCCCGTCATCCGCGACCTCGGCGTCGCGCTGGCGATGCGGCCCGACGCCGCCGGCGACGCGATCCGTCAGGTGCTGTCGGCGCAGATGGGCAAGGCCGGGCCGCCGATGGACGGCAAGGACCTCCACGTCGGCGACTGGGCGTGGGGCGTGCTCCCCGCGACGGCGCCGCTCACGATCGGCACGCTGACGATCGCCGGGATCGCGATGGCCTTCGCGCGCGAGGCCGCCGGGCGCGTGGCCGTCTCGTTCATCGGCGAGGGCGGCTCGTCGCTCGGCGAGTGGCACGAGGCCATCAACGCGTGCGCGGCGCGCCGGCTGCCGGCGGTCTTCTGCGTCCAGAACAACCAGACCGCGCTCTCGACCCCGGTGGGCGACCAGTCCGCGGTGCGCGTGTTCGCCGACAAGGCCGCGGGCTACGGCATGCCCGGCGTGACGATCGACGGCACCGATCCCGATGCCGTGGCCGCCGCCTTCGCGTGGGCGATCGAGCGGGCGCGCGCGGGGCTCGGTCCGACGCTCCTCGAGCTCGTCGCTATGCGGATGTGCGGTCACGCGCATCACGACGACATGCTGTACCTCGGACGCGATCCGCAGCCGGGGTGGGAGTACCCGGCGCCGTCCGACCAGGGCTACGCGGACCGCGCGCGCTACGCGTACTGGGCGGCGCGCGACCCGATCGCGCGCTACGCGGAGCGGCTGGAGGCGGACGGGCTCATCGGCGCGGGCGAGCTGGACCGGCTGAAGGCCGAGGCGGAGGCGCTCGTCGAGGCCCAGGCGCGCGCCGTGATCGACGCGCCGTGGCCCGAGCCCACGCTGGCCGGCACCGGCGTCTGCGCTGGCGAGGCGCCGCGCGTGCGCGTCGAGCCGCTCGACGCGCACGAGGCCACGGTCGGCGCCGGCCGGGCGCTGCCGCCCGTCGAGAAAGCCCCGCCCTTCGATCGGCAGGGCCGCACCTTCCTCGAGGCCGTGATGCTCGGCGTCGGCGATGCGCTGCGCGCCGACCCGCGCGTCTTCGTCTACGGCGAGGATGTGGGCGGCCGTTACGGCAACGCGTTCCTGCTGCTCAGGCCGCTCCTCGACGAGTTCGGCGACCGCATCCTGAACTCGCCGCTCGCCGAGGGCGCCGTGCTCGGCGTGTGCGTCGGCGCCGCGCTCGCGGGCTTGCGGCCGATCGGCGAGATGCAATTCAACGACTTCGTCGCCACCGGCTTCAACCAGCTCGTGAACAACGCCGCCAAGATCCGCTACCGGTGGGGCGGATCGGTGCCGATGGTCGTGCGCATGCCCTGGGGCGGCCTGCGCCACGCCGGGCCGTACCACAGCCAGAACACGGAACCCTGGTTCTACCGCACGCCGGGTCTGAAGATCGTCGTGCCTTCGACGCCCGCCGACGCGCGCGCGCTCATGGCGGCGGCCGTGGCCGACCCCGATCCGGTGCTCTACTACGAGCACATCGCGCTCTACCGCGACCCGCGGATCCGGCAGGCGCTCGCCGACGAGGCGCCGGCGCCGCTCGCGATCGGCCGCGCGGCGCTCCGCCGCGCCGGCGCCGACCTCGCCCTCGTCTCCTACGGCGCCTACGTGCACACGGCGCTTCGGGTCGCGGACCGGCTCGCGGCCGACGGCCTCGAGACGAGCGTGCTCGACCTGCGCAGCCTGGCGCCGCTCGACCGGGCGGCCCTGCTGGCCGTGGCGCGGCACTGCGGCAAGGTGCTCGTCGTGCACGAGGACTCGCGCACGGGCGGCATCGGCGAGAGCCTGGCGGCGGTGATTCAGGAGGAGGCGTTCGAGTGGCTCGATGCGCCGGTGCGCGTCCTCGGCGCGCTCGACACGCCCGTGCCGTACTCGCCGCCGCTCGAGGAGGTCTTCCTGGTCTCGGAGGCCGAGATCGAACACGCCGCGCGCACGCTGGCCGCGTACTAGCCGCGGTCCGTTCGCCTGAAACGCCCACGGAACGACTCACGGGTGTTCGGAAGGAACTCGATTCGTGCAGATGAGGAACCCGTGCGTGTCGAGAGGCCGACAGTCCCCGCCGTCGAATGGGATCAGTCCTGCGGGCAGTTCGCGGTTCTTCGGCTGGCTCTGGATCTTCGTGGCCGGATGTCTCGTGGTCTGGGGGTTGGTCTATGTGGGCTGGCCCTTTGGAAGGGACCAAGGCACGTTCGCGTGGGTGGGCGACGTGGTACTCCGCGGCGGCCTTCCCTATCGAGACGCCTGGGACGTCAAGGGACCAGCCGTCTACGTCGTCTATGCCGTCACGCAGTGGATAGCCGGCCGCCATCAGTGGGCCATCAGACTGGTGGATCTCCTGTCCCTGGCTGCTTCCGGGGTGGCCATGTGGCGTCTGGAGCGGTGGCACACGGGCGCACGGTGGCCCCTGAGTCCACTGCTGTTCGCCCTCTGCTACGCGCACCTTGGATTCTGGCACACCGCACAACCCGATGGTTGGGCCGCGACGCTCGTGCTTCTGAGCATCTGGTGGCTCGTGGCGGCACAAGGCCAGCGCCGGATGCTCCAGGTGTTCGCCGCGGGTGTTCCCCTTGGCCTCGCGTTTCTCCTCAAGTCCCCCTTCGGCGTGTTCGTCGTGCCGGCGGTTGTCTACACCATCGTCACCGGTAAGGAGCGGCGTTTCGGTCTGGCCCTGTCCCTGGGTGCCGGGTTCGCGGCGCCAGTCGTGTTGATACTGGCGTGGTTTGCCGCGGCCGGCGCCGTCAGCTCGCTCCTCGAAAACCAGGTTGTCTTCGACTTGTGGGTGCACGCCCTCAACCGTCCCTCTGTTTCCGAGAGAGCCCTGGCGGTCCTCAGCCGATTCTCCGCCTACTGGTTCCTGCTGGTGGCGCTTCCTCTCTTCGCCCTCGGCTGCGCCCGCTTGTGGCAGCGGTCCGGTGCGCTTGCGATACTCGTGCTCGGTCAGCTTGGGGCAGCGCTGTTTGTCTTGGCTCTCCAGGGCAAGTTCTATTACTACCAGGCCCTGCCGCTTCTCGCTCTCACCGTTCTGCTGAGTGGATTGGGCTTTTCGTCGGCGATGGCCGCGGCGAGGCACCCGCTCGGATCAATCCAGGCAGCCAAGGTCTCGATGTTGGAACGCCACTCCGCGGCGGTCGCCAGCATCCTGCTGCTGCTCGGCCTGATCGTGCCCGCCAGGCAGATTGTGGCGAGAGCAGGAGTCACGCTCGGGAAGGTCACTGCCGAGCAGTACATGAGCACGTTTGAGAACGCAAACTTCTCGTACCGATCCAACTTCCTGGTTGTTCAGTACCTCCGGAGCCACACGCGCGAGGGGGACGCGGTTCTGGTCTGGGGCTCCGAGCCGCTCGTCTACTATCTTTCCGGCCGGCCGTCACCCACGCGGTTTGGGTTCAACTATCCTCTCACCCTGGGTGCCAGGAATCCGTTCGAGCGCGCCTATCGAGCCGAGTTCCTCGAGGCGCTGAGAAGGAAGATCCCCGTGTACATCGTCGTGCCGGAGCGAGATGAAGGCAGCCTGACCGGCTTTCCCGATCTCGTGCAATTCATCGAACGGAACTACCGCCGGGACACCGTCATCGAGAGCTTCGTTCTGTGGCGGGTCGTCCGAGGATCACCTCTCCACTGATGGGGCAGCGGGCCTGCCGTTCCGGAGGGGATCGGTGCGCGCCCGCCCGGATACTGGGGCCCCCGGGCGTCGTCCGCCCTCCGGCTCCGCGGGTTCTCTGCTAGCATGGTGCGCCGAGGTTCGCGTCGAGGCGGCAGAACATGACGCCGTGCACGTGTCGCGCACCCACCGCCGATCACGCCGGAGGCCCCCATGAAATTCTCACGCTCGATCGTCGCCGCCGTGTGTCTGCTCGCCGCGGCCGTCGCGCCCGCCGCGGCGCAGGAGGACGAGGAGGGCTGCAAGGATCATCCGATGTTCTCCCGGATGCCGGACTTCTACATCACGAGCTGTGAGGAGCAGGAGTTCAGCGCCTTCGAGTTCGAGCTCTCCGACGGGTACCAGAACGTCGAGGGGCACTACTGGAAGCTCGACTTCCAGATCAAGGAGGGCGCGAAGACACCGGGACCGCTCCAGATCGGCCGCAACTACTGGAACGCGATGGCCTCCAAGGGCGGAGCCAGGCTCGTCGAGGCCTTCGATTCCAGCGGCGGGACCCTCGTGGCGCGGATGCCCGGACCGAAAGGAAGCGGCACCATCTGGATCCAGGTTGGCGTGGCGTACAGCGGCGAGGCGTACTCCCTGCACGTCGTCCAGGAGGCGGCGATGCGGCAGGATGTGGAGTTCACAGCCGCAGGGCTGGCGGACGCGCTCGCCAGGACCGGCTCGGTCACCCTGAACAACATCCTGTTCGACACGGGCAAGGCCACGATCAAGGTCGAGTCGGAGGGCCCGCTCGACACGATCGTCGAGCTGCTCAAAGGCGATCCCGCGCTCAAGCTCGAGGTCCAGGGACATACCGACAACACCGGCACGAAGGACGGCAACCTGAAGCTCTCCAAGGACCGCGCCGAAGCGGTCAAAGCGTACCTCGTCCAGAAGGGCGGCATCCTGGCCGATTGTCTCACGACGGCCGGGTTGGGTGACACGCAGCCGGTTGCCGACAACGGCACCGAAGAGGGACGCGCGCAGAACCGGCGCGTGGTGCTCGTCCGCAAGGGATGACTGTGTATACTGGTCGATCGTGACCGGTCAGTCGCCCGACCCGGGGGCCGGCTCGCGCCCGAAGGCGCCGGCCGGCCTCGACAAGATCCTCGCGCCGATCCTGCCGCCGTCCTACGAGCAGACCCTCGGTCATGCCGAGCGCGTCGAGCTCGCCTCGGATCGCCGCATCCGCGAGCGGAACACGATCAGCTACCGGCTGAACCACTGGCCGATCTGGATCTGGGTGTTCTTCATTGCACCGGGCCCGCTGACCTTCGACCTCTTCGAGCACGGCTTCGACCGGCGCATGGCGCTCTGGCTGGGCGCCGTGCTCGTCGGCACCGGGATCGCGGGCCTGCGCGGGCGGTTGCCCGGCGTCGAGCCGCGGCCGTACATCATCCGGTTCACCGAGGACAAGCCGAACCCGCTCTACCGCCGCGTCTGCTATACCTTCGCCTGGAGCGCCGTCGTCACCTTCGCGGTCCTGAACGCCGCCGGGCTCGCGTGGGCCATCGCGACCGGCGAGTGGCGGCTGCGCCAGATGTACGACGCCGCGTACTTCCCGATCTCCGGGACGATCTGGCTCCTCGGGCTCCTCGGGCGGCTGCCGCGCGTGCTGCCGTCGACGAAGAACGAGGGGCACGAGCGGCGGTACTTCTACGGGTCGGTCTGGGCCGTGTGCATCGCGCAGCCCGTGCTCTGGCTTCTCTGGCGCGTGCTGCCGCACACCCGGACGGCCGACGCCTTCAAGCTCGCGGTGTTCGTGAGCATCCTCGCCTACGTCGGCAACCTCGCGCGGCGCGGGCGGCTGCCGCGCACGCGTCCGATCGTGCCAGGCGAACTGGCAGTTTCCGACTAACTCCTCTCTCCAGATCTGGTACTAAGCTATTGAAAATAAACCGGTTAATTCAACCATCCAGTGCTGTTGACGTCTCGGTGTATCGAATTAGATTCAGTCTTGTATCCGTATTGACACTTCATCGCTCTCCTGTCACCATAGCCGGGCGAGTTTCGGGCCGAAACATGGACCGACAGTCGCTCTGTGACTGAGGGGGCGAAGCTGTCCCTGCGCTCGCAACGCGCCTTCTGACGATCCGCGCCCGTCATCACTCGCGAGCCGCACGGAGGATCGACTGTGTCATCGTCAACGCCGCTGGTGAACGCCGCGCCGGGCCCCGGCGCCGCCCGTGACATCTGGCCGCCCGAGCTGATGGGCGCCTCGGTGCCTGCGCGCCGCGCGCGCGACCAGGCCCGGCAGGCCGCCGTTCCAGACGCCTGCGCGCTCATCGTGGCCGAACCGGGCCTCGATGCCCACGCGATCGCGCGGGCCATCCATCGGCTGGGCTCGCCGCCGGACGCGCCGCTGGTGGCCGTGGACTGCGGCGCCGCCGCGCGCGGGATCGAGGACGTGCTGTTCGGGCCGCCGACCGCCGGCCGATCGCGGCGGTCTGAAGGTCCAGGGGAGGCGACGGCGGGCGGGCGCCTCCTGGCCGCCCGGGGCGGGACGCTGTTTCTGGCGCACGTGACGGATCTGCCCGCAGCGGTGCAGGCCCGGTTGGCGCGGATCGTCCGCGACGGCGAGTACCGCGCCGCCCGCCAGGGCCGGTCGATGCCGCTCATGGTGCGACTGCTCGCGAGCGCGGGCACGGCCATCGATGCCGACGTCGAGGACGGGGCGTTTCGCCCCGACCTGTTCCGCCGTCTGTCGGCGCTCCGGATCGACGTGCCGCCCCTTCGGCTGCGCCCCGAGGACATCGGGGCCATCGCCCGCCATCTGGCGGCATCCTCCGGCGGAGGAACCGAGCGGCCGGCGCTGCGCTTCACGGGCGCGGCGCTCGGGTTCCTGGCGGCGTTGCCGTGGGAAGGCAACCTCCGGGAGCTGGCCGAGGTCGTCGAGGCGCTGGCGCGGCGGGCGCCGGCATCGGCGGTGCGGGTCGAGGACGTCCTCGGGCAGATCCGGCTGGACCGGCGGCTCGCGCCGGCGCGCTACGGCTGCCTGCGCGACGCGCGCCGGCAGTTCGAGCGCGAGTACATCGCGGCGGTGCTCCGGCAGCACGGCTGGCGGATGAGCGACGCGGCCAAGACCCTGGGGATGCAGAGGACGAACCTGTACCGCAAGGCCCGGCAGCTCAAGATTCCCCGGATCAAAGTGACCCACTAGGACATGCGCATGCTCCTGACCCTCTCGATCGCCGCGTCCCGCCGCCGGGGCGCGATCGTGTGCCTGGCGTGGGCCGCGCTCGCGGCCACGGCGTTCGCCCAGGCGCCCACGCCCACCGACCCGGCCGACACCGCTCGCATCCGGTCCGGGCCCTTCTTCCTCCAGCCGACCGTGAGCATCACCAACGCCGGTGTCGACACGAATGTCTTCGACTCGAACGACCAGCCCGAGCGGGACTACACGATCACGATCGTGCCGGCCGTCCTGACCGGGTTCCGCGCCGGTCCGGCGCGGCTGACCGTTCTGGATCGGACCGAGTACGTGTGGTATCAGCGTCTGAGGAGCGAGCGTTCGCTGAACGGCGCGGTCAACGGCCGGTTCGAGGTACGCTGGAACCGGTTCCGGCCCTGGGTGCAGGCGGCGGCGTCGACCACCCGGGCGCGGTCGGGGGACGAGATCGACGTGCGCGCCCGGCGCTCGTCGCCGCTCTACGCCGCGGGCGCCGAGTTCGGCATCGCGAGCCGCACCTGGATGACGACGGAGGTCCGTCGCACCTCGACGATCTACAGCGCGGGCGAGGAGTTCCTCGGCGTGGACCTCGCCCAGGCGCTGAACAACACGACGGACTCGGCCGCGGTGGGCTTGAAGCTCGAGCTGACCCCCCTCACGACGTTCACGCTGCTCGGTCGGCTGGAGCGGGTGCGCTTCGACCGCGCCACGTTCCGCGACTCGGACAACTACATCGTCACGGGGGCGTTCGCGCTCGACCCCGACGCGCTACTGGCCGGGCAGGCGACGGTCGGCTATCGCGATCTACGGGCCAAGTCGGCCGGCGTGCCGGACTTCCGGGGCGTAACCGCCTCGGTCAACCTGGCGTACCGGGCGCTCCCGAGCACGCGGTTCGGCGTGACCGTCAGCCGCGACATCGCGTACTCGTTCGAGGATCTGTATCCGTACTACGTGACGACGAACGTGGCCGTGACGGCGACCCAGCGGATCGTCGGGCCGTTCGAGGTGGTGGGGCGGGCGCGGCGCCACTGGCTCGACTACCGCCGCCTCGAGGGCCCGGCGTCAGCCCGGACGGATCGCCTCGACGACTACGGCGCCGGCATCGGCTTCCGCTTCGGCATTCCGCGCCTGGGCTTCGACGTCGAGCGCATCGAACGGCGGTCGCCGTTGTCGTCCCGGCAGTACCAAGGCACGCGCTATTTCGGTTCCTTGACCTACGAGTTCTGAGCCATGCGCAGAGTGATTCTCGTTCTTGCTCTGGCCCTGTCGAGCGTCGTCGTGGGCTCCGCCCAGCAGGAGGTGTCGAACGACTACGTCGTCGGCCCCCGCGACGTGCTGAACATCACGGTCTTCAACGAGCCGACGCTGTCGGGCCGCTTCACTGTCGAGAGCGACGGCGGCATCAACTTTCCGCTGATCCAGCGCGTGCAGGTCGGCGGCAAGACGATCCGCCAGATCCAGGACGAGCTGACGAAGAGGCTCGAGGCCGGCTACCTGCGGAACCCGCAGGTCACCGTCCTGGTGGAGCAGTTCCGGAGCCAGAGCGTGTTCATCATCGGCGAGGTGCGCCAGCCCGGGAAGCACACGATCCAGGGCAACCTGACGCTGCTCGAAGCCCTCTCCGAGGCGGGCGGGCCCACGACGAATGCGGGCACCGAGGTCATCGTCCGGCGTCCGAAGAACCCGGCGGGCACGGAGGGGCCCGTGGACCCCACCGACGACACCGCCTCGGAGGTCGTGGCGCGCATCAGTCTGGACGACCTCCAGAACGGCCGCGCGCCCAACGTCACCATCAGGGACGGCGACACGATCTTCGTGCCCAAGGCCGAGGTGTTCTTCGTCATCGGCTACGTCCGGAGCCCCGGCACCTACGTGTGGGAAGAGGGGACGACGGTGCTGATCGCGCTGTCGAAGGCCGGGGGTATCACCGAGCGCGGGGCGCGCGGGCGCGTCAAGATCACCCGGCTGGTCAACGGCGAGCGCAAGGAAATCAAGGTCGAGATGACCGACCTGGTCCAGCCGAACGACACGATCGAGGTTCCGCAGCGCTACTTCTAGGGCCGGCCCGGTCCCATGCGCATTCTGGTCGTCCTGCACACGCTGCGGTCACCTCATTCGGCCGTCTTCATCGGCTACACACAGTTGCGCGATCACCTGGCCCGCCGCGGGTCGACCCTCGACATCCTGACGCCGAACGACCTGCCCGCCCTGGGCCGGCTTCACGGCCGCTGGCTGCCGCTGGCGTATCCTCCGCTCGTCGCCCGGTGGCTCGCGCGCCGGCGGAGCGACTACGACGTGGTGGTGTTCCACAGCTACGCGGGGTGGGCGGCGGGTCTTCTCCGCCGGCGGCCGTTCAGGTCGGTCACCGTGTTCCACGGTCTCGAGCCGCTCTACTATCGCGAGCTGGCCGTCGAGATGCGCCGGCAGGGCCGGTCGCTCCGGCTCCCGTTCCGCGTGCTGCATGGCGCGCTGGTGCCGAGGCTCATTCGCGCGAGCTGCCGCCGGTCGGATGCCGCCTTCTGCCTGAACAGAGCCGAGGAGCAGTTCCTCCACCAGCACGGGTGGAACCGCGACGTCCGGTGTCTCAGTCACGGTGTCGGCGACGAGTGGTTCCAGCCGAGGGTTCCGGCGCCGGACGTGCATGAGATCCTGTTCGTCGGGCAGTGGCAGCCCACGAAGGGCATCCGGTATCTCGTGGAGGCGTTCAGCGTGTTCGCCGCGGCGCATCCCGATGCGCGGCTCCGTTGCGTCGGCACGCTGGCGCCGGAGGAGGACGTGCTCGCGGCGTTTCCCGAGGCGACGCGTCCGCGCGTGGTCGTGCGCCCGCGGGTGGACCAGGCCGACCTGCCGGCCATCTACCGGGGTGCGGACGTCTTCGTCTTTCCCAGTCTCTCGGAGGGATTCGGCCGCGTGTTGCTCGAGGCGATGGCGTCGGCGCTGCCCATTGTGGTGACGCCGGTCGGCGTGGCCGCCGATCTGCTCGAAGACGGACGCGACTGCCTGATGGTGCCCCCGCGCGACTCTCAAGCGCTGGCCGGTGCGCTGGCGCGACTCGCCGGCGACGCGGGACTTCGCGAGCGGCTGGGCGAAGCCGCCCGGCAACGCGCGCTCGGTCGCACCCTCGAGGCGATGCTCGATCGAACCACCGCTGCGCTGGCGTCGCTCGGACCAGCCGCTCTTTCCTGAACAGTGCCCGTGCCCTGGCGCATCGCTCAACTGACAGTCGATTGGTCGGAGAACGGCGGTGTGGCGTCGTACGTGCGCGACTTGAGCCTCGCGCTCGCCGGCGCCGGCCACGCCGTGCACGTGGTGCATGCCGATCCGCACGCGCCGCCGGCCGTCGGCGGCGTGGCCGAGACGCTCGCCGAGCACTACGCGGAGTACGAGGCGACCCCGCGGCGCGAGGCGGGCGCGCGCGCCGTGCTGGCCGCGCTCGAGCGGTTCCGGCCCGACGCGGTGCACGTGCATGGGTGCAACAACTTCCCGCTCGAGGCGGAGGTCCGCCGGCGTTATCCCACCGTGAAGACGCTGCACGTGTTCGACTTCTGTCCCACCAACACCAAGTACCACCACGTGACCGGCCGCGCCTGCACCCATCCGACCGGGGCGCTGTGCCTGCCGCGCATGGGCTACAAGCGCTGCCTGCTCGACAAGCGGCCGGCCGTCATCTGGCGCCTCTACCGGCGCGCCGCCGACGCGAATCGGCACAATCGCGGCTACCGCGCGCTCGTCGTGGCGTCGGAGTACGTGCGGCGCCAGGCCCTCGCCAGCGGATACGACGCCGGCCGGGTACGGACGCTGCCGTATTTCACGCAGCCGCCGGTGCCGCCGTCCGCGCCGGCGCGCCCCGACACGGTGCTCTTCAGCGGCCGGCTGGTCCGCGAGAAGGGCCTGCACGTGCTGCTGGCCGCGCTTGCGCGCGTGCCGCCGCCGTGGCGGCTGCTGGTGGCCGGTGACGGCATGGACCGGCCTCGTGCGGCGCGGATCGCGAATCGGCTCGGCGTGGCCGAGCGGGTGACGTTCCTCGGGTGGCTCGACCGCGCTGCGGTGGCGAGGTGCCATGAAGAAGCGGCCGTGGTCGCGGTGCCATCACTCTGGCCCGAGCCGTTCGGCATCGTGGGGCTGGAGGCCATGGCGCACGCGCGGCCGGTCGTCGCCTTCAACGTCGGCGGCGTGCCCGAGTGGCTGGCCGACGGCGAAACCGGCTGGCTCGTGCCGCCGTCCGACGTGGCCGCGCTCGCGGACCGGATTGCCGCGCTCCTCGCCGATCCCGTCCGGGCCGCCGCGATGGGCGCGGCCGGTCGCGCGCGGGTCGAGCGCGAGTTCTCGTCGCCTGCGCACCTCGTGCGCCTGCTGGCGATCTACCGGGAGGCCGCCTCCGGCGCGGAGCCTGTCGCATGAGGTACATCGACCGGATGCGGTCGAACCTGTCGGGGCTGCTGGCCTGGAACTTCGTGCTGCAGGCCGGCACGCAGGGCGTCGCCCTGGTCACGGGCGTGGTGACGGCGCTCGTGCTCTCACGGCACCTGGGCGTGGACGGCTTCGGCGGCTTCAACTATCTCTTTGCCTTCATCTACTTCTTCCTCGCCCTGAACGACCTCGGCATCAACACCATCGTCGTGCGCGAAATCTCCCAGGCGCCGGTCCGCGCGGCCGAGGTGATCGGCGGCATGCTGTCGTTCCGCCTGCTGCTCGGGGTGGCGATGCTCGTCCTCGCGTGGGGCACGATTGCGTGGATGACGTTTCCCGCCAGCCTGGCCTGGCCGCTCGCGGTCTTTTCGCTCCTCGTGCCGCTCAACGCCCTGCGGCTGCCATCGACCATCTTCCAGTCCGAGCTGAAGTTCGAGTACGGCGCGGTCGTCGAGATCGCCTCGCGCGTCACCAACCTGGCCCTGATCCTGGCGGTCGTGTGGGCAGGCGGGCGCCTCTTCGGCGTGGCGTCGGCGCTCGTGGCCGGCGAGCTCGTCGGCATTGCGCTCACCTGGTGGCTGGCCGGACGCCTGGTACGGCCGGTCTGGCGCGTGGACCTTCGGCTCTGGTCGAGCGTGCTCCGCTCCAGCCTGCCGCTGGGCCTGGCGGGCGTCCTCGTGGCGGCCGTCAACCGCGTGGACTTCCTGATGCTCGAGCGGATGTCCGGCCTGGGCCAGGTCGGGCTCTACAGCGCGGCCTACAAGGTGACCAACCTGATCGAGCGCGTGCCGCAGATGATGATGATCGCGCTCTACCCGCTGATGGCGCGCGCGTCGGCGGCCGGCGTGGAGCCTCTGCGGCGGCTCTACCGCACGAGCGCGCTCGGGCTCGGCGCCCTGGCGCTGCCGGTGGTTGCCGGCGTCACCTGGGCAGGCCCTGTGCTGCTCAGGATCATGTTCGGCGCCGACTTCGTGGCGGCCGACCCCGGCCTGCGCGTCCTCGTCTGGTCGACCGCGTGCATCTTCGCGGCGATGTCGGCCGGCTTCGTGCTCATCACGGTCGGCTGGGAGCGCGCCAATCTCGTCATGTGGATGGTCGCCACCGCGGTCAACGTGACGCTCAATCTGCTGTGGATCCCGCGCTTCGGCTTCGTCGGCGCCGCGTGGGCCACCGTCTGGGCCTACATCGTCGTGCTGGCCACCCAGCTCACGGCCGTCGAGGTGTACTTCCACCGGGCCCGCCGGCTCGCGCGGTCGGCCGAGTCGGAGGTGACGCTCGAACGGCGGGCGCTCGAGGAGTTGTCGGTCAGCGAGATCGGGTCGAAGGACTGACGGCGATGGCCACTCCGGAATTGCACGACGCGGTGGACCGGCGGGAGATGGCCTTCGTGGCCAACGCCTCGTGGGGCGCCGGCGGACAGGGCGAATTCCTGCGTCAGATGGCGCTCGCGCTCGATCCGCTTCCCGCCGCCCGCGTGTACTGCCGTCAGGGCCGGCCCGACCATGCGCGGGACATCGGCCTGCCGTTCCGGTCCGGTGTCCGCCGGCTGGCGTTCTCCGCGCTGCGCCGCACCCCGGTCCTGCGCCGACGCGTGGACTGGCTGACCCTGCTGGCGGACGTGGATTTCGATCGGCGTGTCGCGCGCCGGCTCGGCGCGGTGGACCTGGTCGACGGCGTCATGGCCCAGTGCCGGCTGACGTTCGAGCAGGCCAGGCCGCGGGCGCGGGCGCTCGTGCTGACCAGCCTCAACACGCACATCGATCACCTGGCGTCGGTGCTCGAGGCCGAGCACCGGCGCGTCGGCTTCACGGGTCCGACGTTCATCCACCCGCGCATGCGGCAGCGTGCGCTCCGGGAGATCGCGCTGGCCGACTGGATCCGGGTCAACTCGGAGCTCGCGCGGCGCACGTTCGTCGAGCGCGGGGCACGCGAGGATCGCGTGGTGGTGATCCGGCCCGCCGTGGACCTCGATCACTTCAGGCCCCAACCGGTCGGCGCCGGGGCCTTCCGCGTGATGGCCGTGTCTTCGATCGAGCCGCGCAAGGGCGTCCACTACCTGCTCGAGGCCTTCGCCGATGCGGGCCTGGCCGGTGCCGAGCTCGTGCTCGTGGGCGGCACGGGCGACCGGTGGTCGCGCCGGATGGTCGAGCGCGCCGCCCGGGTGGATCGCGTCCGCGTCGTCTTTGTCGACGTGACCCGTGCGCCCGTGGCGGACACCTACGGGACGGCGAGCGTCGTCGTGCACCCGGCGATCGAGGATGGCTACGGCCTGGTGATTCCGCAGGCGCTTGCGAGCGGGCGACCGGTCATCGCCAGCCGAGGCGCGGGCGCGTCCGAGCTCGTGCAGCACGGCGTGAACGGCTTCCTCGTCGAACCGGGGTCGACGCGCGGCATCACGGACGCGCTGCGCGCGCTCGCGCGCGACCGCGCCCTGCTCGCGACGATGAGCGCGGCCGCGCCGGCGGCGGTGCGCGGCCTCGGCTACCCGGAGTTCGGCCGGCAGGTGCGGCAATTCTACCGGACGGTGCTGACAGGAGCGGGTTGAGCATGAGCTGGCTTTCACGCGTCTTCGGCGGCGGCCGGAGGGCGGCCGCGGACTCCCCGCGTGCGGCGGCCGGCCCGGGCGCCGGGGCGCTCGCCG
>JAHECP010000265.1 GCA_024641665.1 Acidobacteriota bacterium
TCCGCCCCCACGACCACGTCCATCTCCACGGCTGCTGGCATGCGAGTCATCCATCGAACCCTCCCCACCCCTACACTAATCTCCCCAGGGAGGTTGTCTCACTGATTATTGGCGCGGGGGGTCGTCCGCCGTCCCGTAGACGCCATCCGGACCCGCGGTTCGCGCGTAGCCGATTTTGCCCGAGCGGATCAGCTGCCGCCTGCCCCCGACGTAGAACCAGAGTCGATCTCGGACGAGGCGGCCGCCGAGGTCCGCGTTGAGATCGTAGTACTGCTTGAGCGGGTTGCCCTCGGTGATTCCCTGCGTGCGCAGCGCGTCCGTCACGTTGCCGCTCTGCAGCTTCGGCGTCTCCCACGCATAGAGGAACGAGCCGTGGTAGTCGTTGCCGCCGGACTTGATGATCCCGACGAAGTTGGTGCCCGACACCGACACCTCGGCGTCGTTCCCCATTGCCTTGATCTGGACCTCTTCGAACGCACCGTAGTCGTAATAGAACCC
The DNA here is from genome assembly GCA_024641665.1 of Acidobacteriota bacterium. Taxonomy (GTDB): domain Bacteria; phylum Acidobacteriota; class Vicinamibacteria; order Vicinamibacterales; family JAHECP01; genus JAHECP01. The sequence goes on from JAHECP010000265.1 coordinate 499, forward strand.
GGCGAAGCTCTCGGTTTCGCGCGTATCGACGCCGTCCAGCGTAGGCCGGTTCCCACCAGCACCGCGGCCGCCGTAGTTGGCGTAGTCCTGCTGCGATCCGACCGTGCTGCCACCGACGTCGGGCGTCGCCGACGTAATCCGCATACCTGGGCTCATCTGCAGCACCTGCCACATCGTCCGGGAGGTGGGCAGATTCTCGAGGGCGTCGCGGTTGAAGTTCGTTGCCACGGCCGTCGTCCGGACATCCACGACCGGGGATTCGCCGGTGACGGTGACCGTCTCCACCACCGCGCCGACCGCCAGACTGACGTCGATCGTCGCAACGAAACCCGCCTCGAGCCGTACCGCCTCGCGCGTGACCGTCTGGAACCCAGACAGCTCGTAGGTGATGGTGTAAAGTCCCGCGGGCAGCGCCGCAAAGCGGTACCGGCCTCTTTCGTCGGTGACCGAGATCTCCTGCTCCCTCAACAACGCGGGACTCGCGATGCTCACGGTGACGCCGGGGAGCACCGCCCCACTGGCGTCGCTCACCTTGCCTTCGATACCGGACCGGTTGGTAGTCTGGGCGTGCACCACGGCGGCGCACAGGACCGACAGACCAAGGAGCGCCGTCAGGGTCACCGACGACCGTCGTCGCCTCAGCTGCATGTTGACCTCCTCGGTTGCACTGGTGGCGAGTGGAGGGACCCTGCCTCCCGATCGACACCGGTGCGAAATCGGATTCCCATCTCACGTCTCCGCCTAGTACCCTCGGGGCTCCCCGTCGTGCCGCGGATCGGCCACGCCAATCCAGGAGTCCCCGTGGCGGGCGATCAGGTAGAGGCGTGCGTAGCCCGCCGATTGCCAGACCGGGTCGTATCCCATCGCCCGGACCTTGCGCAGCATCTCTGGCGTGAATCCGTGCTCGATCTGGACGGTTGGAGTGGCGGCAGAAGGAAACATGCGCGGGAGGTTCACAGCGTCCAGAGGATCGAGGCCGTAGTCGAGCACGTAGACCATGACCTGGACGATCTCGGCGGGAATGCGGGAGCCACCAGGCGCGCCAATGACCATCTGCACTTGGCCGTCCTTGAGCACGAGGGTCGGTGCGATGGTCGTCGTGCGGATGCGCCAGCGGCTGCGCGAGGGCGCGTCGATGTTCTCGTCAGTGAAGCGGAATCCTGAGTTGTTCAGCAGGAAGCCGCCGACGAAGCCACCCGAGCCCCAGACTTCACTGTTGGTGATCGTCAGTGACACCGCGTCGCCGTCCGTGTCGACAACCGAGAGATGCGTGGTTTCGCCATCCTGATCTCGAGATCCCTCGTCCCGACGATTGTGTCCTGGAGTAGTCAGGCTGGCATCGCCCGGAACCCTGGAGGCCTTGCCGTACGGCTCATAACGGGCGCACTCGCCGGCCGATGGCGCCTGGTCGAACGGCGTCGCGTCGGCCGGGTCCACCGGCGTTGCGGCTGTGCCCGTGCCGACGAGCGTCTTGCGTTCGGCAGCGAACGCCGCCGACGAGATGCCGTTGGCGGGGACCGACACCCAGTTCGGATCGGCGTTGGCCGACACGGCCGCCTCGCCGACGCGCAACGCCGATACCAACACGTCGAACGCCGCAGCCGAGCGGGTGGGGAGCCCGAGCATCCGGAGATCGAAAAGCTCGAGCAGCTCGAGGATGTGCAGCACCTGGAACCCGGTCTGGGGCGGCGGTGCCGACAGCACGGAGAAGCCGCGATAGTCGGTGCACAGCGGTCGTTTCCATTGAGGTTCGTAGGCAGCAAGGTCCGCCAGGGTCGCGGGATGCCGGCCGGCGTTCAGCGTCGCAACGAGCGCTTCGGCGGTCGAACCTTCGTAGAACCCCTGCCGCCCGGCGTGGGCGATCCGCCGCAACGACTCGGCCAACTCCGGGTTGCGCAGCGTCTCCCCTGGCGCGAGGGCCTTGCCGTTTGGAAAGAACAGCCGCATCGCGTTCGGGAAGGGCTCCATCCGACGGTCGGCGCTCGCGATGAACCCGGCCAGGACCTGGCCCACCGGAAAGCCGTCCTTGGCCAGGCGAATGGCCGGCGCCATGACCTGGTCGCGCGAGAGCATGCCGAACCGCTCGTGCAAGGTCAGCAACCCTGCCACGGCGCCTGGAATGCCAACGTCCCGCAGGTCGCCCGGCTCTCGCGATCCCGAAAGCACCGGCGAGGCCGTCGTCTGCGCCGGTGGCTCTCCGGGATCCGGTACCACGGCCCGGCCCCGAGATCTGGTGGGCTCGGTGTGCCCGCGCCACGAGTCGCGGGGCTGCGCCGCATAGAAGTCCAGGTAGGCCGCCTTTCCTTCGCGCTTCATCCAGACGGTCGCGGCGCCGCTGCCCCCAAGCCCGGACATCTGGGGTTCCACGACGCCAATCGCGAACGCACTCGCGACAGCGGCATCGACCGCGTTCCCGCCGGCGCGCAGCATTTCGACTCCAGCCTCGCTCGCAAGCGCGTTCGCCGAGGTCACCACACCGTGCCTCGCCTCGACACGCTTGCCCGCGTCGGCGGCGCGCGTGGCGAACACAGCCGTTCCAGCTGTCTCACGCTGGGCGCCGAACGACGTCAGCATGACCCCGGCCACCGTCAGGAGGAACGCCAGCGCCACGGAGATGATTCTCAAGGGTCTCTGCATCGGTCGGCCTCCGGGGTCTGCACCTTCGAGTCGGGCAGCCCTGCTGTTCACGCCGCCGTCTTCGGGCTCGTGCCACGGCTCGCACGGTGTGATCAGGCACCTGCCGGATCGGCACTTTCGCCCACGAGCATGGCGCGCGTCCCCGGCGCGGCGGCCGACACCACGCTGTGCCCTTCGGCAGTTCTCTGGGTCACCTCGTCCGCGAGTGCCTGCTCAACGGCAGTATTCGTGTCACCCCATGGCCTTGACAAGGGACAAAGCACGGCAATCGGACCTTGCCGCGGTTTGTCGTGGCCGGCCGACCGATCCACCATGGGCAGGAGCGGCTCGTGTAGAATTGGCACATTAATATGGACTGGGGCGCCAAGATGACGCAGGGGGAACCTCCCACGCCCCTCGAACACCGCCAAGAGCAGTCTGGAAAGGTCGAACCCGAGGATCGCCTCGACGGGTGGAAAGCGCTCGCGAACCACCTGGGCCGCGATATCCGGACGGTCCAGCGCTGGGAGCGTCGCGAGCGGTTGCCCGTGCGCCGCCACGCCCATCAGAAGCAGGCGACGGTCTACGCTTACCGCTCGGAGCTCGATGCCTGGCTTCGGCATCGTAACGTTCAAACCGGAACAGACGAATCGTCACTCGACGCCACAACAGGGCGCCGGGCGATGCACGTCTGGTGGGCACTTGGGGTCGGGGCGGCCCTGTCCGTGGTTCTCCTGGTGGCACTCAGAACCGGTGATGACCCGGGCAACAGCGTGATAGGGGGGCGAGACACCGACGACCCGACCGCGTACGCCGCATTCGCCGAGGGCCAAGCGCTCTACTCCGCGCGCCGGTATCGGGACGCCGTCGCTTCGCTCGAAACCGCAGTGTCCCGCGACCCGCGCTACGGCTCTGCCTGGGCGGTGCTGGCAAAGACCCATGCGCGGCTCGCGCAGCCGGCTTGGGCGGGGGGCGGGAGCGCCGCGATCCGCGCAAGCCAAGCCGCTCAGCGCGCAGCCGAACTTGCTCCAGAGGCGGCCGACGTCCGCATCGCGCTCGCCCTGGCCGCACGGGCTCGTGGCGATGTCGAAACGTGGCGACAGGAGGCGCAACGAGCTTTGGAGCGCGATCCGTTGGCCGCGGAGGCCTACGCGCTCCTCGGAGACTCGTACAGCAGCCTGGTGTACGCCTGCGACCGAGACATGGACCCTCAACTGGCTGATGAGTACTACCAGAAGGCGCTCGAGCTGAAGCCCGACCTGACCACCGCCGTCAGCAACCGTGCGACCAACCTCAGGAGAATGGGACGTTACGATGAGTGCATCAACCTCGTCGACCGGGCCCTCAAGTCGTTGGCCGACGAGACGCCCCTCGTCCTGGTTCGCGGAGGCTGCCGGTTGATGCAGGGGGATCTGACCGGAGCAGCCGAAGACATCGCGCCGCTTCGCGACAATCCCAAGGTCTCCCCTGTGGGCTCACTCGTGCTGCTCGGCCTCCTCGCGCTGAAACGCGGCGACGTCGAGACAGGCGTTCGCGACCTCGAGGGCGCCGCGAATCTCCACCATTCCGCGCAGTCCGAGCTCTTCGTCGCGGAAGCGTACGCCGCGGCAACCGACCTCCCCCATCTGATGGGTCACCTGAAGCGCGCTTTCGACATGGACGCGTCGTGCCCGGGCATCGTCGCAGCCTCTCCGGCCTTTCGCTCGGTGCGCGAGACCCAGGAAGTCAGACGACTGCTCGACGAATACGGGATTCACTAGGTCCGTCCTGAGCCCGTGCTAGGAGCGTGTCCGAGTAACCGCGAAACGGGTCATTTCAGGGGATAGCGAAACCCCTCCCGACCTGTCGATCGTCGATCCTGGCGCATTCTGTGAGGTCGGTTTTTCGCGCATCGGATTACTCGGACAGATTCCTAGGAGAGTCTCGCCAGTTGAGCCGAGGATCCTCTCGGCCGCCGCGCGACGTTCCCCACAACAGTGCCGAGGGGTTGGCGTCGAACCGACACGATCGGCCTCACGCCGTCCTTCCGTAAGCTCACCATCAGCGGCCACGAGGACCCGTCGCGTGACGAACACAGACAACAGAAACCGAACGTGTTCACCAGTAGAACTGCTGAGGGCGATTTGGGGGTTCGCGGCGCGTCTTGAGCCGATTGAGCGGGAAGGGCAGTCTTGTTTTTCGGGCAGTTTTCGAGTTTCGGCCTGTTTCCAGAAACCCTGTCAAGTGCGACTCCCGCCGCCTCCACCATTCGACTCGCGAGCGGAGCGAGCGAGTCGAATGGTGTCCTGAGCGAGCGACCAAAGGGAGCGAGTCGAAGGGCCCGAGCGAGCCCCTCGACCCTGCTCAGGGCGAGTCGAAGGACCCGCACCGCTCATGGCCGGCCAGCCGCAAGCCACCAGGCTGGTGTTTCCCGGCCGACGATGGCATCGTCGTCCTCGTGGCTTTCGTCTATATCCTGCGCTGCGCCGACGGTACTCTCTACACCGGTTGCGCCAGGGATCCCCGCGCCAGAGAAGAGGCGCACAACAAGGGCCGCGGCGCAAGATACACCTCCGGTCGCCGCCCAGTGTCCCTGGTCTATGCCGAAGAATGCAACTCGCCGGGAGAGGCACTCCGACGCGAGCATCAGGTAAAGCGATGGACTCGGGCGAAAAAGGAGGCGCTCATCGCTGGTGATCTCAACCTCCTGAAGCGGCCGTAGTCGAACGACGCTCCTGGGCTCGCCAACGGGCTCGACTCCCGCCGCCTGCACTGCTTCTCCACGAGGCGCATCGGCAGCGGCTCTTCTCGTCTGGGCGCCGCCACGAGCACGAGGTCCCGGGCCGCGCCTGATGGCGGCCGTAGCGCGCTACAATCCACGGGTGTCGGGAGAATGACCGCATGACGGATCAGGACGGACGATCGCTCTCGGACCGCGTCGCCGTGGTCACCGGCGGGGGACGCGGGCTCGGTCGCGCGATGGCGCTCGGGCTTGCGGGCGCGGGGCCCCCCCCGCGCCAATAATCAGTGAGACAACCTCCCTGGGGAGATTAGTGTAGGGGCGGGGAGGGTTCGATGGATGACTCGCATGCCAGCAGCCGTGGAGATGGACGTGGTCGTGGGGGCGGAGGCGGAGGGAGCCCGAAGGGCGACCGGAGCCTCCGGCCCCACGACCACGTCGCGC
>JAHECP010000266.1 GCA_024641665.1 Acidobacteriota bacterium
CGGCCGCCCCGCCGCCCCGCGCGGACCGCCGCGTGTATGTGCTCTTCTTCGACCAGGAGCACCTGACGCAGGGCGCCTATCACCGGCTGCAGGGGGCCGCGGAGGACTATCTGCTCAGCGAGTTCAAGCCAGGCGACGTCGGCGGGGTGCTGATCGGCGAGAAGATGGTGGGCAACCGCCTCACCACGGACCGTGAGGAGCTCATGGCGGCGGTGAAGACCTCGAAGCTGAGCCCCGAGGCCACGAGCCGGGCGCGCGACCTGCAGGACTGGCCGCGCATGAGCGCGGTCGAGGCCATCCGCATCGCGGTGAACTACGACAACGACGTGCTCAACCAGGTGGCGGAGCGCGCGGCGCGCGAGGGACCGTCGACCCGCAACGCAGGGCAGGCGGACCTGACGCCGGACATCATGAACAAGGCGCGGAGCATCGTCCAGGAGCTGAACCAGTCCACCCGGCAGACGCTCACCACGCTCGCCGCGCTCGCCAACGGCCTCGGGCGCGTGCCGGGCCGGAAGACGATCGTGCTCATGAGCGAGGGCTTCTACACCCAGAACGTCGAGGAGGCGCTGCGCCAGATCGTCGGCATCGCCGCGCGCTCGAACGTCCGCATCTACGCAATCGACGCCCGTGGGCTCAACCGCACGACCGACGCCGGCGACCCCTCCGTGATGAACCCGATGGAGACCGGCGCCGCCATCCCGACCGATCTCTACAACACGATCGAGGACGCGCCGAACACGCTGGCCGTCGACACCGGCGGGTACGTCATCCGCAACACGAACGCCTTCAAGGCCGCGCTGACCGAGATCGAGACGGACACGAGCCACTACTACGTGATCGGCTACAGTCCCACGAACACCAAGATGGACGGCACGTTCCGCCAGATCGCGGTGAAGGTGCGCCGCCCCGGCGTGTCGGTCCGCGCGCGCAAGGGCTACCTGGCGCTGCCGCCCGGGGCCGCCGTGCCGGCGCTCGAGGCGCCGAAGCCCAACGCGCCCGCCTCCCCTGCCGGGGCCATGGCCTTGGCCCCGGAGACCCAGGCGCACGTGCGCGCGCTCGCGGCGCGCGAGCCGAAGAGCGGCGCCGCCCAGAAGCTGGCGGACGAGGGGTGGGATCGCTACACGAAGGGCGACCTGGCGGGCGCGTCGGCCGCGCTCGACCAGGCCGCCGCCGCGCCCGACGCCGCGCCCTGGATCAGTTACGCGCTCGGCTTCGCCCAGTTCGGGCAGGGCCAGACGAAGGACGCCGTCGCGTCGTGGGAGCGCGTGCGCCGGTCGGCCCCCGATTTCCAGGGCGCATACCTCGACTTGGCCAACGGGTACATGACGCTCGACGACCCGGTCCGTGCGATCGCGGTCCTGCGCACGGCCGAGCGGCGCTGGCCGACGGACGTGAAGGTGCTCAACGCGATCGGCACCATCCAGGTCCGCCAGCAGGTGCTCGACGATGCGATCCGCACCTTCGAGAAGGCCGTCCAGGCCGAGCCGAAGGACACGACCGCGTACCTCAACCTCGCGCGCACCTACGAGCTGCGCTTCTACAAGATGCGCCGCTACAGCCGGCCCGGCGGCACGCAGGCCGCCAACCCTGAGGACGCGAAGAAGGCCATCGAGAACTACCGGGCCTATCTCAAGCACGGCGGCCCGGACGAGGCGGGCGCCAAGGCGGCCATCGAGCGGCTCAAGGACGCGACCAAGAAGGCGCCGTAGCACGACCGCAGGACAACCACAGCCAGGCCGCGCACGGCGCGGCCCGCGAGGGAGCGGTGCGGGGCGTTGGGGCCCCCGCCCCTCGACAAGCTCAGGGCGCTCTGAGCGAAGTCGAAGAGCGCGAGCGACCGAGCCGGGGTGTGGGGCGGAGCCCCACGTGAAGGTGACAGGGTGACGTCATGAAGACACGCGCCGTTCCCGGCGCCGGCGTCGTCCTCGCGCTCGTCGCCACCGCCGCGCTCCAGCTCCATGGCGCCGGCCGGCAGCAGCCGGCGCCCGCCCAGACGCCCGCGCAGACCTTCCGCGCCTCCACGGTCGTCGTCCAGGTCGACGCGATCGTCACCGACGGCAAAGGCCACTTCGTGGCCGACCTGACGCCGGCCGACTTCGAGGTGCTCGAGGACGGCACGCCGCAATCGATCCAGGCCGTGTACCGCGTCGAGGGCACCACGGTCTCGCCCGTGGAGGCGCCGTCCGCGCAGCCCGAGGTCCAGCCGTCCGCCACGATGACGCCCCCACGCGCCGACCAGCGCGTGTCCGTCTTCTTCTTCGACCAGGAGCACCTCACGCAGGGTTCCTTCACACGGCTGCGCCAGGCCGCGGAGGAGTACCTGAAGACCGGGTTCCGCCAGGGAGACGTGGGCGGGGTGCTCATGGGCAGCACGATGGCCGGCAACCGCCTGACCACCGATCGCGACGAGCTGATGCGCGACCTCGAGAGCGTGAAGATTAGCCAGGGCCTTACGATGCTCCGGCGCGATCTCCAGGACTGGCCGCGCATGAGCGCGCTGGAGGCCCTGCGGATCGCCCTGCAATCGGATCAGAACCTGCTGGAGCAGGTGGTGGATCGCGCGAAGCGCGAAGCGCCTGGCGGCGAGAGAGGCCTGGCGGGCGAGGTCGACTACACGCCCACCGTGATGAGCAAGGCGCGGACGATCGCCAGCACGCTCCGCGAAGGCACCGGCAAGACGCTCGCCACGCTTGCCGCGCTGGCCGGTGGGCTCGCGCGCATCCCGGGCCGGAAGACGATCGTGATGTTGAGCGAGGGGTTCTACGTGGACGAGGCGCTGGCCCAGCTCCGGCAGATCGTCGCCACGGCCGCCCGCTCGAACGTGCGTATCTACGCCATCGACGGTCGCGGTCTCGATCGGACGCCGGAGGGCAGCGACCTGTCGGCGATCGGTCCGCTCGAGACCGGCAATTCCGCTTCGACGGCAGCTTACGACAGCATCGGCGACGGCACAAGCACGCTGGCCGTGGACACCGGCGGCTTCGTCGTGCGCAACACCAACGCCTTCACGACCGCGCTGGCGGATATCGCCGAGGACACGAGCCACTACTACGTCATTGGCTACAGCGCGTCGAACCCGGCAATGGACGGGAAGTTCCGGCAGATCGCCGTGCGCGTGAAGCGGCCAGGCGTCAAGGTGCGCGCCAGGAAGGGGTACCTGGCCACGGCGGACGCCGTGCCCGCCGCCACGATGGTGGCGGCGCCAGCGCCCGCCCCGGCCCCGGCCCCGGCCGAGCCGACCACCGCTCCGGCTTCTGCGGCCTCGGCACTGCCGGCTCCAGAGGCGCCGGTCGCACCTGCCGTACCCACGTCTGCGGCGCCCGCCGGCGCCGTGCCCGCCTCAGCGCCCGCGACGGCTCCGGCGGCACCGGCTTCGGCCGGCGGCGGCGTGCCCGGAATCACGCTCCGGCCCGACGCCGAGGAGCGCGTGCGCGAGCTCGCCGGCCGCGCCGGGGAAAGCGGCGAGGCGAAGCGGCTGGCGTCGAAGGGCTGGGACCGTTACGGTCAGGGCGATCTCGAAGGCGCCGAGAGTCTCCTGGCCCAGGCGGCGGCGCTGCCCGGCACTGCGACGTGGGTGTCCTACGCGCTCGGCTTCGCCGAGCTCGGCCTCGGCAAGCCGAAAGCGGCCGTGCAGTCGTGGGAACGCGTGCGCGCCGAAGTGCCCCAGTTTCAATCGGTCTATTTCGACCTCGCCGACGGCTACACGCAGCTGAACGACCCCGGCCGCGCGGTCGCCGTGCTGCGCCTCGCCGAATCGCGCTGGCCGAAGGACGCCGAAGTGCTGAACGCGCTCGGCACGGTTCACGTCAGGCGCGGCGCGCTCGACGACGCCCTCGAGACCTTCCAGAAGGCCGCCGACAGCCAGCCCGACGACGCGCTGGCCTACTTCAACCTCGGGCGCACCTACGAGTTGCGCTACTACAAGATGCGCCGCTTCTCCGACGCCATGGCGCGCTGGCTCGACAACCCGGCCGACCTGAGCAAGGCCATCGAGAACTACCAGGCCTACCTGAAGATCGGCGGCCCGTACGCCGACGACGCGCGGGCGGCCATCGAGCGGCTGAAGTGGGTGGGGGCGATCAAGTGACGGCTCAGGGCCCACGGCTCACGGCTCAGGAGGGATCACGCTGCCCCTCCGGTGAGCCATGAGCCGTAAGCCCTCAGCCTGCATGAGCCGTGAGCCGTGAGCCGTGAGCCTACTTGCTGAGCTGTTCGAGCGCCTTCCGGGCGGCCGGCGCCTCCGGCGCGTCGGGCGCCAGCTCCAGGAACTTCTGCAGGTCCACTTTCGCCGACGCCGCGTCGTCCTTGCCGAGCTCGACCAGCGCGCGGTAGTAGTAGGCCTCACCGCGGTCCGGGAAGCGCGTGATGGCCTTGTCGAAGTAGACCAGCGCCTCGTCCCGCTTGTTCTGGTTCAGCAGGCCGATGCCCACGTTGACGAACGTGATCGGGTCCCTCACGGCGTTGTCGTCCACCGACGCCAGCACCTGGCGGCCTTCCTCGCCGTGTCCCTGCTCGATCAGGATGTTGCCGAGCAGCAGCTTCGTCTCGACGTTGTCGGGCATCTTCTCGACGGCGATCTTGAGGTGCGCGATCGCCTCATCGAAGTTCTTCTCGCCGTAGTAGGTGCGCGCAATGAGCGGCTCGACCTGATACGCCGTCGGGTACTTCTGCAGGATCCCCTCGTACACGGCCCGCGCCTCGGCGTACTTGTTCTGCTGCAGGAGCTCCGCCGCTTTCATCAGGTCGGCCTTGATGAGCTCGTTCGGGTCCGGGGGAATCTCCTTCAGCGTGATCTCGATCGGCGGGATGCGGCTCAGCTCGCTGATCTGGATCGAGATCTGCCGCGGCTCGTAGCCCTTCGCGCTGAAATCGATCTGCCACTGGCCCGGCGCCATGCCGCCGACCGCCCAGTCGCCCTTCTTGTTGGTCTTGACTTCGGTGCCGCCGGCGCCGGGGAAGTTCAGCTTCACGACGACGCCCTCGATCGGCTTGCCTTGTTCGTCGGTCACCTTGCCGGACGCCCGGCCCATGCCGCGCCAGCCCTGGGCCTCGGCCAGGGACATCGACAGCAGCACGATCAGGGCGCCGAGAACGGCATGCTTCAGGATTCTCATGAGACTTACGCCTTTCGGGGAACGATCGGTATCTCGGAGGACGACATGACTGCAGCTCGGGGCCGGCGGGCCGGTCCCAAGAAGTGCACTATCGCACAGTGTACCTGATGCGCGCGTCCCGCGCCAACCGCCCGGCGCGCTGTCGCCCTCGAAGGCGGGTCGGGTATTATCCTTGCGAATGGACGATCTCCTCGCCGGCTTCAGCCGGGGCCTCTACAGCAACTGGCTCTGGCACCGGACGCTCCGCCTCGTCGTCGACGCCGGCGAAGGCCTGCAGCTCGGGCTCGGCTCCAAGGTGCTGGCGCCGACCCACCTCTTGATCACGCACGGGCACTCGGACCACGTCCTCGGCCTGCCCGGCTTCGTCGCCGCCCGCCGTTTCGGCATGGGCGACCCCGAGAAGCCCCTGACCATCCTGTACCCGGAGCGCTCGCGGGGCGTCGAGGCGGCGCGCGGCACGCTCGAGCGGCACTGGCCGCGCGAGCCGTTCCCGCTCGAGTGGGTGGCGGTCGTGCCCGGCGCGGAGCTGCCGTACGGCAAGAGCCGCCTGGTGCGCGTCTTCGCGGCGGACCACGGCTCGGCCGACCTCGCCGTGGGCTACCTGGTGGTGGAGCGGCGGCGGCGTCTCAAGGCCGAGTACGCCCCGCTCGGCGACCGGGCCATCCGGGCGCTCGTGAGAGAGGGCGGGCGCGAGCGGCTGCTCGAGGAGTACGAGCAGATCCTCTTCGCCCACACCGGCGACACGATGCCGCTCCCGCTCGATCTCTTCCGCCGGGCCGACCTGCTCGTCCACGACGCGACGTTCCTCGTCGCGGAGGACCGGCGCGAGCCGATCCACGCGAGCACCGAGGAAGCCATCGTCACGGCGCGCGACGCCGGCGTCCGGACGCTCGTGCTGCACCATCTCTCGGTGCGCTACGAGCGCGACGACGCGATCCCCGCCCTTCGCCGGCAGGTGGCCGACCTCGGGTTCGCCGGCGCGTGCTGGCTGCTCGACGGCCGGTCGTTCATCAGGTTGGGGGGGTGAACAGGGGTCAGGGGTCAGGGGTCAGGGGCATAGGCGTTAACTTAACAGCCACCGGCGCAGCAGGCCGGCGAGTGAGACGCCCTGCACCGGACGTTGGCGGCGCGCATCATTGAGGTCAAGACTCAGTTCACC
>JAHECP010000077.1 GCA_024641665.1 Acidobacteriota bacterium
AGCGGCGCGAGCGCGCGCGCGAACCCGGGCGGCGGGCTCACCAGCCGCACGAGCCACCCCGGCCTGATTCCCAGCTTCCGCGCGAGCGGCACCCCGACATAGGCCGCGAAGACCGACGTGGGCGTCACCGGCCGCGCCGGCGGCGACGCGATCGCGCGGCGGAGCGCCGTCGGCGCCTTCGCCCACGTGGTGAACACGGCGTCGGGCAGCAGGGCCCGGATGCGCGCCACCTTCGCGGGGTCGCCCTCGAGAAATACGAGCGGCACGCCGCGCGTCGCCGTCGACCGGCGGAGGGCCACGGCAATCTCGCGCCCGTACGACGGCATCCGCGTCAGGTCGATGGCCAGCGCGTCGGGCGGCACCAGCCGGATCCGGCGGAGGTCGGGCCCGCCGCGCACGGGCGCCGCGTCCACGCGAAAGCCGGCGGCGGCGAGCGCGGACGCCCGGGCCTCGGCCTCGAGAGGATGCCAGTGAATCAGACGGATGCGGGCGGGTAGCGCCATGGCTTCACCTGCGATCCGAGCACGCCGGAAGCCGGTTGGCCGCCGCACGGCATCACGGCAGTCTCGCCATCCAGAGGCCCGATTCGTAGCACGACGCGAAGAGCGCCGTGCCAGGCCCGTTCAGGGCGACGAAGACACACGAGCGCCCCTGGAGGCCGAGCGCGGCGAAGCTGTGGCCCTTGTCCGTCGACATCCACACGCCGCCAGACTGAGAGAGCACTGTGGCCGTTCCAACATAGAGGCGACCCTGCCGGGTCGGATCCAGCCGGAGCGTGCCGACGAAGTTTACCGACGACAGATGCTCCCAGCTCGCCCCATGGTCCGTGGAGCGAAACGGACCGGGGCCCTCGGAAAGAACGTAGACGTCCTCTGAGGCCGGATCGACGATGGTGGAGGTGGCGTGCCAGTTGACCGCCTTCGTCATGGCCTCCCAGCTCCGGCCGCGATCGACGGATCGGTACCAGGGTGGATCGTACGGCTGCGGGTGGTCGGCGATCTCCGCCACCCAGTAGAGCGTGCCGTCCACCGGGTCCTCCGCCGGCTCCCACACGATCAGGAACCGGTCATCGACGGCGGTGAACGTCCAGGACACGCCGCCGTCGGTCGATCGATGAACGCCGAAGCCGCTCGTGGCAAATCCCTGATTCACAGGCCGCGTCGTCGTCACCCAGATCGTCCCGTCGAGGGCGCTGACGAGCAGGCTGGAGATGTAGCGGCTGCCCGCCTCGACCGTGGGGATGTCGAAGACCGCCCGCCACGTCGCGCCTCGATCCTCGCTCAGCCAGAGCGTCTGCCCGCGTGCGAAGAACACGCGGTCGGCATTCCGTGGATCGCCCGCCAGGTGGGCAACCGCCGCGCCCCACGGATCCGTCGAGCGAGGTTGGGGGCCCGCGGTCCAGGTAGCACCTTGATCGCGCGAGACGAACAGGCCGTGGTCCGTCACGACGTACAGAAGCCGATCGTCGCGCGGGTCGACCAACAGGGTCGACACCGTGGTATCGGTGCGGTCGGTGTACACGGCGCCGAGATAGATCCACTCCGGCGGCTCCGGCGGCTCGATGGTCAGGGTCGTGGTCGCCGCGACGCCGGAGTAACTGGCGTGAATGTCGGCGGAGCCGTAGCCGAGGATGGCGACCGTCCCGGCGCGGTAGGACACGGCCACGGAGCTGTCGGATGACGACCAGACCGCCAGCGAGGTGGCGTCGCGCGTGGTGCCGTCGGTCAGCCTGAACGTCGCGGACAGTTGGACCTGCTGCCCGATCAACGTCAGGACGCCGGGGTTACCTTCGATGGAGAGACCCGCGACGGCGGCGGGCGCGGGCGAAGGGGCCGGCGGACAGGCCGTCGGCGCCTGCGCCAGCAGGAGGACCGCGACGACGGAGGCGCCGGGCACACGCATCGCTCACCTCGCCGCCAGGCGCCCCCCGCTCGAATTCTAGCTCAACCCGGACGCGCCCGGCGCTTGGCGCTCCTCAACGCGCGGCCGGCCGGAGCCGGGCACGGGTCACGGTTGAGCCGGGTCGGACACATCGACTATACCTGAGGGGGTTCGGCGAGGCCGATCCGGCCCCTCGGGGGCCGGTAAATGCCTCCGGGCGGCGGGGCGTATCGCCCAGTATCGCCCGGCGTCGGGCCTCATCTGCCCCCGTCACCCATCGGAGGAACCGAAATGATGCGAGTGAGCAATCGCGGCCGCTGGAACCTGTTCGCCGGTCTGGTGGTCGCGCTGGTCCTGTCCGCCGTGCCCGCGGCGCAGCGCTTCGGCATGCGGCCGCCGCCGACGCCGCCGCTGACGTTCCGCTTCATGGGCCCCGCGGTCGGCAACCGCATCTCGGCGGTCGTCGGCGTGCCGGGCGATCCCAAGATCTACTACGCGGGCGCCGCCTCGGGCGGCGTCTGGAAGTCCACCGACGGCGGCGACACCTTCACGCCGATCTTCGACAACGAGCCGGTGGCCGCGATCGGCACGCTGGCCGTCGCGCCCTCCAACCCCGGCATGGTGTGGGTGGGCACGGGCGAGGCCTGGGCGATCCGCGACGTCGACATGATGGGCGACGGTGTCTACGTCTCGACCGACGCGGGCAAGACCTGGACGCACAAGGGGCTCACCGAGACCGGTCGCATCGGCCGCATCGTCGTCCATCCGACCGATCCGAACGTCGTGTACGTGTGCGCGCTCGGCCGCACTACCGGCCCGCAGCAAGAGCGCGGCGTGTTCAAGACGACCGACGGCGGCGCGACCTGGAAGCGCGTGCTCTTCGTCAACGAGGACACGGGCTGCTCGGGCCTCGCCATGGACCCGAAGAACCCGAACGTGCTCTTCGCCGGGACGTGGCAGGTCGTGATGCACACCTGGGGGATGTTCGGCGGCGGCCCGGGCAGCGCCATCTACAAGTCCACCGACGCCGGCGCGACCTGGAGGAAGGTCGAGGCCCCGGGCCTGCCGAAGCCGCCGCTCGGCAAGATCGACGTGGCCATCGCGCCGACCGACTCGACCCGCGTGTACGCCCTCATCCAGACCGCCGACCAGGGCTCGCTCTGGCGGTCGGACGACGGCGGCGGCGCGTGGAAGGTCGTGAGCTGGGACCGCACGCTGATCGGCCGCGCGGGCTACTACATCCGCCTGGCGGTCAACCCGACCAACCCGGACGAGGTGCTCGTCGCGAGCAGCAGCCTGCACCGCTCCACCGACGGCGGACTCACCTTCCCGCTCACCGACCGGGGCTGCGGCGACTGCCACGACATCTGGATGGACCCGAAGGACCCGAACCGCTGGGTGACCACCGGTGACGGCGGCATGGGCATCACGACGGACCACGCGAAGTCGTTCCAGAGCGTCACGCTGCCGATCGGCCAGATGTACCACGTGGCGGTGGACGACCAGGTGCCCTACTGGATCTACGCCAACATGCAGGACGACGGCACGATGCGCGGGCGCAGCGACACGCCCGAGCGGCTGCCCGGCGCGCGCGGCGGGTTCGGCCGCTTCGGCGGTGGCGGCCCCGAGTGGCAGCACGGCCTCGGCGGCTGCGAGTCGGGCTTCACCCTCCCCGACTTGGTCGACCCCGACATCGTCTGGGCGTCGTGCTACGGCAACAAGCTGACGCGCTACGATGCGCGGCGGGGCGTCGCGCGCTCGGTGAGCCCGTGGATGATCTCGCTCGACTCGCCGCCGAACGACGCGAAGTACCGCTGCCACTGGACGGCGCCGCTCGCCGTCGATCCGTTCCATCACGACACGGTCTACTACGGCTGCCAGGTGATCTTCGCCACCTCGACCGCCGGGCAGACCTGGAAGGTCATCAGCCCGGATCTCTCCACCCAGGACCCGAGCCGCATCGTCTCGTCGGGCGGCATCGTCGGGGACAACCTGGGCCAGTTCTACGGCGAGGTGGTGTTCGCCATCGCGCCGTCGGAGATCCAGGAAGGCCTCATCTGGGCCGGCACGAACGACGGCAAGGTGTGGTACACGCCTGACGGCGGCGCCTCGTGGAACGACGTGACGAAGAACATCACGGGCATGCCCGCGTGGGGCACGATCGGCAAGATCGAGCCGTCGCACTTCGACCCGGCCACCGCCTACGTCGCGGTGGACCTGCACCTGATGGACGACCGGCACCCGTACCTGTACAAGACGAGCGACTTCGGGAAGACCTGGACGAACATCACCGGAGACCTGCCGGCGACGCACCCGCTCGACTACGTGCGCGTGGTGGCGGAGAACCCGAACCGGAAGGGCATGCTCTTCGCCGGCACGGGCCACGCCCTCTTCTACTCGATGGACGACGGCGGCCACTGGACGCAGCTCAAGAGCGGCCTGCCGCCGTCGCCGGTGTCGTGGATCGTCGTGCAGAAGCGGTACCACGACCTCGTGGTGTCGACCTACGGCCGCGGCCTCTACATCATGAGCGACATCACGCCGCTCGAGCAGAAGGGGACGGCGCCGGCGGCCTCGGGCCTGCAGCTGTACGTGCCGCGGCCCGGGTTCCGCCTGGCGCGCAACGGCGAGGCGCTCTTCGACTACGAGCTCGCCGCCGCCGCGAAGACCGCGAAGGTGGAGATTCTCGAGGAGGCCGGGACGGTCATTCGCACGATGGAAGGCCCCGCCAAGGCGGGGCTCAACCGCGCGGCGTGGGACCTGCGCTACGACAATGCCCACTACGTCGAGCTGCGGGCGACGCCGGCCCAGAACCCGCACATCTGGGACGAGCCGCGGTTCAAGGGCAAGGACGTGCGGCCCGTGACGCACTGGGGCATGGCGCCGGCGCAGGTCGGCCCGCTCGCCGCGCCAGGCCGGTACACGGCGCGCCTGACCGTGGACGGCCAGTCGGCCACGCAGTCGTTCGTGGTGGAGAAGGACCCGTCGATCCCGTCCTCGGACGACGACCTGCGCGTGTCCACCGCGACGCAGGTACGGATCCGCGACGACATCGACCGGACGTCCGCGATGATCAACCACATCGAGGCGATGCGGAAGGACCTGCAGGATCAGCTGAAGGCCAACGCCGGCAGGGACGAGGTCGAGGCGTCGATCCGGAAGATGCTGAAGCGGCTCGAGAGCGTGGAGTTCCGGCTGATGGAGGAGCCGCTGACGCTCAGCGACGACAAGTACTTCGTCGAGGCGTACAAGGTGTACGCGAACCTGCTCTGGCTGAACGGCGCGGTGGGCACCGGCGCGAGCGACGAGGCCGGCGGCGCGGACTTCCGCCCGACCGACGCGCAGCTCCAGGTGCTGGACGACATCGAGAAGGACCTGGCGGCCGCCACGGCCGACTACGAGACGCTGATGGCGAAGGACGTCCCGGCGTTCAACACGACGAAGGGCGTGCAGCCCATCAAGTGAGGCGGCAGGAGGACGGGAGCCCCGCGGGCACGAAGGGGCTCCCGTCGCCTTACTAATGGCCGTCAGTGGACAGCTACGTACTTAATCAGGCTACGACGGTCAGGCCGAGGTGTCTCACGTCTCCCTGCTGTGGCTCGTCGGCCGCCACGAAGGGCATTTGGCTCCACGTCTGACCGTCAAGCACCCTTCCAGTCCCCTTCTTGTTACGACCGCCCCACTGTTTGAAGAAGAACGGTACATCCGCAGACCGACATTGATCCCGCAGATCGATCACCCACGCTGGATCCATCGGCCTAGCCTTCGGCCCAGATTCGCCACCCACGATCACCCAATCAATGCCTCCAAGATCGAGACTTGGAAGGGGCCCGAGCAAAGGCTCAAGTGACAAGAACTTGACGACCGCGTCACTGGATCGCAGCTCATCGATTCGCATCCGGTACTTGTCACACTCGACACTGACCCCCATCCAGATGTTGTCTACCCACTGCAGTTGGGGATTCAGTTCCGCTAGCCGCCTCGATCGTTTCGTGAGGATCTGAAAGCGATGCCAGTGAGCACGCCGCATCACATCGAATACTTGAACGATGTACGAAAAAGGGACGTTATCGTGGAACAGGTCGCTCATGGAGTTGACGAAGATCGTCTGGGGCTTCCGCCATCGAAGTGGCAGCTCGAGCATGTGCGGTTGCAGGGTCAGCGCAAAGCCATTGCGGTAATTGCTCTGGCCCATGGCCTGCAACCGTTCGGCCATCCGCTCCGCATAGCAGTGCTTACAGCCCGGACTGATCTTCGTACACCCGGTGATCGGATTCCAGGTCGATTCGGTCCATTCGATGCCGGAGCCTTGCGCCATTACTCCAGTCCCTTCTTGAGTAGGTGATTCGCGATCCGCAACGCGATCGGCGCCCCATTCGGATTGCCAGCCGCGAAACACAAGAGATAGAGGGGCGAGTTCGCCGAGTTACGCAAGACCTTCGGCTCTTCGGCAACGGCGGGGAAGATCTTCTTCAGGCGATCATTGAAGTACCGTCCGATGGTCTGAGTCGATGCCTTGACAACGCGTTCATCCGCTCCGCCAAACAGCGTGGGCGTACTTTCGAAGCTGTAGAACTCCTCGTACCAATCCTCAGTCCCGAGCAGGAGGTTCAAGCGCAGACGCCACGGTTCGGGGATCTCACCGGACCTTGTCAGCAAGCGGTTGACCCCAATGCCGAGGGGGAAGAGGAGCCACAGGTCGATCGCCTGCGTGCCCGCGATCGCCTCGATGGTCTTCCACTCCACCTGCATTCCATAAGGATCCAAGAAGAGGACGGCTCGATGGGACCTCCAGGTCATCCTGCACAGTTTTTGAATCTCCAGGTTCGCGTCGCCCCGACGGATTTCGATGTCATCAGCAAGCGCGGGAAACTCACTCTTCAGGAATTTGAGGTCAGCGCATCGCTTCTCGCTTTGCTCGATGAACACATACCGGTCGAACCGAGGTTCAGTCTTCAAGGCCAAGCGTGCTGACCCGTCCAGCAGATCCTGCGGTTCTTGGCCGGCCAAGTCCGGAAAAAGCAAGGTTTGAGACGAATCCGCCGGGTAGTCGTCGCGGTGGGCGTCGCGGTAGCCGGTACCTGCGAAGGCGTCGATGTAGCCCTTGCGGAACGGTTGCTGCCTCGATGGCTTGTCCTTGAGCGCAGTGGTGTAGCTCGAGAGGTACTTTGCTAGTACCTCCAGTTTCTCGGTCGTCCAGTCGCCGCCAAACCGGTGAGCCTTCCCGCCCCTCAATTGCCTTCGACTCATGTCAGCTCAATGGTCTGCAGGCCGGTCCACTGGAGTTCTCGTGATCGAATCCCCTCTACGGTAGGGCTATCCTGCCACCCTTACGACTGCGCCCGCGTACCACCCGCCTCGCCGCCTGTGCCACTTGGAGATGTCGAGACGGCGCGCGCCTCATTCACATGAGCACGGTCAATGCTACCAATCCTACCAGCGCGGCGAACAAAAGGCAAAAGTCGCGCTACTAACGATTCTCGGTCCCCTTTGACAGCACGATCGCGTAGCAGAAGACGTCGAGCGGTTCACCGGGCTGGAGGTTGGGAAACTCGCAGTACCGGCGCAGGATGCCTTCGCGCTCGAACCCGGCCTTCTCGAGCACGTGCCACGAGGGACGGTGCCCCGTGTGGCAGAGCGCATAGAGCCGCCGCACGCCCACCGCGCGCGCGGTGTCGACCATCGCGCCGAGCGCCTCGGTGGCGTACCCGCGGCCCCACGCGTCCTGCGCGAACACGTAGCCGGTCATCGCCCGTCCGGGCGTCTCGAACGCGAGCCCCGTCGAGCCGAGCAGGGTGCCGCCGTCGCGGGCGTGGGCGAGGTACGGCCCCGCCGGCCAGCGCGCCCACTCGGCATCGCTCGACGCGAGGAACGCCTGCGTGTCGGCCACCGAGCGGTGGGCGGGCCAGCCCACGAACCGCGTCACCTCGGCGTCGGCCGCGTAGCGGGCGAAGATCGCCTCCGCGTCGGCGGCGCGCGGCCGTCGCAGCACCAGCCGTTCGGTTTCGATCCGCTCCGGCGCCTTCATGCGCATCTCGTCACGAAAATGGGGTCTGACCCCATTTTCTACCGCGGCCAGAGCCAGCCGAAGACGCCCGCCGTCAGCAGGCCGTAGACCAGGCCGTCCACGTTGGACTTGAGCGTCGTCGTCCAGTTGCGACTGTACCAAATCGTGTCCTGCCAGAGCGCCAGCGAGTAGGCGATGAACGCGGTGCAGCCGGCGAAGCGGAACACCTGCAGGTAGTGGGCGCCGGGCTGGAGCGCGCGGCCGGTGATGTAGGCCGCGAAGATCCCGACGACGAGGCAGTAGATGAACCACAGGACGAGGCTCTTCGTCATCGAGGGCATTCCGTTCGGCCGCACGGTCATGAAGAGCACGGGGCCTTGCTTCATCTTCTCCTTGAAGGCGGGCGCGCCCATCTCCTTCGGGCTCGTCGCGCACGGCACCAGGTAGTCGGCCGGCGGGATGGAGAACTTGCGCAGCGCCTCCATCACCTCGTCCTCCTTGGGCAGCCGCGCGTAGTCGCCCTTGTGGAACGGCAGGACCATGTGGACGATCGAGCTGGCCACGAACACGATGACGGCCGCAACGAGAATGGGCAGCCAGAGCGACAGGACCGGGACCATGGGCACCTCCTGGGACGTGAAAAAGGGGACGGAAGCCTTTTTCTCCGGGTGTCCGAACGGGTGGCAGAGTGAGCAGGGGCATCCTACGGGAGGTGCGGGTCGTTTCGCAACGGTCGGCGGATCCAGCCCGGCCGGGCGGCCTCGGGGGTAGAATGGCCTGTTCGACAGGCTCATCCCCCCGGGAGACGATCATGAACCGACGACTGGCATCCGTACTGACGATGGCCGGGCTCGGCTGCGCGTGCGCCGTCGTGGCGGTGGCGTACACCAAGGCGCCGGCCTTCGAGTACCCGCAGGCCCGCAAGGGCGACGTCATAGACGATTACTTCGGCACGAAGGTGGCCGACCCGTACCGCTGGATGGAGGACCTCAACTCGCCCGAGGTCAAGCAATGGGTGGACGCCGAGAACGCGCTGTCCTCCAAGTATCTCGAGGCGCTGCCGCTGCGCGCGACGTTCCTCGATCGCATCAACGCGCTCTGGAACTACCCGAAGGTCTCCGCGCCGAACTACGAGGGCGGGCGGTGGTTCTACTCGCGCAACACGGGTCTCCAGCGGCAGTCGGTGGTCTTCGCGCGGGCGACGCTGGACGGCCCCGAGTCGCCGGTGCTCGACCCGAACGCGTTGTCGCCCGACGGGTCGATCGCGCTCTCGGGCTTCGTGCCGTCGCCCGACGGCCGGCACTTCGCGTACGGCCAGTCGGAGGGCGGCTCGGACTGGTCCACCTACTACGTCCGTGCGCTCCCGGAGGGCACGCAGCTCGACGACACGATCAAGTGGGTGAAGTTCAGCAGCCTGTCGTGGACGCACGACGGCACGGGCTTCTTCTACGGGCGCTATCCCGAGCCGCCGGCCGGCAAGGCGCTCCAGGCCGCGGTCGAGAACAAGAAGCTCTACTACCACGTCCTCGGCACGCCGCAGTCGGCCGACACGCTCGTCTACGAGCGGCCCGAGGAGCCCACGCTCTTCATCGACGGCGGCACGGACGAGACGGGCCGTTACTTCTTCATCGTCACCAACAAGGGCACGAGCAACAAGAACGAGCTGTTCGTGAAGGACCTGGGCAACCCGGACAAGCCGAAGCTCGACGCGCCCGTCCACCCGCTCTACACGGGGCACACGGCCGCCTACGAGCCGCTCGGCGTCGTGAAGGGCACGCTGTACCTGATGACCGACCGCGAGGCGCCCAACCGGAAGATCGTGTCGGTGCCCATCGACCGCCCCGATCCCGCCGACTGGAAGACGATCGTGCCCGAGACGGGCAACGCCATCCAGTCGGCCAGCCTCGTCGCCGGCCGGATGGCGGTGAACCGGCTCGAGGACGTGGTGAGCGCGGTGCGGCTCTACGACCTCGACGGCAAGGAAGCCGGCGCGATCGCGACGCCGGACCTCGGGACGATCTCGGGCCCCTTCGGGAGGTTCGACCGGCCGGAGATCTTCTACAGCTTCACCTCGCCCCTGCACCCGACGACGGTCTACCGCTTCGACCCGGCCACGGGCCAGAGCACGCCGTTCGAGGAGCCGAAGCCGACCTTCGACCCGTCGCAGTACGTGACCGAGCGCGCGTTCGCCACCTCGAAGGACGGCACGAAGATCCCGGTGTTCGTCACGCACCGGAAGGATCTCGCGAAGGACGGCACGCACCCGACGATGCTCTACGGCTACGGCGGGTTCGACATCTCGACCGTGCCGACC
This sequence comes from Acidobacteriota bacterium, assembly GCA_024641665.1. Taxonomy (GTDB): domain Bacteria; phylum Acidobacteriota; class Vicinamibacteria; order Vicinamibacterales; family JAHECP01; genus JAHECP01. Next base: position 10,203 of record JAHECP010000077.1, read on the forward strand.
TTCCGGCCGGACGTGCCGGCGTGGCTCGAGCGCGGCGGCGTCTGGGCCACGGCCAACATGCGCGGCGGCGGCGAGTACGGTGAGGCCTGGCACGACGCCGGCATGCTCGACAAGAAGCAGAACGTGTTCGACGACTTCATCGCGGCGGCCCAGTACCTGATCGATCAGAAGTACGCCTCGCCCCAGACGCTGGGCATCATGGGGGGCTCGAACGGCGGGCTGCTCGTGGGCGCCGTGATGGAGCAGCGGCCGGATCTCTTCGCGGTGGCGCTGCCGGCCGTGGGCGTCATGGACATGCTCCGCTACGACAAGTTCACCGGCGGCAGGGCCTGGGCCACCGAGTACGGCTCCTCGGACGACCCGACCGCGTTCCAGTACCTCTACAAGTACTCGCCGCTCCACAACATCAAGGCCGGCACCTGCTACCCCGCCACGCTCGTGACGACGGCGGACCACGACGACCGCGTGGTGCCGAGCCATTCGTTCAAGTTCACGGCGACGCTCCAGGCGGCGCAGGGCTGCGACCGGCCGGTGCTGATCCGCGTCGAGACCAAGGGCTCGCACGGCTACCGCCCGACCGACAAGCGCATCGCCGAGCTGGCCGATGAGTGGGCGTTCGCGGCCGCGAACATGAAGGGTGGGCAACATGACTGATCGATCTCGCGTGGGGCTCCGCCCCACACCCCGGCTCGGTCGTTCCGCGGGGCCCCGACGCCCGCTCCACTCCCTCGCGGGCCGCGCGGTGCGCGGCCTAGCCGTGCTGGCGAGGAGTGTCACCGTTTCCTGCACATTCGGGCGAGCAAGCACGGCTCGCACGCGCATCGTCCGTGGCCTCGCGCTCGCCGCCGTCGTCGTGCTCGTCGCCGGCACCACCGACACCCTGCGGGCCCAGCAGGCGGCGCGCACGGGCATCTCGGTGGCGTCGCTCGACAAGACGTGCACGGCGTGCGACGACTTCTTCGGCTTCGCCGACGGCGGCTGGCTGAAGGCGAACCCGATCCCGCCGCAGTTCCCGAGCTGGGGCGTGCTGAACGTGATGACCGCCAACAACCAGGAGGTGCTGCGCACGATCCTCGAGCAGGCGGCGCTCGACACCCAGGCGCCGAAGGGGTCCGAGCAGCAGAAGCTCGGCGACTTCTACGGCAGCTGCATGGACGAGTCGCAGATCGAGGCCGCGGGGATCGGGCCGCTGAAGTCGGATCTCGATCGCATCGACCAGCTGGCGTCGGTGTCGGACCTGGAGCCCGAGCTGGCGCGGCTCCAGAGCTTCGGCGCCGGCCCGCTCTTCCGCTTCGGATCGGAGCCCGATCTGAAGAAGAGCGACGACATCATCGCCGGCGTGTCGCAGGGCGGCCTGGCCCTGCCCGACCGCGACTACTACACGAAGACCGACGAGCGCTCGCAGAAGATCCGCGACGAGTACGTGCAGCACGTGGCCCGGATGTTCGCGCTCCTCGGCGAGGACGAGGCGACCGCAGAAGCCGACGCGAAGGCCGTGATGGCGCTCGAGACGCGGCTGGCCGAGGCGTCGATGACGCGGGTCGACCGGCGGGATCCCGACGCCAGCTACCACCCGATGACGCCCGACGCGCTGCAGAAGCTGACGCCGCACTTCGCGTGGGACCGCTACTTCACCGCGACGAAGGCGCCGACCTTCACGACGATCAACGTGGGGCAGCCCAAGTTCTTCGAGGCGGTGGACCAGGCGCTCGCCGACGTGCCGATCGCGTCCTGGCGCACCTACCTCCGCTGGCGCCTGGTCGACGCCGCCGCGCCGGCGCTCCCGGCCAAGTTCGTCCAGGAGGACTTCGACTTCAACCAGGGCGTGCTGCAGGGCACCAAGGAGATGCAGCCGCGGTGGCGGCGGTGCGTCGCGGCCACCGACCGCGCGCTCGGCTTCGCGCTCGGCAAGCGCTACGTCGAGGAGCGCTTCCCGCCCGAGGCCAAGGCGCGCGCCGACCGCATGGTGCACAACCTCATCGCCGCGCTCCGCGACGACCTCGAGACGCTGGCGTGGATGAGCCCCGCGACGCGGAAGGCGGCCATCGCCAAGCTCGACGCCTTCACGCCGAAGATCGGCTACCCCGACAAGTGGCGCGACTACTCCGCCTACCACGTGGACCGCGCGTCCTACGTGGTGAACGCGCTCGAGGCCCGGGCCTTCGCCACGAAGGAGAACCTCGACAAGATCGGCAAGCCCGTCGATCGCACCGAGTGGGGCATGACGCCGCAGACGGTCAACGCCTACTACAACCCGACGCGGAACGAGATCGTGTTCCCCGCCGGCATCCTGCAGCCGCCGCTCTTCGACGCGCACGCCGACGACGCCGTGAACTACGGCGGCATCGGCGCGGTGATCGGCCACGAGATGACGCACGGCTTCGACGACCAGGGACGCAAGTTCGACGGCAAGGGCAACCTGCGCGACTGGTGGACGCCCCAGGACGAGAAGAACTTCCAGGCGCGCGCGGCCTGCGTGGAGCAGCAGTTCGACGGCTACGTGGTCGAGAGCGACCTGCACGAGAACGGCAAGCTCGTGCTCGGCGAGAGCATCGCCGACCTGGGCGGGCTGACGATCGCCTACCGCGCCTATCACATGGCCCTGAAGGGCCAGCCCGCGCCGCCCGTGATCGACGGCTTCACCGGCGACCAGCGGTTCTTCCTCGCGTGGGCGCAGGCGTGGGCGTCGCACGCCCGGCCGCAGTTCGAGCGCATGCAGGTGGCGGTCAACCCGCACCCGCTCGGCCGCTTCCGCGCCATCGGGCCCGTGTCGAACATGCCCGAGTTCGTGAAGGCGTTCGACTGCAAGGCGGGCAACCCGATGGTCCGCGACGGCGAGGCGCGCTGCAAGATCTGGTAGGGGGAGGAAGCGCCGTGACGCGTTCTCGCAGGACGCCGCCGGCCCTGCTGGCGGCGTCCCTCCTGGCGGCAGGGCTCGCGTGGTCGGCCTGTTCCCGGATGGCCGGACCGTCGTTCGTCGCCGACCCGTCCGCGTACGTCAACCCGCTCATCGGCACCGCCAACGGCGGCAACACGTTTCCCGGCGCCGTCGTCCCGTTCGGGATGGTGCAGTGGAGCCCCGAGACGACCCGCGGCGACCACACCCGCGCGGCCGCGCCCGGCGGCTACGCGTACGACGCCCCGCGCGTCCGCGGCTTCAGCCTCACGCACCTGTCGGGCACGGGCTGCCGCGGCGCGTCGGGCGACGTGCCGTTCATGCCGCTCGTCGGCACGGTGACCTCGTCGCCCTCGACGGACGCGACGGACCGGGTGTACGCCGAGCGCTTCGGCCACGCGAACGAGACGGCGCTCGCCGGCTACTACCAGGTGCGGCTCAGCTCCGGCGTGAACGTGGAGCTCACCGCGACCGCGCGCACCGGCTACGGCCGGTTCACGTTCCCGCGGTCGGGTCCGGCGACGATGCTCATCCGCGTGTCGGACTCCGAGGTCGGGTCGAGCGACGCCGAGATCACCGTGCACCCCGACGCGCACACGGTCACCGGCCGGGTGACGAGCGGCAACTTCTGCGGCTACATCGATCCGGTGGACCGCCGCAGCTACTACACGCTCTATTTCATCGCGGCGTTCGACCGCCCGTTCACGCAGGTGGGCGCCTGGCAGAACGACACGGTGACGCCCGACGCGACCACCGCGCGCGGCGGGACGACGTACGGCACCGACGGCTACCCGGTGGCGGGCCGGGGATCGGGAGCCTGGGTCGGCTTCGACACGAGCGACGACCCGGCGGTGACGGTCCGCGTCGGCATCTCGTACGTCAGCCTGGCGAACGCCGACGCCAACCTGCGCGCGGAGAATCCGCCCGGGACGGCGTTCGACTTCGTCCGGACGCGCGCGCGCGACGCGTGGAACGCGGCGCTCGGCCGCGTCCGGGTGGCCGGCGGCACGCCGGACCGGCTCACCACGTTCTACACGGCGCTCTACCACGCGCTGCTCCACCCGAACCTCTTCAGCGACGTCAACGGCGAGTACCCGGGCTTCGACCAGCAGGTGCACGCGGTCCAGGCCCCGCAGCACGCGCAGTACGCGAACTTCTCCGGCTGGGACGTGTACCGCTCGCAGGTGCAGCTCGTGACGTTCCTCGACCCGGGCGTGGCGAGCGACATCGCGCAGTCCCTGCTGAACCAGGCCGAGCAGAACGGCGGCGAATGGGACCGCTGGACGCACAACTCGGGCGCGACGCACGTGATGGAGGGCGACCCCTCGCCGCCGGCCATCGCCGGCATCTACGCGTTCGGCGGCACGAGCTTCGACGTGAAGCGGGCCTACGCGTCGCTCGCGCGGGCGGCCACGACGCCCACCGCGCACGACCTATCGAACGAGGGCTGCCCCGTCGAATGCGTGGGTCAGCGGCCGTCGCTCGACCAGTGGCTGTCGCTCCACTACATTCCGGCCGTGTCGAACGCGTGGGGCGGCGCCGGCGAGACGCTCGAGGACGCCACGGCCGACTTCAGCCTGGCCCAGCTCGCCCGCCGGCTCGGCGACGACGCGCAGGCCGCGACGTTCCTGGCGCGCGCCGGGCACTGGCGCAACCTCTACAACCCGACGGCGACGCCCGCGGCGGGCTACATCCAGAACCGCAACGCGGACGGCACGTGGCCGGCCTTCGACCCGGCGTCGAGCCAGGGCTTCGCGGAAGGCTCGAGCGCGCAGTACACGTGGATGGTGCCGTTCGACGCGCGCGGCCTGTTCGATCTGATGGGCGGCAACGACGCGGCCGGCCGGCGCCTGGACGACTTCTTCCACAACGCCGACGGCAGCTGGGCGCTGACGCGGCTCGGCAGCCTGAAGGCCGAGATGGACAACGAGCCGTCGACCGGCGCGGCGTGGCTGTACCTCTTCGCGGGCCGGCCGTCCCGCACGCAGGCGACCGTGCGCCAGGCGATGAACACGCTCTGGGCCAACGCGCCGCACGGCATCCCCGGCAACGACGACCTGGGCGCCATGTCGGCGTGGTACGTCTGGTCGGCGATGGGCCTCTATCCCTTCTTCCCGGGCCGCGCGGAGCTCGTCGTCGGCAGCCCGCTCTTCCCGCGGCTCGAGGTGCGCCGGGCCAACGGCGCGACGATCGTTGTCGCGGCGCCCGAGGCGGCGCCCGCCGCGCCCTACGTGCAGAGCCTGCGTGTCGACGGCCGCGAGACGACCCGGCCGTGGCTGCCCGAATCGTTCGTGGCCGAGGGCGGCACGCTGGAGTTCCGCCTGACGGCGACACCGAACCCGGGCTGGGGCAGCCGGCCCGAGGACGCGCCGCCGTCGTTCGGGGGACGGTAGCGGCCGGCGGTATCTGATAACCTGGGACCCGCCCGGGCCCAGCCGATTTCACGGAGAATCCAGCATGCGATCGATCGTCGCCCTGCTCACCTTGTTCCTGACCGCCGCGCCCGCGGCGGCGCAGTCGCCGCAGCCCTACGCGCCCGCGCGGGTCACGGCGGACGACTACGCGCACGCCGAGACGTTCATGACCTACGACGTCGACCCGCTCGTCTACGGCGCGAGCGTGCGCCCGACGTGGCTGCCGGATGGCCGCTTCTGGTACCGGAACCAGATCCCGGCCGGGCACGAGTTCGTGCTCGTCGACCCGGCGGCGCGCACGCGCGCGCGCGCCTTCGATCACGAACGCGTGGCGGCCGCCCTGTCGAAGGCGGCCGACGCGAAGTACACGGCGTTCGACCTGCCCTTCACCGTGTTCGAGTACTCGGCCGGCGGGCGGTCGATCACGTTCGACGTGGACGATCGCCGCTGGACGTGCGACCTGCGGGGCGAGACGTGCACGTCGTCCCCGAAGCCGAAGGACGACACGCCGCCGGACTCGGTCACGTCGCCCGACGGCAAGCGCGCGGCGTCTATCAAGGACGACAACCTCTGGGTGCGCGACCTGGCGACCGGCACGGACACGCCGCTCACGACCGACGGCGTGAAGGACTTCGGCTACGCCACCAACAACGCCGGCTGGACGAAGAGCCCCCGGCCGGTGCTGCTCTGGTCGCCCGACTCCCGCAAGATCGCCACGTTCCAGCACGACGCGCGCGGCGTCGGCGAGATGTACCTGGTGCAGACGAAGGTGGGCCACCCGGTGATGCAGCGGTGGACCTACCCGCTGCCCGGCGACGAGAAGATCTTCACCATCCAGCGCGTCGTCGTCGACCTCGCCCGCCCGAAGGTCATCCGGCTCGACATGCCGGCCGACCCGCACCGGTCGAGCATCTGCGATCACGTGTACTGCAACGGCACCTTCGCCGACGTCGAGTGGAGCCCCGACGCCTCGAGGCTGTACTTCCTCTCCACCTCGCGCGACCACCAGCACGAGACGCTGCGCGTCGCCGATGCCCGGACGGGCGCGGTGCGGGACATCCTGGACGAGCGCAGCCAGACGTTCCTCGAGACCGGCTTCAACATGGCCAACTGGCACGCGCTGCCCGCGTCGAACGAGCTCATCTGGTGGTCCGAGCGCGACAACTGGAGCCACCTGTACCTGTACGACCTGGCGACCGGCCGGCTGAAGCACCAGATCACCACGGGCGACTGGCCCGTGCTCCAGGTGCTGAAGGTGGACGAGAGGACGCGGACGATCTACTTCGTCGGCGCCGGGCGCGAGCCGGGCGATCCGTACTACCGGCGCTTCTACAGCATCGGCTTCGACGGCTCGGGCCTCACGCTGCTCACGCCCGAGAACGCCGACCACACGATCACGATGTCGCCCGCCGGCGACGCCTTCCTCGACAGCTACTCGACGTCGCAGGACCCGCCGGTCACCGTGCTGCGCGACCTGAAGGGCCGGACGATCGTGGATGTTCAGAAGGCCGACATCTCCAAGCTCGTGGCGGCCGGCTGGATGCCGCCGATGTCGATCACCATGAAGGCGCGCGACGGCAAGACGGATCTCTACGGACTGCTCTTCCGGCCCACGCGCTTCGACGCCACGAAGAAGTACCCCATCGTCAACCGCATCTACCCGGGCCCGCAGACCGGGAGCGTGGGCAGCCGCAGCTTCTCGGCCGCGCGCGGCGACTGCCAGGCGCTCGCCGAGCTCGGCTTCGTCGTGGTGGAGATCGATGCGATGGGCACGCCCATGCGGTCCAAGTCGTTCCACGCCGCCTACTACGGCGACATGGGCGACAACGGCCTCGCCGACCAGGTCGCCGGCATGAAGCAGCTCGCCGGGAAGTACCCGTGGATCGACATCGACCGGGCCGGCATCTACGGGCACTCGGGCGGCGGGTACGCGACGGCCGACGCGATGTTCCGCTACCCCGATTTCTTCAAGGTGGGCATCTCGGAGGCGGGCAACCACGACAACCGCGAGTACGAGGACGACTGGGGCGAGAAGTGGCAGGGCCTGCTCGAGACCGGACCGAAGGGCACCACCAGCTACGACAACCAGGCCAACCAGCTCGTGGCGAAGAACCTCAAGGGCAAGCTCCTGCTCGCCCACGGCACCACCGACAGCAACGTGCCGCCCTACAACACGCTGCTCGTGGTGAACGCGCTCATCGCGGCGAACAAGGACTTCGACCTGATCATGCTGCCGGATCGCAACCACGGCTTCGGTAACGAGCCGTACATGGTCCGCCGGCGGTGGGACTACTTCGTGAAGAACCTGCTCGGCGCCGAGCCGCCGTACGAGTACCAGATGCACGCGCCGGAGTCGCGGCGCCGGCCCCGCGGGTGAGCGCCCGCTCCGGAAGGAGCGGGGTCGCCGGCCTGTCCGCTCCCGCGATGGACCGTGTGCGGAAGCGGACACCGGGGCGATCCTGCCGGCAACGACCGGCGGATCGCCCTTGTCTTCTGGGGTGACCGTGGCGTTCTGGTCCGGCACACCGGTTGCTCATAACCGGAGCGTCATGAAGGATCTGCGTTTCGCCCTGCGCCTCCTCGCCAAACATCCGGGCTTCACCGCGACGGCCGTGCTTTCGCTCGCGCTCGGCATCGGGGCCACGACAACGGTCTTCAGCTGGATGCAGGGGGTGCTGTTCGATCCGCTGCCCGGCGTCGCCGACGCCGGCCGCATCGTCGCCGTCGAGTCGGTCACGCCGAGCGGCGCCTACATCGACTCGTCGTGGCTCGACTACCGGGACATCCGGAACCGCGCGAAGAGCTTCACGGGGACCCTGGCCTTCCGCGACCGGCCGCTGCGCATGGGGGCGGACGAGTCCAGCGAGCGCGTGTGGGCGCTCTTCGTCTCGGGCAACTACTTCGAGGTGCTCGGCGTGCGGCCCGCCGCCGGGCGGTTCTTCGACGCCGGCGAGCAGCAGGAGCGCCCGGGCGCGGCGCCGGTGGCCGTCATCAGCTACGGGCTCTGGCAGCGCCGGTTCCAGGGGCAGCCAACGGCCGTCGGCGGCGTCATCCGGCTGAACCGCCGGGAGCTCACGATCGTCGGCGTGGCGCCGCCCGCGTTCCGCGGCACCATCAACGGCCTGACCTACGACGTGTACGTGCCGCTGACGATGGAGCGGACGCTGTCGGGCGCGGGTGACTGGATGAGCGACCGCGGGTCGCGCCCGCTCAAGATCCTGGGCCGGCTCCGCGACGGCGTGTCGGTCGCGCAGGCCGGCGCCGAGATGGCGACGATCGCGAAGGACCTGTCGGCGGCGTACCCGAACGACAACGAGGACGTCGGCGCGGCGGCCCTGCCGTTCTCGCACGCGCCCTACGGCGCGCAGACGCTGCTCCGCACGCCGCTCTTCGCGCTGCTCGCGCTCGGCGCGCTCGTGCTCCTGATCGTGAGCGCCAACGTCTCCAGCCTCATGCTCGCGCGCGCGGTGGGCCGGCAGCGCGAGATGGCCGTGCGCCTCGCGGTCGGCGCGAAGCCGAGCCGCCTGCTGCGGCAGGTGCTGACCGAGAGCGTCCTCCTGTCGTTCGTCGGCGGGTGGGCGGGCATCCTGGGCGCCGCGTGGATGGCCGGCGGCCTTCGCTACCTCCTGCCCGCCACGGATCTGCCCGCGACCGTCTCCGGCCAGCTGAGCCCGGGCGTGCTGGCGTTCGCGCTCGCCGCGTCGGTCGTCGCCGGCGTCCTGTTCGGCGCGGCGCCCGCGCTGCACGCGATCCGGGTGGACGTGCTCGAGTCGCTGAAGGCGGAGCGGACGGCCACCGCCGGCCGCCGTTCAAGGTGGCTGCGCAGCGCGCTCGTCGTCTCGGAGCTGACGCTCGCCGTGGTCGCGCTGGTGAGCGCCGGCCTGCTGCTGCGGACGTTCGCGAACGCGCGCGCCGTGAACCCCGGCTTCGACGTCGACTGCGTCCTGCTCGTCGGCTTCGACCTCGGTTCGGCCGGCTACGACCGCGACCGCGGCCTCGAGTTCCAGCAGCGGCTCGGCGAGCGCCTCGCCGCGCTGCCCGGCGTGCAGGCGGTGAGCCTCGCCGAGGACGTGCCGCTCGGGCTCGAGGGCGGGTCGTGGGAGCCGCTGGCGATCGACGGCTACGTGCCGGCCGCCGGCGAGAGCATGAAGATCTACCGGAACCTGGTCGCGCCGGGGTACTTCGGCCTGATGCGGATCCCGATCGTGGCCGGTCGCGACTTCACCGTGCGCGACGACTGGGACGCGCCGCCTGTCGCGATCGTGAACGAGACGTTCGCCCGCCGCTACTTCGGCGCGGCGGGCGCCGTCGGCCGGCAGTTCACCGGGTGGGGCGAGCGCCTCACGATCGTGGGCGTCGTCGGCGACACGAAGGTCCACTCCCTGTCCGAGCCGGGCACGCCCTACTTCTACGTCCCGCTGCGGCAGTTCTACGGGCCGAGCACCGGGTTCGCCGTGCACGTCCGGACGGCAGGCGACCCGCTGGCGCTGCTGCCGGCCGTCCGGCGCGTCGTCCGCGAGATCGACCCGGCCGTGCCGACCGATCTCGCGCTCACGCTGGCGCAGTACACCGACGCGGCGCTCTTCCCGCGCCGGCTGGCCGCGGGGCTCGGCGCGACGCTGGCCGTCGTCGCGGTGCTGCTGGCGGTGTTCGGCCTCTACGGCGTGCTGTCGTACTCGGTGACGCAGCGAACTCGCGAGATCGGCGTGCGCATGGCGCTCGGCGCGGCGCGGCGGGATGTCGTCGGTCTGGTGCTGCGGCACGCGCTCGGCCTGACGCTGGCCGGCCTCGCCGTCGGCCTGGTCGCCGCCCTGGCGGCCGGGCACCTGCTCGGCGGCCTGCTCCTCGGCGTCGGCCCGGCCGACCCGGCCACCTTCGTCCTGGTGGCGGCGGTGCTGACGGCCCTGTCGCTGCTGGCCGCGTACCTGCCGGCGCGCCGCGCCGTGCACGTGAATCCCATCCAGGCGCTGCGCGCGGAGTGAGGCGACGGTACGTCACGGGTGCAAGGTGCATCGTGCACAGAGTGCACGAGGTGCGTGGTGGCGCGATCACTTCGCCCGCGCGCATCATTCACGCTCAACCGGACATTCAAACGAAGCCGCGCCCCGGCGTCAGCATGGGCGCCTCCGGGCACCTTGCACCATGCACCATGCACCCCGTGCACCCCGTCAGCCCGGCGTCAGCCTGTAGAAGTCCATGTGCGTGAGGCGGTGGTGCTCCGGACCGGCGAAGCCGGCCCGCGCGGCGAGGTTGAGGACCGTGTCGATCCTCAGCCGGTGCGCGAGGGGCGGCCCCTGCTCCTGCTCCTCGTACGGCCACTCCAGCACGGCCACCCGCGCGCGCGCGACCCGGCGCGCCTCCTCCAGCGCCCGCAGCGGCTCGTCGGTTTCGTGCAGCACGTGCCCGAGGAACACGAGGTCGAACGACCGATCGGGGAACGGCAACGCCTCGGCGGTGCCGCGCTCGAAATCCGCGCCGGGCGCGTGCGCGCGCGCGATGGCCAGCAGTTCCGCGTTGGGATCGAGACCGACGACCTCGAGGCCCGCCGCTGCGAACGCCTCGGCGAAGACGCCCGTACCCGTGCCGACGTCCAGCACGCGGGGCCGGGTCAGTCCTTCGAGACACAACGCGACGACGCGCGGCACCTCGAGGCGCGCGAGCCGATCGTCGGACCGCAGCCGGTCGGCCTCTCCGCGAAACCGGCGCTCGTGGGCAGGCGTGTCGTCCATCGCGACCGTCCTCTCACGATGATACCCGGGGGCTCTCGCGGCGGCCAGGCTTCGCCTGCCTTTTCGCTTGCGTCCGGTGCCGCCCACGGGTGAGGATAAGCGGATATGTCTCTTCGACGCATCGGACCGTACGCACTCGTCTTCCTCTTCCTGGGATCTTTCACGGCTTTCGCGCCGGCGTCCGTGTCCGCGCAGGGAGCCACCGCCGCCGAGCGGCCGCAGGCGCCTCCCGCGCCCGCCGACGTCGCCGCGCCGCCCGACGACGCGACGAAGACCTCCTCGGGCCTCTACACGAAGGTCATCGAGCCGGGCACGGGCACCGAACATCCCGGCCCCACCGACACCGTCGTCGTGCTCTACACGGGCTGGACCGCGGAAGGCCGCGCGTTCGACTCGTCGGTGCTCCGCAACAACCGGCCGTCCACCTTCCCGCTGAACACGGTCCTGCCGGGCTGGAGCGAGGGCGTGCAGCTGATGGTGAAGGGCGAGACGCGCCGCCTCTGGGTGCCCGAGAACCTGGCCTTCAAGGGCGCGCCCGGCAAGCCCAAGGGCATGCTGGTGTTCGACATCCAGCTGGTGGACTTCAAGACGTCGCCCACGGCCGCGCCCGCCGACGTCGCCAAGCCGCCGAGCGACGCCGAGTGCACCAAGTCGGGCCTGTGCTACAAGATCCTGCGCGAGGGCACCGGCGATCACCACCCGACCCGGTTCAACCAGGTGACCGTGCAGTACACGGGCTGGCAGACCGACGGCCACATGTTCGACAGCTCGCTGGTGCGCGGCGAGCCGGCCACCTTCCCGCTCGACAAGGTGATCAAGGGCTGGACCGAAGGGCTGCAGCTCATGGTCGAGGGCGAGAAGATGCGGCTCTGGATCCCCGAGAAGCTTGCGTACCAGGGCCGCGAGCCGAAGGGTATGCTCGTCTTCGACGTCGAGCTGCTGAAGATCCAGTAGGGGCGACCCGTCGGGTCGCCCGTCGCATACCGTCCGCAGGGGCGACGCGCCGCGTCGCCCCTACTTCTCTTTCAGCCAGACCTCCATCTCGCCCTTCCCCCGGTTCGCCCACGCATAGTACGGCACCGCCACGAAGGCTGTCGGTCTGGCGCCGCGCACGGCCGTGCCGGTGACGATCTCGACGCCGCCGAGCAGATCGGGCTTGAACTCGTGGCCGAGCGTCGCGGCGGACCCGAGCGTGAGGTCCGCGACCGTCCCGCCGTTGTCCACGCCTTCCAGTGCATAGACGATGGGCCCGCGCTCGATCGCCATCCGTCGCACGTCGGCGCTCACGCCGGGGTTGGCGACGACGCGGCGGACGGGCATGGGCAGGTCGAGACGGACCGTGTCGCCGGCGGTCCACGTGCGGCGGATGCTCGCGAAGCCGCGTTCGACGGCGAGCGGCACCGGACTGCCGTTGACCGACAGGGCCGGCTCGGCCGACGGCGCGTCGCCGGCGGAGGCGAAACGGTACAGGTCGCTCGCCACCGGCTCGTTCCGCGCCCAGCCGGGAATGCGCACGTGCAGCGTGAACTCGACCGGCTGGTCGGGAGCGAGGCGGATGGTCACGGCGCCGTCCCAGGGGTAGCCGGTCTGCTGCGCCACGAGGACGGACCGGCCCCCGAGATCCACCGTGGCGTGGCTCGCCACGAACTGGCTCACGTACAGCTCGTCGTCTTTTTGTGCATAGATCAACGACGGGAGCTGGCCCATCAGCCGCGCGAGGTTCGACGGGCAGCAGGCCACCTCGAAGTAGGCGGTGCGCGCAACGCTGCCGTCGGAGGCGAGCGGGTTCTGGTAGAAGAACGTGTCGCCGGCAAGCGACACGCCGGAGAGGAAGCCGTTGTAGAGCGTGCGCTCGAGGACGTCGAGGTACTTCGCGTCGCCCTCGCGCAGGAACATGCGCTGGTTCCAGAGCACGCCGCCCACCGACGCGCAGGTCTCGGTGTAGGCCGTCCGGTTCGGCAACTCGTAGTCGTCGCCGAACGCCTCGACCGTGTCGCGCGCGCCGAGGCCGCCGGTGAGGTAGAGCCGTTTCGACACGACGTCGTCCCAGATGCGGTCGAGCGCGGCCGCGTACGCCGTATCGCCGTCGAGCGCGGCTACGTCGTTCATGCCCGAGTAGAGGTACATCGCTCGCACGGCGTGGCCTTCTGCGCGGCGCTGCTCGGCGACCGGCACGTCGTCCTGCATGTACGGCCGGCCGTTGTAGATGGCGAACGGCGAGTCAGCCGGGTAGGGCTGCGTGTCGTGGGGGTGCCCGCGCTGGTCGAGGAAGAAGCGCGCCAGCGCGAGGTAGCGCGCGTCGCGCGTGGCCCGGTACAGCTTCACCAGGCCGATCTCGATCTCCTCGTGGCCGGGTACGGCCTTGCGGCCCTGCGGGCCGAACGTGCGCGCCACCAGATCGGCGTTCTTGATCGCCACGTCGAGCAGCGTGCGCTTGCCGGTCGCCTCGAAGTGGGCGACCGCCGCCTCGTACAGGTGGCCGACGTTGTACAGCTCGTGGCTGCCGTTGAGGTTCACCCAGCGCTCGGGGCCCGCGCCCGCCACCGGATGGGCCGGGTCCACCGTGCGCGCCGGGTACAGATACCCGTCGGGCTCCTGCGCCGCGGCAATCAGCTTGATGATCCGGTCGAGCTCGGCGTCGAGCCCCGGGTCGGGGTGCTTCGCGAGCGCGTACGAGGCGGCCTCGATCGTCTTGTAGACGTCGCTGTCGTTGAAGCGACGACCCTGGTACGGCCCGGGGGCCTCGTGCACCGCCCGCGCGAAGTTCTCGACGCGGCCGGTTTCCTCGTTCTCCTTCATGATGTGCGGGATGGTCACCGTGCGGTTGGTGTCCATCCGCGTCGCCCAGAACCCGTTGTCGATCTGCACGGCGGCGAGCGGCACCGCCTCGATCGCGTAGTCGCGCGCGGGCGCCTCGGCGCGGCGGGCGCACGCGCTCACCACGAAGAACGCGGCGAGTGCGACACCGGTCAGGACCGTGTGTCTCATCGATCCCTCCGTAACCATCTTCCGTCTTCAGCCGCATGCTAGCATGAACATGAAAGGGTGAGCCTCTTGGACCACTCCTCGTCCCCGAAACGCCGCTCGAAGCTGCCGTGGATCCTGCTCGTCGTCGCCGCGATGGCCGCGGCGTTCGCCGTGGGCGCCTACATCCGATCGCGCGGGCCGGAGCCGCACGTGGCGGTGAAGAAGGTCC
>JAHECP010000267.1 GCA_024641665.1 Acidobacteriota bacterium
GCCGTTCGTCTGGACCAAGACCGCCGACGAGATTTTGGCGAGCATCGCTCGCTTTGCTCAACGGACCGCGGACGCCCAGGCCGCATTACTTATTTCGCGAACCACTGGGACAGGACACTAGCGATCGCGCGGGGATCGCCCTTTCTCTCCCGGTAGAACCCGAGTAGTGTCGAGAAGTCCTTGATGTAGGAGCTTTGCGCTTCCGCCTGAACGTCCCATTCCCCGATAACGGTGGTATCCCCCGCCTTGCTCATTTGGAGCGTCTTTACGTTTGTGGTCGCGGAGGGGCACTCATCGGAGAGGAGTTTCAAGAAGAGCGGGTCATGCGAAAGAACGATGACCTGCTGCGCCGAGTCCGAGAGCCGCTGGATAAGTTGCTGGGTGCAAGTTCGGCGGCAGCGGTCCAGGCTAGTGAAGGGGTCATCGAACACTACGATTCGCCGCCCGATGTCGGCGTCCTGCTTGAGCACGGCGAGGTAGAAGGCCAAGGCCAAGGCGCTCCGGTCGCCGGAACTCAAGGACGTCTTGAAGCATGGAGTTCCGGCCGGGGTTCGCGCATCTCCTAGGTCCAAGGCAGTGCTGTTGATCTCGATCTGGTATTGGGAACTCGGCGTGCCTCCGGTATAGACATGCCGCGTGTTCGTAATCCGGAATCCGGCGTTGAACTGGTCAAGGTACTCGTTGATGGACCGTTCGTATGTGCGGAGAAGGTCACGGCAATGCCGGTCGAGCTGCTCGCGGACACGCTCCTTCCTTTCTTCCAAAGCCCCCTTGGCGCTCAGGGTGTCCTGATAAACCTGACAAGCGCCGGCGACTTCCAGCTCGAACCGTTTCCTCCGGGCCTCCAGTTGAGCCAGATCGTTCCGGAGTGCGGTGATGTCGCCCTCCGAGCGAACGGCGATCTTCTGCTCGTTGACCCGCAAATTTGCGGCGTCCACCCCCGCGTTGTACAAGGCGACGACCGTCCGCAGGGCATTCACTTCCGCAAGGGCGGCGGCGAACTCCGCATCTGGCGTAACCGTCTCGGTGGGACTGTCCTGTTTTCTCCGGGCCAGCGCCAGGCACCGATCACGAAGCGTGGCGTACCTCTGCTGCATGTCCGGGAAGAAAATCTCGGGCAGGACAACTGCGGTGAACTGTCTCCAGAACTCGACAAGGGCCGCGTTTCCAGCGATTGCCTGCTGGGCAGAGCCAAGAGATGCCTCGCCAATGGCGTTGTTGACCCGCTGGGTCAGTTGGGCAATTTCCTGTTTGAGCTCCCTGTACGCAGCGCTGAAGTGCGAACGGTATGCGGCAATCAACTCGTTCGCCTGCACGCCTTGCCCGCAGAACGGACACCGCTCGTCCTTGACATAACCCAAGCCCTGTGACAGCCATGATTCGCCCTGGTCTCCCATCCGGTGTTGGGCGATCTGCTGTCGCACCCTCGTCTCGGCATCGGCGACGACGTCCGTCAGTTGCTTTCCAAGGACCGTCGAAAAGTCAGACGGCAGAGAAGGGAGTTGGACCTTTATGAACAGCCCCTTGGCCTGAATTTCGCCGAACTTCGCAGCCGCACGCTGCCGGTCATTCACCTCCTGTGTCTTCAGCGCAATCTGCGTGTCAACATCAGCAACCGGTTGCCATTGCAGGTAGTCATCGAGCGTTGTCCCCGCAGGCACGTATCTGGAGACCGCGTCTTTCTTGATGCGCAGGTCGCCATTTGCTTCTCGAATCTGCCTGTCAAGTTCCTCAATCTCCCTGGCGAGTCCAACTCCCTCATTCCCGACGATGACGCGGTACAGGTTCTTCTTGTGCTCGTGCTCGACATAGTCGCCAGAGTAGACGTTCTCGTTCACAAACACAGGGTCGAAAATGAGGACGTGAGGATGAGTTACCGTCCATGCACCGTTGGTAAACTGATAGCTGGCGCTGTTGAGCCGGAGGTGCACAGACGCCGCGTCTGCGGCTCCCAGGGTCTTCCGTTCCGCGATGAACTCCGCCTGGCCGCTCTGCAGGGAACGGAGGATCGCGCAGAGAGTGGTTTTACCGCGGCCGTTTTCCGCATAAACGAGCGTGAGTTTGCGGAACGTCACGTCGCCCTTGGCTGCATAGTCCCGAAAGCGACCGATGTTCTTGATTTGGACTATCTTCTCAAGCACGGTCGTCCTCCTTCACCTCCGGCGCGGTAAGCGCGCGGGGCGCCGTTTCGACGGGCGACAGGGCCGGTATCTCGTCGCCGGTTGCGGCGCCCAAATCCTTGAACCGTCGAGCGACCGGAAGAACCCGGGCTTCCATTGAGCCAACGGCGCTGTTGTAGGCTGTGTTGGCCTTCTCCAAACCCTTGCCAATATCCGCAACGTGCTCAGCCATGGTCTTCATGCGGTCGTACAGCTGTCTGCCGCGGTCGCTGATTTCCTGCGCGTTCTTCGCGATTTGCTCCTGTCGCCATCCGTACGCTACAGCTCGAATCAGCGCAATGAGCGTTGCAGGTGTGGCCAACACGACCCGCTTGTCCAAGGCGTCCTCGATCAACTGGCGATCCGCATCCACCGCAGCGGCGAAGAATGACTCGCCCGGGATGAACATGACCACGAATTCCGGGGCCTTGGGAAACTGCTCCCAGTAGCTCTTGCCGGCCAGGGCCACCATGTGTGCGCGGACTTGCGCCGCGTGACGGGTCAGAGCGCCGCTCCTCTGCTCTTCTGAACCTGACGACACGGCGTCTAGGAAGGCGTCCAAGGCCACCTTTGCATCGACGACGACCTCGCGCTCGCCGGGCAGATGGACGACCAGGTCGGGCCGCTGGCGGCCGACCTCGGAATCCACTGTCACCTGCTCCGTGAAATCGCAGTGGTCCGACATCCCGGCCAGTTCGACTACTCGCTTCAGTGTCAGCTCACCCCAGCGGCCACGCACCTGCGGAGCCCTCAAGGCGGTGACCAGGCTCGCCGTCTCCCTCTGGAGTTGCTCCTGGCTGCTCGTCAGCGCCTTGATGTGCTCCTCGATGCTCGTGTACGCCTCCTGGCGAGTCGTCTCCAGACCGCGGACATGTTGATCGAATCGCTGTAGGGATTCCGCCAGGGGTCTAACCAGTCCGTCGATCGCTTCCTGCCGCTGGCCAAGGTCGCCTTTTGCCTCCGCCAGCACCTTACCAAAAGTCTCGTTTGCCAGTCTGAGTAATGCCTCACTGCTGCTGTTCAGTGCGTCTCCGGCTAGCGCTTTGAACGCGTCGGTGAGTCGCGCCTTGGCGTTCTCCAGTACTTCGCGTTCCTCCTGGAGGTGAAGGCCCGCGTCCTTCAGTTCCGTCTCGGCTTTGACCCTGGCACCGCGCTCCGCGTCGAGCTGCACGCGGAGTTGCCCGACGCTGGTATTCATTCCTTCTAGTTGTCCCCGAAGCTCGATGACGATGGCGTTCAGGGCGGCGGCCTGACCTTCGGCAGCATTGGCACGGCGATCGGCCTCATCGATCGTGATCTTCGATTGCGACCGCGTGCGGTCGACGGCCAGCAGCCAGGCTAGTGCCCCACCAATCGCGGCACCGAGGATCGCGCACGCTACGTACCACATGTCGCCATCATCCCTTCCGCACGCGCACCCCAAACTCCGTAGTTCGGTGGCTCCCGAAGCTCACAGGTGTTGAGGTTTCATACCAAGCGCCCTGCTAAACGCCAGGAGGTCTCTGCCTGTCGCCGTTTCGCCGTCGAACGAGTGTCGCGCCCCAAGGATCATCAAGTGCGAGAGATCATCTGCGGTGAGCGTCACGTTTCGGAAGCGTTCGGACTGCGTGCCAACCAGCGCGAACGCCCAGCTCGCTGGACCGTTGGCCTGGACAGTCTCCACTCGCATGGGCTCACTGAAGAGGGGGCCGGTAAGGATCTGTCCGCCCCTTAGGGCTTCGGGAAGGCCACATGCATTTCTCTGGCGTCCCGCCAAATGGCAGGCGGTGCGCCATGTTTCCCCCTTCAAGCTCATCTGTCAATGGACACCCAGGCGCCCCCGCCGCCGCTGGCGCGCGCTCAGCCTCCTTGTTTCAGAAAGACTCGGTTGTGAAACAGCGACACGTCGGGGGCAAAGAGTTGATCCCTTTCGGAGTGAATTTGACCCCAGAGGGGCGAAACCCTCAGGTTTCTGAAACGACGCTAGAAAGGAGATCTCTGCACAGAACACTGCGCCACGGCCTCGGTGGGCACAGTGTCGTCGGTAAACCTGAACGCGGCGACGATGAGCGGGGCATCCATTCGCACGGGACCCACCCCTCGGGCACGGACCCCACGATCGGTCAGATCACGGTTAGAGGCGCGCGTGAGGGACACGCGCGCCGACCGTGGGCCGGCTGAAGCCGGCCCCCACAGTTGTTGGCCTGCGGCGCACGACCAAAGTCGTGCGCTACGAGTGTTGGCGCGCGCTATGCGCCGCGTTCCAGCGGCGGATGGCCTCGGTCCACGCGCTCTGATAGAAGCCCCGCACGCGCTCAACGTGCGCGGGCGACGCGGCGACGTCCATCCACCGCTGATACGCGGCAGGCTCGGGCGGCGACGCGGGCACGGGCACGGCCGCGGTGGACGCCGCCAGCGCCTCGGCTTCCTGCCGCTCGAGATCGGCGATCGGATCCTCCGCCAGGCGCCGCAGGGTCTCGCGCTCGGCGTCGGGATGCTCGCCCTGGAAGCCGTTCGCGCGCAGCCACGCGGTGTGCGCGGTCCCGATGAGCGCGGCCGCGGCGCCGGTGTCCAGCGGACCGCCCTCGGGCACGCGCACCCAGTGCGGCAGGCTCGCAAGGAGGGGCCGCTCCGCCGACCCGTTCCTCGCGAACACCGCCGCCAGCGCCGCCCGCAGCCCCACATCGCCCCCCGACGGGCCGGCCGCCCACGCCACGCACTCGGGCTGCAGGAAGTGATGCTGGGTCCACACGACGGCCCGACCGCCGTCGCCCGCCAGCGGCACCAGCGATACCTGACACATCGTCGGGCCGTTGGGACTGAGCACGCCCCACTCGAGAATCACGTTCGGCTGATCCCAGTCGGGGGGAGTCTCGACGGGGACGGGACGATCGAACAGGGCGAGCGCCGGCTTCGCGCCGCCCGCCCGGCCGACCGCGGCCGCGACGGCCTCGAGATGCGGCACGTCGGCAAGACCCCACGCGCGCAGGACACGCGGCAGGATCCGTGGGTGGCTCTCGCGCCGCGCGACGCCGACGAGCCGCGGCGCGATGAGACGGCCGTACTCGTCCCGCGTCCACCGCCGGACCACCTTGATCACCTGGTCCTCGGGCCGCGTCCACACGGGCAGGCCGTGGTCGATCTCCGTGACGCCGGCCTCGCCCAGTCCGGGAACCTCGGCCGACGCGCGGTGCGCCAGCGCGAGGAGCGCCGCCGCGATGTCGCCGAGCCCCGTCTCCGATCCGCCGGACACGGCCGCCTCGGCCCAGCGCAGGAAGAAGTCCACGACCACCGGTGTGGCTGCGGACCCGCACGCCATGCGCGCGAACATGGCGTAGGCGCCCGGGTCGAGATGCTCCCAACACGCGCCGAGCAGCTCGGCGACGGCCGCGTCGCCGAGCGACAACAGGGCGCCCAGCGCCGCGGCACGACGACCGGCGTCGTCCGCCGTCAACGCCATCGCGAACACGGACCGCGCCCCGGACAGCGGATCGTCCTCGGTCCCCTCGAGACAGGCGAGCTGGAGGACCGCCGTCGCGACGATGACGGGAGCGGGATCGGCGAGGAACGGGACGCTTCCGGCGGCGCCGTCCGGCGTGCGGCTCGCCCTCGCGACGGACTCGCCGATGCGACCGACGGTGTGCAGCGCCTGCATCCGCTGCTCCTCGCTCGCGCGCTCCACGAAGACGGCATAGAGCCGCATCAGCGGGTCGCGGATGGCGTCGCCTCCACCGCGCGCCCAGCGCATGGACTCGAGCACGACGAGCTGCTGAAGGGGCGCGAGGTCCGCGGTCTCCCACTGCGAAGGGTCGGCGCCGAGCTGCTCGAGCGCAAAGAAGGGGTCGGTCTGGTCGGAACCGGAAGGGGGAAAGCCAGTCATTGCCTTTCAGTATCTGGTAAGTGCCACGGAATTACCACGGAATGAAGCCACGGAAATCGCCGCGGACAAGGGCGATTGCGCAGGGACTGGGGGCTGGGGACTGGGGGCTGAGGGCGCGCGTCGGGCGTCATCCGCTTGCGCCTGGCATTTCGCCGTGCGTCATTGCTCTCGGCGGGTTCGGCGGCGGACGGGATCGGTCTCGAACGAGACGACGTTCG
>JAHECP010000268.1 GCA_024641665.1 Acidobacteriota bacterium
GCGCCGGCGCGTCCTTCTTCTCCTCCGGAATCTCCGCCACGAGCGCCTCGGTCGTCAGCAGCAGTGATGCGATCGACGCCGAGTTCTGAAGCGCCGACCGCACCACCTTGGTCGGGTCGATGACGCCTGCGTGCACCAGGTTCTCGTACTGCTCGTTCAGCGCGTTGAAGCCTTCCTCGGGCCCCATGTCCTTGACCTTCGAGACGACGATGGAGCCTTCCTGGCCCGCGTTGTTGGCAATCCAGCGCAGCGGTTCCTCGATGGCGCGCAGGACGATGCTGACCCCGATCTGTTGATCGCCGCCGACCTTGAGCCCGATGAGCGCCTTCGACGCGCGGAGCAACGCGACGCCCCCGCCCGGGACGATGCCCTCTTCGACAGCCGCCTTCGTGGCGTGCATGGCGTCCTCGATGCGCGCCTTCTTCTCCTTCATCTCGGTCTCGGTGGCCGCGCCCACCTTGATCACCGCCACGCCACCAACGAGTTTCGCGAGCCGCTCCTGCAGCTTCTCCCGATCGTAATCGGCCGTGGTGTCCTCGATCTGCGTCCGGATCTGCTTGATGCGACCCTCGATCGCCTTCTTCGTGCCGGCGCCCTCGATGATCGTCGTGTTGTCCTTGTCGATCGTGACCTTCTTCGCCCTGCCGAGATCTTCAAGCGGCAGGTTCTCGAGCTTGATACCCAGGTCTTCGGTGATCGCCCGGCCGCCCGTGAGGATGGCGATGTCCTCGAGCATGGCCTTTCGCCGATCGCCATAGCCTGGCGCTTTGACCGCCGCGGCCTTCAGGGTCCCGCGCAGCTTGTTCACGACGAGCGTCGCCAGCGCCTCGCCCTCCAGATCCTCGGCGACGACCAGAAGCGGCTTGCCGCTCTGTGCGACGCGCTCGAGCACCGGAAGCAGATCCTTCAGGCTCGAGATCTTCTTTTCGTGGATGAGAATGTGCGGATCCTCAAGCACGACTTCCATCCGCTCGGGATCTGTGACGAAGTACGGCGACAGATACCCGCGGTCGAACTGCATCCCTTCGACGACCTCGAGCGACGTGTCAATCGTCTTCGCCTCTTCAACCGTGATCACGCCGTCTTTGCCCACCTTGTCCATGGCCTCGGCGATGATCGTGCCGATGAGCGCGTCGTTGTTGGCCGCGATGGTGCCAACCTGGGCCACCATCTTGCCGCTGACCGGCTTCGACATCTTCTTGAGCTCGGCGGTGACCACGTCAACCGCCCGCTCGATGCCGCGCTTGATGTCCATCGGGTTCGAGCCGGCGGCCACGTTTTTCGCGCCTTCGCGATAGATGGCCTGCGCGAGCACGGTGGCGGTCGTGGTGCCATCCCCTGCGAGATCAGACGTCTTGCTCGCGACCTCACGCGCCATCTGCGCACCCATGTTTTCGAGTGGGTCTTTCAGCTCGATCTCCTTGGCGACGGTCACGCCGTCCTTGGTGATCGTCGGCGATCCGAACCTCTTGTCGAGGACGACGTTGCGCCCCCTGGGACCGAGCGTGACCTTGACCGCGTCGGCCAACTGATTGATGCCGCGCAGGACGGCCTGGCACGCCCGCGCGCCGTACACAATCTGCTTTGCCATGACGTCTGTCTCCAGTCACTCTCGGCGGTCGCGTGTCAACGCTTCTTCTTGGTCTTGGCCTTGAGGACGACCCGCTTCTTCGTGGTCTTGCCCTTGGCGCCGACCGGCGTATTCTTGGTCTTGCCTTCGATGACGGCCAGGACTTCATCCTCTTTGACGATGAGGTACTCCTCGCCTTCGAGCGTGATCTCCTGGCCAGCGTACTTGCCGAACAGGATCAGATCGCCCGCCCGGACGTCGAGGGGGACCCGCTTGCCGTCGTCGTTCACCTTCCCGGTGCCGGCGGCCACGACTTTGCCCTGCTGCGGCTTCTCTTTGGCCGTGTCCGGGATGATGATGCCGCCGATCTGCTGTTCGCCTTCCTCGAGGCGTTGCACAATGATGCGGTCGTGCAGCGGTCTGACTTTCATGTGCGGTCCTCCGTCCTGGCGTAGCCGTTGGAGCGCTTCGGAGACCTGTCGCCAGCTGACGCGATACCCTCTCGCGAACGAGGGCTCGCCTCGAGACACCGACGAACGGCTTTAGTGAGGGCTGGAGCGAGTTCCCCGACAGCGCATCGGGTCTTGGCGGCAGAACTCAGGAAAGCTCAACGCCTCAGTATACACCGAATTCTGAAGGCCGTTTCGAGTTCTCGTACGCCGAAGAAGGCGCGAAAGTATGCACACGTGAATAGACACGTTTTGTCGCGGCCTGTAGGATGTACCAGAGGGGTGTAGACTTCAGACGAGAGGTCGCCGTGGCGTGTGGCGCGGCATCGTGGCCGGACCGCGGTTCTGGGCCCGTTGTCCTTCGAGAGCGGGCCACCACGTCAGCCTCCACCAGGGATCCGGGCGCCTGCGCGTCGGCCAAAGGAGAGGTCTTTCGTGTGGATGGCCATTGGCCTGAGCATGCTTGCGCTGATCAGCCTCGCACTCGTTCCTCGAGCCTGGCGCGCCTCGCATGACCGCGATCTTGGGTACGTCAGCCATCAGTGGTTGGCAGAGCACCGATTCGACGCTCGCTGACGGCGGGAGACCGACGCAATTATGAGAGAGCGCCCGCGAATGGGCGACTCAACCCACCATGCGACTCTATCTCATCAACCCCTCGAACCCGCTTGTCAGCATGGTGAGGGTCAAGGAGAGCCGGTGGAACCGTTACCGAGTGTGGAAACCGCTCAGCCTGATGGTGCTCGCCGGCTTGTCCCCGCCCGAGTGGGACATCACCATCGTGGACGAGAACGTCGGCGTCCCCGACTACCCGGCGATGCCGCGCCCTGATCTGGTCGGCATCACCGCATTCACCTCCCAGGCGAATCGCGCGTACGAGGTCGCGGCCTGCTTTCGACGCCTGGGTGTGCCCGTCGTCATGGGCGGCATTCACGCCACCATGTGCGTCGACGAAGTCACGGAGCGTGTGGACTCCGTGGTCACGGGGGAAGCCGAGGGCATCTGGCGCCGGGTTCTGGAGGACGCCCGTGATGGTACCTTGCAGTGCCGGTATGACGGAGGGCTCGCTGAGATGCACGCCGTCCGGCCGGCCCGGCACGATCTGCTGACCGGACGATATGCCTTCGGGGCCATTCAAACCACCCGCGGGTGTCCGATGAACTGCACGTTCTGCAGCGTCACGGCGTTCAATGGCGCGCATTACCGGCAGCGATCCATCCCGGATGTCGTGCGGGAGTTCCAGTCGATCCGCGAGAAATACGTGCTGGTGGTGGACGACAACCTGATCGGCACCCGACCCGAACACATCGCGCGCGCCAAGGACCTGTTCCGTGCGATGGCGGCCGCCAACCTGCGCAAGGAGTGGATCACCCAGGCCACGATCAACTTTGCCGACGACGAAGAGGTCCTGACACTGGCCGCGAGCGCAGGCTGCGCCGGCGTGTTCATCGGCTTCGAGTCGCCCGCGCCGGAAGGACTCAGCGAGCTCGGCAAGAAATTCAACCTTCTCAAGGGGCGAGACCTCTCTGCCTCCGTGCGGCGAATACAACGGCACCACATTCCGGTCGTCGGGTCCTTCATCATCGGGTTGGACATCGACAGGCCGGGTATTGGCAGACGCACGGCGGAGATGGCTTGTCTGTACGGCGTGGACCATCTCAACGCGCTGTTTCTGACGCCCTTGCCGGGGACGCGCCTGTGGGACCAGGTGACATCGGAGGGCCGCCTCGCCCTCGATACGTTCCCGGAGGACTGGAAGTACTACACACTGACCTTCCCGGTCGCTCGGTACAGGCACCTGTCCCAGAACGAGATCATCGAAGAGATGATCGCCTGCGACCGCCATTTCTATGCGACGACGCGGATCCTGGGCAGAGTCTGTCGCACCGTGTGGGGGCGTCGCAGGCCGCTGATCAGCCTTCTCGGCAGTCTCTCATACCGGAGCAATCTCAGCTTGAACCGCAAGGCCTACGCAGACTTCAGGCACGAGTTCGCCCATCGACGGGCAGCCTCGGAGAGTGGCCGAGGGTACAGTTCCTCCCCTGAGTGATGGGGAGGCTCCCCCGGAGCCGGCACTCAACGGACTCCACCCTGTTACGCTAACGCGCGCAGATACTCCAGTTGTTGGCTCTTGGTCGATTTGAATGCAGCAATCTGAGTTGACACCCGGCCGCCTGCGCGGGCCGCTTTGGGGTGGGCGGCCTGCTCGGCGGTCTGGACGCTAAGCACGGATACCGACGAGAGCCTTCGCGAGCAGCGCCGGCCGTGACACATGGGGACAGTGCCCACTGGGCAGTTCGATCGGCTCGACACCGAGGCTCAGGGCGGGTGTCAACCCCGCAGCCGCGTGACAGTCGACACACAGCGGTGGACGCTGCTGCCGGTGGGTTGTATACTATTTGTCAATTCTCTGCGCGCGTTAGCACGTGGTCAAAGCGGAGCGAGCACAATGGTTCCGCAGTCCCCTCCTCAGGAGGACCTCCGCCAGGAGGATACCTCTGAGGGGATTCGCGTGCCTTGCCCAGACGGGCGGACGCCCGCGTTCTTCCGATCGCACTCGGAACCTATCAGTCCAGAACGCCGAGAACAGCTTGAGAAGCTGCTGGATAGCAGCGAAGCGGAACTCCTGCAGCGCCTCGGGCGAGAGATTGCCCCGTTGGATCAGATCGCCCCAGTGCTGTGGTTTGTGTCCAGCAACGGCCGGTTTCTGCCTTTTTGGTTGCGACGGGCAACCCACCTGGTCTGTCGCTATCTTGGCAAGAACGCGTATGCCACGGTGGCGGAGAACTTCCTCCGGAGGAATCGTGGCATCTTCAGATTGCGGATCTGCATCGGCTGGAACTACTGCGAGCGCCGCGACTGCCCCGAGGTTCGCGACACGGCGCAGCTGGTTTCGACCCTGGAGGCGTTTGTTGCTCACCTGACCCTGGGTGCCGCCGTGTCTTCTGACTTGGTGGCGGCGCTCTTGGTGAAACGGAACCTGGACACGCTCTGCCGATGCAAGGCAAGGAAGAGGGAAGGAGTGACGCCATGATCGGGATGAACTTCGTGTCGTTTCTGACGCTCCTGGTGATCAGCGTGGTCGTGTCGTTCGTGTTGCACTATCTGGTGAAGTACCGGCTGGCCCAGGGGGTGGACGGTTTCTTTGGAAAACTGATTGTCGGCTGGCTGGGCGGCTGGCTGGGGTCGCCGGTCCTGGGCTACTGGCCCGGGAGCGTCAAACTGGGGAGTATCTACCTCGTGCCGGCAGTGCTGGGGTCGCTGGCTGCAGTCTTTGGCGTCGCGCTGTTGCTGAAGACCATCGAGTGCAAGCATCCGGCCGGACAGTAGGATGTCGCGGGCAGGAAGAGGTCCTGGTCCGATCCCGCCAACCCCCGCCAACCGATGAAACGCGTCGGTTGACAGGTTGCCTCCAGTCGAGGAACCTCGCCTCCGCCCTGGCTCGCCCGGCGCGCTGTTGATGTCGGCGCTGTGTCCGGCGATCCTCCTTCTCGCGCGGGCGCGCGGTGGCCTGTAGCGAACTGTACCTGCTCGCCTTCTCGCTACCCGCCAGCGGTCACTCCTTCTGGTCACGCCCGAATCGGGTGGGCGTTCGTCTTCGTTGCGCCCTCCCCCCAGTTGTTGGCTGGGCCTCGCGGGTGCCCGTTGCCGCTTCTGTGCCTCTGGATCGAGAAATCCACGGGTACGCCCGGCCGGGCCGACTCCCCCCTTCCGCGATGCTCGGCTTGTAAGGCCCGTCGTCTAAGACCTCGCAAGAATGGCCTGATTTCGCCGATTCTTGGATCGCCACACGGTTGTCATATGGCGGTCATGCTCTCGCAATCGCGCCTGCCACGTCTGGTCGAATATCGGCCCACATTCGCGCGTTTCTCGGGGAATCGGAGCGGCAGGCAATAACCGATCGCCGCGAGGGCCCTCGAATTTCCGCCTGATTTCGCGCATTTCCCCGACCACGGCACACAGGTTTGGCGGGAACCGACACCAGGACGGCCCGTCCAACAGGTCCCGACCAGTTTGAGCGGATCAGCTCACATCCCATAGGCGTGCGACCCTATAGAGCCCCTCGAACACGGAATGGCGGACGATGTCGTGGCGTGGAGGCGCCGCTCGGAAAGTAGACCAGTACGCCGCTCGGAAAGTGATCCAGTCTGAGGGCGGTTCATTCTACGTTCTTCCCGTCTGAAAGAGAACGGATCGGCTTGTGGGAATGTGGGA
>JAHECP010000269.1 GCA_024641665.1 Acidobacteriota bacterium
GAGCCGCCGCGGCGTGCTGAAGGCCTCCGGCTCGCCGGCGGCCAGGCGGCTCTCGGCGAGCCGCGCCGCGAGGCGCTCGGCGAGCTGGCGCGTGAGACCCGGCAGCCAGCCGGCGGGCAGCTCCTCGCACCCGATCTCGAACAACAGCTCGCGCTCCATCACTCGCCCGCCTCCGGCGTCCCCTCGGCCTCCGCGCGCTCGCCGCCGTCCACGTAAGCCTTGGCGATCGACACGGCGAGGCCGCGCACGCGCAGGATGTAGGCCGTGCGCTCGGTCACGCCGATGCCGCCGCTCGCGTCGAGCACGTTGAAGACGTGCGAGCACTTCAGGCAGTAGTCGAGCGCGGGCAGGACGAGGCCCGAGCGGATCAGCATCTGGGCGAACCCGTAGTACTTGTCGAACAGGTCGCGGTGGAACGCGGCGAACTCCGCGCCCGACGCCTCCACCTGGCCGAAGGCGTACTTCGACTGCTCCACCTCGTCCCGCAGCCGGACGTCGCCGTAGCGCACGCCCGGAGCCCACTCGAGGTCGTAGACGTTGTCCACGCCCTGGAGCGACATGGCCATGCGCTCGAGACCGTAGGTCAGCTCGACCGAGATCGGCGCCAGGTCGAGGCCGCCGGACTGCTGGAAGTAGGTGAACTGGGTGATCTCCAGGCCGTCGTACATCACCTGCCACCCGATGCCCCACGCGCCCAGCGTGGGCGACTCCCAGTTGTCCTCCTCGAAGCGCACGTCGTGCGTCCTCGGGTCGATGCCGCACGCGACGAGGCTGTCGAGGTACATCCGCTGGATGTCGTCGGGCGCCGGCTTGAGGATCACCTGGAACTGGTGGTGCTTGAACAGCCGGTTCGGGTTCTCGCCGAAGCGGCCGTCGGCGGGCCGGCGCGACGGCTGAACGTAGGCCACCTTCCAGGGCGTCGGCCCGAGCACCCGCAGGAACGTCTCCGGGTGCATGGTGCCGGCCCCCACTTCGGTGTCGAGGGGCTGCTGGAGCAGACAGCCGCGCGAGGCCCAGAAGGTCGAGAGCGTGAAGATGAGGTCCTGTAGGGTCACAACGGTCCGAATGTCGAATGGCGAATGGCGAATGTCGAATGGCGAATTCCCCGTCCCCTTCACTTCATCTCTCTGAGCACCCGCGCCGACCGCAGCTCCTTCTCGAGGTGCGCCGAGATGAGCGCCTGATGGGCCAGCTCGAGCTCGCGTCCGGCCCGTGTCGAGAGCGGCAGCGCTGCGAGCCCGTCCGGCTGGTGGCGTCCGGCGTCGCGCAGGAACGCCAGCGCCTCGGCCGACAGCGTGCCGCCGGTCGGCCCGGCCGTTCGCGCGCACTGCCGGCACAGGAACACCCGATCCCGCGTGGCCACGACCGCGCCCGCCTCCGCGAGGTCGGCGGCACAGGACGGACACGACACGAACGACGGGTAGAGCCCCTCGAGCCGCAGCAGCCAGTACTCGAAGTACCGCGCCAGGCGCTCGACGGGGGCACCCCCGCCGAGCGCGGCGGCCACCGCCGCCCCCAGCCGGTAGAGCTTCTCGTTGGGCGACGCCTCGGGCGCCCACTCGTCGAGCAGCTCCGCGAAGTAGCCCACGTGCGCCAGCCCCTCGTCGATCGGACCGGCGAGCGGCGAGCGCGTCACCTCGATCTCGTCCAGCCGCACGAGGTCGCGCTGCTCGTGCTCGAAGTAGGTGACGCGGCCCAGCGTGAGCGGCTCGAGCGATCCCAGGAAGCGCGACCGGACGCGCCGGGCCCCCTTCGCCACGCCCCGCTTCTTGCCGCGGTCCCTCGTCAGGAAGACGACAATGCGGTCGGCCTCCCCGAGCTTGTAGGTGCGGAGGACCAGCGCGTCGGCGGTGTGGAGCGGCATCGTCCGGACGCCTCGCCAGAACTTCCTATTTTACCCTCCCTGGTGCATGAAACGCAGGAACAGCGCTCCCAGGCCCAGGAAGGAGAAGAACCCGAACACGTCCGTGAGGGTCGTGATGAACACGGTCGAGGCGAGCGCCGGGTCGATCTTCATCGCGCGCAGCCCGAGGGGAATCAGCGTGCCGGCGGTGCCGGCCACGAACAGGTTGATGGTCATGGCGAGCGCCAGCAGCACGCCGATGCTCGGGTCGCCGATCGTGGCCCAGGCCACGCCCGCCGCGATGAGCCCGGTCCCGACGCCGTTGCTCACGCCGACGACGATTTCCTTGAACAGCGCCTGGCGGGCGTTCGACCAGGTCAGCTCGCCCAGCGCGAGGCCGCGGACCACGACCGTCAGGGTCTGCGTGGCGGCGTTGCCGCCCATGCCGGCCACGATCGGCATGAAGACGGCCAGCGCGACCCACTGGCTGATGGCGCCCTGGAACATTCCGACGACGGCGGCGGCCAGGAACGCGGTGGCCAGGTTGATGACGAGCCACGGGAACCGCTTGCGCAGCGACTCGCCCGCCGGCGTGGCCACGCGCTCGTCGCCCGACACGCCGGCCAGCCGGTAGATGTCCTCGGTCGCCTCGTCCTTGATGACGTCGATGACGTCGTCCACGGTGATGACGCCGACCAGCTTGGCCTCCTCGTCCACGACCGGGATGGCCAGGATGTTGTAGGACGCGACCTGGCGCGCGACCTCCTCCTGGTCGGTGTCCACGCGCGCGCTGATGAGGTCGGTCGTCATGATCCGCTTGAGCGGCGTCTCGGGCGCGACGAGCAGCAGCCGCCGCAAGGAGACGACGCCGACCAGGTGGCGGCGCGCGTCCACGACGTAGAGATAGAAGACCATCTCGACGTCGCGCGCGGTCTGGAGCGCCGTGATCGCCTCGCCGGCCGTCAGGTCTTCGCTGAGGGCGAAGACGTTCGGGTTCATGATGCGGCCGGCGGTCTGCTCCTCGTACTCGAACAGATCGCCGACGCCGCCGCCCGGCTTCGCCTGGATCAAAGCCAGCACGGCCGTGGACAGTTCCTCGGGCAGCCGTTCGATGATCACCGCGGCGTCGTCGGAGGGGATTTCGTGCAGGAAGCGGGCGATGTCCTCCGCCGAGCGATCGGACAGCAGGCCCGCGCTGATCTCCGCCTCGAGCTCGCTCAACGCCTCCATGGCGAGACGGGCGTTGCGCTCGAGCAGCAGCGAGAAGGCGGCCTTCCGCTCGGTGTCGTGCAGCTCGGCGAAGACCTGCGCGAGGTCGGCCGGGCGCTGCTTCTGGAGGAGGTTGAGCAGGTTGGCGGTCGCACCAATCCGCAGCAGTCGGCGGACGGAATCGAGCACGACGTCGATTCGGCGATGCGGCGGCATGGGGTTGCCTCGAGTCGCGCACCGGCCCCGCGGCGGATCTCGCCCCGGGCCCAGCCGCATGATTCGCGGCGCAGTCGGCCTGCGCACGCGCGTCGGACCTTGTCGTCGGTTCACCTCGACGGGCGAACTGCTCAATTTACCATGGGGGTTCCGTTCGATCCAGCGGGAAACAGGCCTGGCGCCACGGCCCGCCGGCGCGACGGACCACGGCCCGCCACCCGGGATCCCGCGTCAGTGGGGACGTCGGATGCCGAGGTCCTCGAGCAGGCGGTCGTCGTCGCGCCACTCGGACCGCACCTTCACGTGGAGGTCGAGGAACACGCGGGTCTGGAAGAACCGTTCGAGATCCTCGCGGGCCTCGGTGCCGATGCGCTTGATCATCTCGCCGCGCCGGCCGATCACGATGGGCTTCTGGGACTCCTGCTCCACGATGATCGAGCAGTGGAGGCGCAGGAGGCCGCGGGCGTCCGCCTCCTCGAACTGATCCACCACCACCGCGCTCGTGAACGGCAGCTCGTCGCGGGTGTGCTGCAGCAGCTTCTCGCGGACGATCTCGGCCGCGAAGAAGCGCTCGGGCTGGTCGGTCAGGTAGTCGTCCGGGTAGAGCGGCTGTCCCTCGGGAAGCCGTGCGATCAGCGTCCGCTCCAGGCGGTCCACGCCATCGCCCGTGAGGGCGGAGAGGGGGATGAACTCGGCGAAGTCGTGCGCCGCGCGGTAGTGGTCGATGACGGGCAGCAGCCGCGTCTTCTTCACCAGATCGATCTTGTTGAGCGCGAGGATCACCGGAATCGGCAGGCCCTTCACCAGGTCGAGGACGAAGCGGTCCCCCCTGCCGGGCCGCTCCGCGACGTCCACGACGAGCACGAGGACGTCCACCTCGCGCAACGTCTCGAGCGCGGTGTCCACCATCCGGACGTTCATCCGGTGCAGCGGGCGGTGGATGCCCGGCGTGTCGAGGAAGACGACCTGCGCCTCGCCCGGGTAGTGCTTCACCGCGAGAATGCGGGTGCGCGTCGTCTGGGGCTTGTCCGAGACGATGGCGAGCTTGACGCCCACGACGCGGTTGAGCAGCGTGGACTTCCCGGCGTTGGGCCGGCCGATGAAGGACACAAACCCCGCACGCACCGCTAGGCTTCTTCCTCGGCGATCGGCTGCCGCCGCCTGAAGCGGACCTTGTGGATGCGCCGGCGCTCGGCCTCGAGCACCTCGACGCTCAGATCGTCGATGTCGAACACCTCGCCGACCGCGGGGACACGCCCGAGATGCGTCATCAGGAACCCGCCGACGGTCTCGAACCCCTCGGGCTCGATGTTCACGCCGAGCCGTTCGCTGACGCGATCGATGTTGACCTTGGCGCTGAAGACGTACGCGCCGTCCCCCTCGTCCACGATGGGCTCCGCTTCGACGTCGTACTCGTCGCGGATCTCCCCGACGATCTCCTCGAGCAGGTCCTCCATCGTCGCCAGGCCGGCGGTGCCCCCGTACTCGTCCACGACGATCGCCAGCTGCACCTGCTCCTTCTGGAACTCCTTGAGCAGGTCGGCGAGACGCTTGGTCTCCGGGACGAAGTACGCCGGGCGCACGAAGCCGGCGATGGCGCGCGGCGTGGCGGCGGCCTCCACCTGGACGAGGTCCTTCACGAAGATGATGCCGACGATGTTGTCGAGGTTCTCGCGATACACGGGGAACCGCGAGTATTCCTGCTCGGTGAAGAGCGCCCGGAGATCGTCGAGCGTGCTGCTCTCCTCGATGGCGACGATGTCGGGGCGCGGCGTCATGACCTCGCGCACGAGCGTGCCGCCGAACTCGACGACCGAGCGCAGCAGGCGCCGTTCCTCCCCTTCGATCGGCTGCCGATCCTCGGCGGCCTCGGGCGCGGCGGGCGGTGTGCCTCCGGCGTCCTCGGCGGCCGCGGCGCCGGGCCGCGCGTCGAGCAGACGCACGAGCGCCCGCGCGATCGGCTGCAGCAGGCCCGCGAGCGCCTCGAAGGACGGCAGCAGCAGCTCGAGGACGCGCTCCGGATCGCGCCGCACGACGAGGAGCGGCAGCAGGTGCTCGGCCAGCAGGATGAACACCGCGACGACCAGCAGCAGCAGCGCGTCGTGGCGGGCCGAGGCGGTCCCGATGAGGACCGCGAAGAGCACGGCCGAGATCGAGAAGGTCAGCCCCAGCAGCAGCCGCGCCGGCACGAACAGCAGCAGCGGGTCGTTCAGGTAGCGTTCGAGCCGCGGGTGCTGCCCGTTGCGCTCGGCCAGCAGCCGCAGCGACAGGCGCATGAGCGCGCTGAAGGCCGCCTGCACCGTGCCGACGTACACCGCGAGGCACCCGAGCAGGAAGAGGGCGAGGGGGATCATCGCGGGCCCCTCCGCCGCCGGGGGGCCGGCGCGCCCGCGCGCTCGATGAGCCCTTCCCGGAGACCGCCGCGCCGGCGCAGCGTCCGCTCGACGCGCCCCATCCGGCCGCCGTCCCGCTCGTGGTCGTAGCCGACGAGGTGCAGCAGGCCGTGGAGCGCGAGCACCCGGAGCTCGGTCGCGAGCGGGTGCCCGGCTTCGGCCGCCTGGCGGCGCGCGCGGCCCTCCGCGATCACGACGTCGCCGAGGAACAAGAGGCCGGCCGCCTCCGCTCTCTGAGCTTCGGCTTGCCGGGCCGAAGCGGCCGCGCGAAGGCCGGCGAGCCCGCCGGAGCCTTGGCGAAGGCGGGAGGCCGGGGACCGGAGGCCGGGGGCTGACTTGCCCGCCGAGGCCTTGGCGGAAGCGGGCTTGCCCCGCCGAAGCGCCTGAGGCGCGAAGGCGGGAAACGAGAGCACGTCGGTCACGCGGTCCTGCCCCCGGTAGCGCCGGTTGAGGGCGCGCATCCGCGCGTCGCTGACGAGCACGACCGTCACGGCGCCCGCCGCGCGCGCCGGGGCCGCCGCGGCCAGCCAGCGCGAGAGGCCACGCGCGGGG
>JAHECP010000270.1 GCA_024641665.1 Acidobacteriota bacterium
CGTGCTCGGGCTGGCCGGCGCGCTGATCGTGGGGCGGTTCCTCCGCGCGTTCCTCTACGGCGTGGGCCCGGCCGACGCGGGGTCGCTCGCGCTCGTCGCGCTCGTGGCCATGGCGGCGGCGATGCTGGCCGCCTGGCTCCCCGCGCGCCGCGCGTGGCGGGTCGATGCGGTGGAGGAGCTACGGGCGGAATAGGACGCGAAATGACCACGGAAGGACCACGGAACGACCACGGAAATCGCCACGGAAAGGGACGGCCCAGCGCGCCCAGCCCTGCCCCTGACCCCTGCCCCTTGCGCCCTGACCCCTGCCCCTTGCGCCCTGACCCTGACCCCTGACCCCTGACCCCTGACCCTGAAGTATCCTGTCCAGATGACCCTCGCCGATGCCCGCCGCGCGTTTCCCGGTCTCGAAGACAAGACCTTTCTCGACGCCGCCTGTGTGAGCCTGGTGCCGCGGCAGGCGCACGACGCGATCCGTGCGTTCCTCGACGTGGCCATGCTCTGCCCGGCCGAGGACGCCTCGAAGCACCACCTGGCGATGGACGAGCAGCGCGACTGCGCGGTGGAAGAGGCGGCGGCGCTCCTCCGGACCGACCCGCGCCACATCGCGCTCGTCGAGAGCACGACACACGGCTTGAACATCGCCGCCAACGCCATTCCGTTCGAGCGGGGCGACAACGTGCTCGTCGCCGACACCGAGTACCTGCAGGTGGCGATCCCGTGGGCGCAGAAGCAGAAGGCCGGGCTCGTCGAGATCAAGCCCGTACGCAGCCGGAACGGCATGCTGGCGGTCGAGGACTTCGAGCGGGCGATGGACGCGCGGACCCGGGCGGTATGCGTGTCGTCGGTGCAGTGGTGCTCGGGCTGGCGCGTGGACGCGCCGGCGCTCGGGCGGCTGTGCCAGGCGAAGGGCCTGTGGGTGATCGTGGACGCCATCCAGGAAATGGGCGCGCTCGCGATCGACCTGTCGGACCCGTGGGCCGACTTCGTCATCGCCGGCGGGCACAAGTGGCTGAACGCGCCGTTCGGGTGCGGCGTGATGTTCGTCTCGGACCGGGTGCTGCTGGAGCTCGATCCGGCGTCGTGGGGCTACCTGGCGCTCGAGACGCCCGAGGGCGGCTGGCAGGCGTACTTCGAGACGCCGTCGATCACGCCGTACCGCGACTATGCGTTCCCGCGCGTGGCGAAGCGGTTCGAGATCGCCGGGACGTCGAACTACCCCGGGGCCATCGGCCTCGGCGCCTCGCTCGCGCTCGTCAACGCGATGGGCATCGAGCAGGCCGAGGCGCAGGTGCTGAAGCTCTCGGCCTTCGCCGCCGCCGAGATCCGCAAGGCCGGCGCCCGCGTCGTGTCGAGCGACGACCCCAGGGGCCGGTCGGGCATCACGATGTTCAGCCGGTACGAAGACCCGAAGCAGGATCGGGCGCTCCTCGACCGTCTGCTGGCCGAGCGCGTGTTCCTCGCCATGCGCTACACGGCCGGCGTCGGCGGCATCCGCGTCTCAACGCACTACTTCAACGACGAGGAGGACGTGCTGAAGATGGCGGCCGCGCTCCGGCGCGTGACCGCGTGAACGGGCGGCCATGACCCGAACCGTGTGGCGGATCGACCGCGCCGGGTCGCTCGACCGGCTGCGGCGGCAGGACGAGGCGCTGCCGCCGCCCGGGCCGGGCGAGGCGCGCGTGCGCGTCGAGGCCGTCGGCCTCAACTTCGCGGACGTCTTCGCGTGCCTCGGCCTCTACTCGGCCACGCCCAAGGGTTCCTTCGTGCCCGGCCTCGAGTTCGCGGGCACGGTCGAGGCGCTGGGACCGCCCGGCGCGGCCTCGACGCCGGCGCCCGCCGTTTGCGAGGGCGACGCGGTCTTCGGCATGACGCGCTTCGGCGCCTACGCGACCGCGCTCAACGCGCCGGCGCGGCTCCTCGGGCGGATTCCGGCGGGCTGGACCGCAGCCGACGCGGCGGCGTTCCCGGTGCAGGGCCTGACCGCGTGGTACGGCCTCGTCGAGCTGGCGCGCGTCGCCCGGGGTGAGGTGGTGCTGCTGCAGTCGGCGGCGGGCGGCGTGGGCCTGCTCGCGCTCACCATCCTCCGCTCGCTCGGCGCCACGGTGGTCTGCGTCGTCGGGCGCGAGACGAAGCGGCGGTTCCTCATCAGCGAGCGCGGCGTCGCGCCCGACCTCGTGCTCGTCCGCGACCGGCGGCGGTTCGGCGACGAGCTCGACGGCGCGCTGTCGGCCGCGGGCGCCGACGGCTTCGACGTCGTCTTCGACGCCGTGGCCGGGCCGTTTCTCGAGCCGGCGTTCGCGCGGCTGCGGCCGCGCGGGCGGCTCGTGGTGTACGGCGCGGCCGACTTCATGCCGCGCGGCCGGCGGCGCGCCGACCCGCGGCTTCTTCTCAAGTACCTCCGGCGCCCGACGATCGATCCGCTGTCGCTGATGACCGCGAACCGCAGCGTGATGGGCTTCAACCTGATCTGGCTCTGGAACCAGGCCCACCGGCTGCCCGAGGCCTACGCCGCGCTCGAGCGGGTGTGCACGGAGCCGCCGGTGGTCGGCCGGCGGTTTCCGTTCGACGAAGCGCCCGCGGCGATGGCCTGGCTCAAGAGCGGCGAGAGCATGGGGAAGGTCGTGCTGGAGGTGTAGGGAGGACGGGGACCGCGGGCTGGGGGCTGGGGACTGGGGGCTCTGGCCCATGAGACCGGGGACTGGGGGCTGGGGATTGGGGACTCTGGGCTCAGCCTTCGACTCGCTGCGCTCGCTCAGGGCAGGCGGCTCACGGCTCACGCGCCGTCACGTTGTCGCGCGTGTCGCGGGCGCCGTCCTGCTGGCCTGGGCGCTCGTGGTGGCGTTGCTCGTCGTCATGGAGTCGCACCTCATCTACTTTCCCGCGCGGGAGCTGGCGGCGAGGCCCGCCGACCTCGGTCTCGAGGCGGACGAGCTGCGCGTGGCCGCGGCCGACGGCGTCCGCCTCCACGGCTGGTGGATCAAGGGGCGCGGCCGGACGGCGCTCGTCTGGTATCACGGCAACGCGGGGAACGTCAGCCACCGGCTCGACAACGCACGGGAGCTGGTCGAGCGGTTCGGTCTCGACATCTTCCTGGTGGACTACCGCGGCTACGGCCTGAGCGAGGGCGCGCCGTCCGAGGCGGGGCTGTACGCCGACGGGCTCGCCGTCTACGACGAGGCGCGGGCGAGGGGGTTCGCCCCGCGGGACATCGTGTTGTTCGGCCGGTCGCTCGGCGCGGCGGTCGCGATCGAGGTCGCGCTCGAGCGCGAGGCTCGCGCGCTCGTGATCGAGACGCCGTTCCTGTCCATCCGCGCGATGGCCCGCGTGCACTACCCGATCGTACCCGGCTTCCTGATCCGCAGCCGCTACGACAACGAGGCGAAGATGGCGCGCCTCGCGCTGCCGGTGTTCGTCCTCCACGGCGACCGCGACGAGATCGTTCCGCTGGCGCACGCCGAACGCCTGTTCGAGCTGGCGCCGGGGCCGAAGCGCTTCTTCCTCATCCGCGGCGCCGGGCACAACGACACGTACGTCGCCGGCGGTGAAGCGTACTTCGACGCCTGGCGCGCGTTCCTGGATTCGCTGTGAGGGGCAGGTAGTATAGTAGGGGCGACCCGGCGGGACCCGGCGGGTCGCCCCTACGGCCGTCCCAGCGGCCTGTAATTGACGTCGAGGATCGCAAGTCGCTCGAGGTGCGTGGCCAGCCGCGCGAGGAAATCCTGATAGTCCTTGCGCGGCTTCGGCGTCCACACGACCTCCGCCAGCGCGCACAGCCGCGGGAACGCCATGTACTCCACCGCCTTCGGTCCGGGCAGGTACTCGCTCCAGAGCTGGCCCTGCGCGCCGAGCACGTGCGACGCGAACTGCGGCTCGAGCCCGGCGGGGATGGGGTCGTAGCCGTACACCTGCTCGAGCGGCAGGTCGCCGCCGATCGCCAGCGGCTCGTGGTCGCGGTCCTGCGACTGGTAGTAGTCGAAATAGGTGTAGGCGGTCGGCGTCATCACCACGTCGTGCCCGGCGCGCGCGGCGGCGATGCCGCCCGCCTCACCGCGCCACGACATCACCACCGCGTTCGGCGAGAGGCCGCCCTCGAGGATCTCGTCCCACCCGACGAGCCGCCGTCCGTGCGCGGCCAGGAAGGCGTCCATCTGCTTCATGAACCAGCCCTGCAGCTGCTCCTCGTTCTCGAGGCCGAGCGCCTTGATGCGCGCCTGCACCTCCGGGCTCGCCTGCCAGCGGGTCTTCACCGCCTCGTCGCCGCCGAGGTGGATCTCGCGGCTCGGGAAGAGCGCCATCACCTGGGTGAGCACGTCCTGCATGAACGCGATCGTGCGGTCGCTGGGATTGAGGATGTCGTCGAAGACGCCCCACTTGGTGGCGACCTCGGTCGGCTCGCCCGTGACGCCCAGCTCGGGGTACGCCGCGATGGCGGCGACCGAGTGCCCGGGCATCTCGATTTCCGGCACGACGTTCACGAAGCGCGCCCGCGCGTACTCCACGATCTCGCGCACGTCGTCCTGCGTGTAGAAGCCGCCGTGACGTTGGCCGTCGTAGCGCTCGGCCGACGGGTCGTCGGTCGAGTGGCCGACCAGCGTTTCCTTGCGCCACGCGCCCACCGATGTCAGGCGCGGGTATTTCTTGATCTCGATCCGCCAGCCCTGGTCGTCGGTGAGGTGCCAGTGGAAGGTGTTCAGCTTGTGCAGGGCGAGGAGGTCGATGTACTTCTTCACGAACTCCTTCGGCATGAAGTGTCGCCGAGCCGCGCCAGCGACGCGTCCATCCGGAAGACCACGCGGTTCCGCGCGGGCACCGTGCCGTTGGCGACCGGCAACGGGTGGCCCGTGGCGGCGCCCAGGTACGTCGCCAGCCACCGCGCGGCGACGTTGCTCGCCGGGTCGGTGAGGATCACCGTGTCGGGCGTCAGCGTAAACGAGCCGGGCCGGACCTCGAGCGACGCCGGCTCGGGCACGATCGCGATGGCCGGCTCTTCCTGCGCCGACAGCGTGCCGGCGGCTGCAACGACGGCCAGGACGGCGGAAAGGACGAGCAGCTTCATGGCGGGAGGCGGGAATCGACGAATATCAGGCAGACAGCCTACTACGATATGCTGTGTCGAGTCGTCTCCGGGAGGGACCCCATGACCGACCGACCCTTCGCGCTCTTCGAGCTGGCCGACCTCCAGGGGCGGCAGCGCCGGACCGACGACCCCTACTACGAGTTCCTGCGCGTGCCCGCGCTCAACTGCGGCCTCTACGTGCTGCCCGCCGGCTCGACCGATCGCCAGACACCCCACGCCGAGGACGAGGTCTACGTCGTGGTCGAGGGGCTCGGCGTGTTCACCGTCGAGGGCGCGGACCGCACGGTGCAGAGGGGCTCGGTGCTGTACGTGAAGGCCGGCGTGGACCACCGGTTCCACTCGATTACCGAGGACCTGACGGTGCTCGTGTTCTTCTCGTCGGCGGAAACGGGGTAGGCAGCTCTCGAGCGCGGGAGGGGTCATGCACTGCTTCGCACATCCGGGAACCGAGGCGGTCGGCGTCTGCATCGTGTGCGGGAAGGCCCTGTGCCGCGACTGCGTCGCGAGCGACGCCCCGCGGCTCGTATGCAAGGGCTGCTCCGGCCAGCCCCTGTTCGGCTTCGAGTACCGCTCCGAGGTGAGCCTGGGCAGCCTGCCGTTCATCCACGTCTGCACCGGCGTCGATCCGGTGACGCGCCGGCCGAAGGTCGCGCGCGGCGTCATCGCCATCGGTAACATCGCCGTGGGCGTCGTCGCGCTCGGCGGACTCTCCCTCGGTTTCTTCTCGCTCGGCGGCCTGGCGATCGGGATTCTCGGCGCCATCGGCGGGGCGGCGCTGGGCTTCGGCGTCTCGTTCGGCGGCCTGGCAGTCGGCTCGGTCGCCGTCGGCGGCGCCGCCATCGGGTACAGCTACGCGCTGGGCGGCGCCGCCATCGGCCCGTCGATCATCGACGGCAGACACTGCGACGAAGCCGCGCGCGCGTTCTTCGCGCAGTACGTCTCCGGCATGCTGCCGCCGCACTGCCGGTAGGGGGACCAGAGACACGGATCATGCTCACCCGTCGACTCGGCCATTCGGATCTCCACCTCACCCCGATCGGCTTCGGTGCCTGGGCGCTCGGCGGCGGCGGCTGGCAGTTCGGCTGGGGGCCGCAGGACGACCGCGACTCGGTCGCGGCCATCCACCG
>JAHECP010000078.1 GCA_024641665.1 Acidobacteriota bacterium
AGCGCTCCTCGCGTGGCTGGCCTCCCTGTGAATCGTTATGTGTCCAGTTCCCCGTGGCCCACCGGCGCCGAGCGCTCGCTCCTGCGCGCGCCGCCACATATCAAGCGCGGGCACATAACCTGGACAACCTGAAGGAAGGCGTGCTCACCCCCGACGTCTACGACCCGGCGCTCAACCCCCTCTATCGCGACGTGCTCGCCCACTGTGGCGTGGTCGGCCTCCCGTGCCGCGTCCGCGATCCCGATCGGAAGGGGAAGGTCGAATCGACGGTGGGCCACACGCAACGCACGCCCCTGCAGGGCCTCCGCTTCGAGTCCCTCGAGCAGGGGTAAGCCTACCTGGATCGCTGGGAGGCCCACTGGGCCGATACGCGGATCCACGGCACGACCAAGCGCCAAGTCGCCGCGATGTTTGCCGAGGAACGCCCGGCGCTCCGCCCGTTGCCGGTGGAACCCTTTCGGTACTACCGCTACGGGATGCGCACCGTCCATCTGGACGGGTGCGTCGAGGTGGAGGCGGCCTACTACTCGACGCCGCCCGGCTGGATTGGCCGGCGCGTGCAGGTGCAATGGACCGACCTCCACGTCCGGGTCCTCGACCCGACGACCGGGGCGCTCCTGCGCGAGCATGTCCGCGCCCCGCGCGGCTGGCATCGCATCGAAGACGCCGACCGGCCCGCGCGCACGCCGCGCCCCACGCTGGCGTTGCTGGCCCGCGCCCGTCACGCCGGCGCCCATCTCCACACCGTCTGCACCTCCATCCACGAGCACGACGGCCCCGCTGGCGTGCGCCGCATCCTGGGCGTACTCGCCCTCGCCAAGAAATACGGCCCGGCGGCGGCCGAGGACGCGGCCAAGGCCGCGCTCGAGCTGCAGGTCCCGACCTATCGCTTCCTCCGCCGCTATCTCGAACGGCACCCGCCGGCGCCCCTCACGCTCAAGCAGGTCGACCCGCTGATTCGGCAACTGACGCTCTACCGCGATCTCATCGATCGCCAGACCGGAGACCCCACATGAATCTCGTCGAACTCGATCACGCCCTCCGCAAGCTGCGCCTCTCGGGGATGGCCGACGTCCTCGAGGCCCGTCTCCGCCAGGCGCAAGCCGAGCGCCAGGCGCCCATCGATCTCATCTCCGCCTTGGTCGGCGATGAACTGGTCCGTCGCCAAGACCGGCTGATCGCTCGCCGCCTGCAACAGGCGCGGTTTCGCGACCCCGACCGCTCGCTCGACACCTTCGATTTCGACTTCAACAAAAAGATGCATCGCGCGCTGATCCACGAGCTCGCCACCGCACGCTTCGTCCAGCAGCGCGAGGACGCGCTCTTGCTCGGTCCGCCCGGCACCGGCAAGAGCCATCTCGCCCAGGCCATCGGCCGGGCCGCCATCCACCAGGGCTACCGCGTGATCTACCGTGAGACCCCCCTCCTGCTCGAGGAGATCGCCGATGCCGCCCTCGACGGCACGCGGAAAGAGCTCTTCGCCGAGCTGACCAGCGTCCCCTTGCTGATCATCGATGACCTCGGCATGCGCAAGCTCCCCCACACTGCGGCTGAAGACCTCCTGGAGGTGGTCATGCGACGCTACGAGCGCGCGTCCACGCTGCTGACGTCGAACCGGCCCGTCGACGACTGGGGCAAGCTCTTGGGCGACACGGCGGCGGTCACCGCGCTGCTCGATCGCCTCCTGCACCACGCCCACGTCCTGAAGTGCGGGCCGCGGAGCTGGCGAACGAAGGTCCAGACGGACTTGCGTCCCGATGAGCCGACGCGATAGAACTCACGTGTCCCGGTCGGCCGGTAGAAATTGCCGGTTTTGCCCCGTCGACAAATTGCCGGTTTTCAGCCGTCCACTGAGGCTCGAATCGACGCGGCGCCAACCGGTCGTACACGCCGCCGGGCTCTTCGCACCCCGCACACCGCGGCCGGTTACGGCGATGGGGCGCGATGGCCACTGTCAGCGCCAGGCCGCCGATCTGCTCCTCGAGCTGAACCGTGCCGTACACGAATCCTCGCTGCTTCTGAATCCGATTCAGGATAGTCTTGATCTGCATCCCGCCGTTCGTCTCCGAGATCGTGGTGTGTGCAGGAACCACCATTCTCTCAGAGTCGACGCGGGATGCCTCAGGCGCGGCGCCGCGCGTGTGGAAGCTGCCAGACCTGTGGACGCAGAGAACGCGCCCACACGTCTTTGCAAAACCGCAGACGGTTTCGCACAGCTCCCACACGCCTCATCGTCCTTTCCTTTGCAGAAGACCGAACACCAGAGCCCCTCAGAATCATTGGTCAGCGACCCACAGATTCTGCGGAGGAGGCCGCGTGAAGGACGCAGGTCAGCAAGCCAGTGGTTGTGGAGCGGCTCAGCGCGGATGAGGCCGGTAATCCCTGGTATGTGCGACGGCCGCGTAACACGCGGCCAGTCGCGGTGCCAACCACTACCAGGTAGTGCGACGGCCTCCGGAGTCCGGCTCGACGACCAGACGACGCTGGAACCGTTCGCCACCGATATCGATAGTTACTTCGTACGCGCCTGGCTCCACCAGTCGACCCGGCCTGTCGTGGAGCTGCATGGCGCTCAGCCGCTCGTCATCGTTGTCGCCGGCGCGCTTCCAGGCTGGCTGCAGTGGAACAGGCGGCACGCGCAGGTCCCACAGGATGCGGTTGAGACCTGGTGCCGCTGACGTGTCTTTCAATTCGCGCACCATCTTCCCGCTGCCGTCGCGGATCGTAACCACGACCGCTGTGCCGGCCAGGCGCGTTCGGTAGTAGAACGCAGCGCCGGGCGGCGCGATGCCGGACGTGTCGTCGAGGCGGTACGACAGAGGGTACAAGGACGCGTACGGGTTCGGGGCCGTCAGTAGCCGTGCCCCCGAAATGCCCTTGTTCTTTGTCAGGTCGACGTTCCACAGCGTGGCGGCCGTCGGCTGGAAGAAGTAGGCCTCTGTCTCCAGCACGTCGGATGTCAACTGCTGCAGCGGCGCGATGTCCAACACGTAGATGCCGCGGCCGTGAGTTCCAACAACAAGATCCGGATCTCGCGGATGGATGACGAGGTCGTCGACCCGCACGGTGGGAAAGCTCTGCTCGAGTCGGATCCAGTGCTGCCCACCATCGATCGTCGAAAACACGCCGATCTCGGTTCCGACGAAGATCAGCGCCGGGTTCGCGCGGTCTTCCCGAACGACGCGCACCGGAAATCCGTCTGGAAGATCGCCCTTCACCGGCCGCCACGTGCGGCCGAAGTCGTCAGTGCGGTACAGGTAAACATGAAAGTCGTCGTCACGATGCCCGTCGAACGCGATGAACGCCGTGCCGGCTCCAAAGTGCGACGCTTCGATCCGACTGACCCAGCGCGCCGGCCGGCCCTGGTCATCCTTTGGCACATCAGGCACGTGGCTGCCGACCTCCATCCAGGTGTGGCCGCCATCACGCGTGACGTGGACGTTGCCGTCCTCGGTTCCGACAAACAGGACGCCTGGTGACAGCGGAGACTCCGCCAGCGTAGAGATCGTAGCCCAGGTGGAATCCGCGCGCGTAGACGCCTTGGTCAGGTCCGCGCTGATACTCATCCACCGCTCGCCCCTGTTGGTCGTTCGCACGACACGCTGTCCGCCCAGGTACACCGTCTGATGGTCGTGCGGCGACAGTATGAACGGCGCGACGAACCCAAACCGCAACGGTTGCTCGCCCGGGTCCAGCTTCGGGGCGATCGACGTCGGGCGTCCGGTCCGCAGATCAAGTCGCTTGATGACACCGTACTGAGTCGACGTGTAAACGGTGGCCGGATCCAGAGGATCGATCTGCACGTACGCGCCATCATCACGCTCGTACTTGTACCAATCGTACTCAGCGATGCCGCTGACATGCCTCGTCTGGCTCGGTCCGGTCCATCCGCCGTTGTCCTGGGTCCCGCCGTAAACCGAGTACGGCTTCTGCATGTCGACGGCAATCGCGTAGAACTGACCGATCGGCATCGGGTGGGCTTCCCATGCGGCGCCACCGTCGTACGACGAGTACAGGCCGCCGTCGGTGCCGACGATGAAGTGGCCGGGGTCGGACGGGTCGATCCAGAACGGATGGTAGTCGCCGTGAATAGAGGTGCTGGTCAGCCACGACGACACGGACCAGCCGGTCTGCGACAGCGTCCGTCCTCCGTTGTGTGACATCCACATCCGCTCGAGCGAGAGGTAGAGTGTGTCGGGGTCGCGTGGGTCCACGAGGATCTGCGAGTAGTACGCTGCTGACCGGTTCAGCTTGTTCATGCGCTGCCAGGTGGTGCCCGCGTCGGCCGACCGGAACACGCCGCCACCGGTGTCTACCGGCTCCATCCCTAGCAGCACACGCAGCCGGGCGCCGTCGATCCCCCGGACCAGGACCGCGCTTCGCTCCGCCTCCGGCACTAGGCCTTCGATCCGCGCGCGCATCCTGGCCACCGCTGACGGATCGGGCGTTTGGTCCGACGTGAGCATCGCGGCGAGCCGTTCCGTCTCCTCCGGACCCAGTGACACCTCGGCGGGCCCTCGTTCAACGATCGCGTATACAATCTCCTGGTTCGTGCGCGACACGTCGAGACCGATGCGTCCGAGGCGATCGTCTGGCAATCCATTCGTGAGTCGAATCCACGTACGCCCGCCGTCAGTAGTCTTGTAGATGCCGCCACCACCAATCAAGATGGGATTCGACGCACCGAGGCCGGAGAAGCGCTGGCCTCGGCGGCCGTACGCAGCTGCATACAGCGTGTAATGGTCGAGTGGATCCATGACCACGTCTACGAACCCGACGTCCTCGCTGATGAACTTAGTGTTGGTCCAGCTCTTGCCGCCATCCGTCGTCTTGAACACACCGCGCTCCCTGTTCGGTCCCCACAGGTGCCCTACGGCCGCCGCGTAAACGACGTCTGGATCGGCCGGATCGATGACAATCCGTCCGATGTAGTGCGAGTCCCTCAATCCCATGTTCGTCCAGGTGAGCCCTGCATCTGTGGACTTGTAGATACCGTCGCCCCAGGAAGCGTGGCTGCCCGCGATCACTTCTCCCGTGCCCACCCAGACGATGTTGGGATTCGAACCTGCCACCGCGATGGCACCGATGG
This sequence comes from Acidobacteriota bacterium, assembly GCA_024641665.1. Taxonomy (GTDB): domain Bacteria; phylum Acidobacteriota; class Vicinamibacteria; order Vicinamibacterales; family JAHECP01; genus JAHECP01. Next base: position 5,090 of record JAHECP010000078.1, read on the forward strand.
AGCTGGAGCCCACCCCGTCGAACACCGGCGTCCATGTCGTTCCTCGGTTTGTTGTCTTCCATACGCCCCCGCTGGCTGCGCCGCAGTAGACGACCCGGCTCTGCCCACGCGGGACGGCAATCGCGGAGATTCGACCGCCGAAGTGCCACGGTCCGATCGATCGGAACGCGAGAGCCTGCAGGTGGGCCGATGTGAGCGAGTCGCCTCCCTGCGACGAGTGGCCTAAACCGACCGCCACCGATGACGCAGCGACAGCAGCGACTAGGAGCAAACCGCTAGCGGCCCGGCCGCGAGACATGGCGCACCTCCATCGGGGCGTGAAAGACAGTTCGAGCTTGGAAACCCGCACTATTGGCGGTGGCGCTTTCCGACCCTCTCTTTGCGAAGACAGATCGGAACGCCCAGGCGCTGTCGCATCCGGCGTTCCGGTCCCATTCAGATCAAAAACTGAAGCGGATCCCGAGGCGGAGGGCCCGCGGCGGCTGGATGTCGTTCGGACTCTCGTACCCCTTTTGGCTTACATTCGTTGACGTATAACTGGCGACCGTGTTCCCGTTCATGACGTTGAACACATCAGCCATCACGCCGAGGCGACGCCCGCCAAACTCAAACTGCTTCTCCGCGCGCAGGTCCAGAGCAGTCATCGCGTGATAGCGCTCGGTGCCGTTCGGTTCCGCCCACACATCGACGTACGATTCGACAACCATCTGCGGGAAGTCCGCCTTAAGGAACCGGACGATCCGCGCGTAGGGGAGGCCGCTCATCGACAGAAGCGAGCCACTCACCATAACCCCGTGAGGCATCAGGTAGCTGCCCATCAGCTTGAGCAGGAAGGGTCGATCGTACTGCGAGCGGCCAAACGCGTTCACCATGCTGTTCGGATTGGATCGATTGCCCCCCGCCGCGCGGGGGCTCGCAAGCAGCTGAAGCGAGTCAAGGATGCCCTGGGTGAAATTGTCTTCGCTCTTCGACAGGTTCAAGGACGCTTGGAGCTGCCACTTGGCGGACATCCGCTTGCGCACGAGGAATTCGACCCCCTTGTAGCGGGACTGCTCGGCACCCATGTCCGTCGGGTTCGTTAGGTACTGGATCGCTTTCAGGCCCCGGTAGGCCGGTTGCAGCACGTAGAATGTAATGGGCTGCCCGGTGAGCGGATCAGTCGTCGTGACGGGGTTGTAGGCCGAGTACGGGATGTTCTGGTAGACGGTTGATCCGAAATTCTTTCCCTTCTTGTAGGTCGCCGTCACGGAGAGTGCCAAGTCCTCGCGCATCTGATATTCGAATTCGATCGTGTACGCGTCCGTCCTCGGCGTCTTTAGGTTCGGATCGACCTTCGCGTACGCCGCGCCGCCGGTCGTGTCGCTGATGAGCGTTCCTTGTTCACCGGCCTCGAAGTAGTTGTCCCCGTTTAGGTCCTTCCACGTCCAGGTCTGCGCACCGGAGGAATTGGGGTTTGGGATATTTTGGGTCCGCATCGAGCCGTCATAGCGGCCGTACGAAGCTTTGAAGATTGACTTGTGGTTGCCAATAATGTCCACCACGAAGCCGATGCGAGGGGACACCGTCATAATATTGACGATCCCGCGCATTTCCGAGTAGGAGTCTGGGCCGAACCACTTGCCGCCAGGAGACGACTGCGCAGGCAGCCACGCTTCGGAATGATCGAAACGCAGGCCAGGGTTAATTGTGACGCGCTTGATGCTCCACTCGTCCTGTGCGTAGCCTGAATAGATCGTCACGTTATCGCTGGCGCCAATGCGCGGTGTGTTGTACAGCACCACGCGGTAGGGCGCGCCGTTATATGTCTGCATGAACATGTCTTCAGGCCAGATACTATCGCGACCGCCCTGATTGAAGTCCGCTTCAAAGCCTGTCTTCAACTGGTGCGAGCCGCCAAGGAGGTTGGCCGCGAAGTGGCTCAACGACGCGTTTGCGCGCGTACCACGTCGCCACTGCATTCCCTGAAGCGTGATCCAGCCGCAGCAGCGCACGCCCGTGGCCATGTCCTGCTGGCCGGTCTTGTCATCGGAGTTCGGGAACTCGCCCCCACGGTTGTGCCGCGCAAACCCGACGCGTGCGGTCACCACGGTCCTGTCCGACAACACCGATGTATAATTAGCGTTCAGCGTGTTTTCGTTCTGGTTCCAGCGCCGCCAAGTCCTCGGGTCGTCATTGGTGTAAAGGCTGGCGTTTTCAGGAAAGTAACTGCCATTGCGATGCTGATAGCCGACTTCCAGCCGGTTTCCGCTCGTCAACTGCGAGGTGCCCTTAACGAAGGCCGGCGCGTGCCACACGTCCTGCGTCTGCGCGGTGAAACCAGCAACAGTGTTCTTCGCGTCGTAGTAACGGCCGGTCGCGTAGATCCACAGCCGATCTTTCATCAACGGACCACCGATCGATGCGGAGAAATCACCAAGCTTGGTCGTTGCGGTGCCAACCTTGACGCCTTGATCGCGCAGGCTCGCGTCGATGTTATTCGACTGGAGGGACTTGTCCTGGACGTAGTACGAAGTGTCGCCGGTCCACTCATTACTGCCAGACTTCGTGACGAAGTTGAAGACGCCTCCCTCCACATTGCCGAACTCGGCCGAGAAGCCCGCGGTGTTCACCTGCACTTCTTGGAACATGTCTTGCGGCAAGAACAGGTTCGGAGTGTTCGAATAGGGGTCACTGATGTCGAGGCCGTCCATCAAGTACGTGTTGCTGACGACCGCGCTGCCCAGGACCGAGTATGTCGGAGAGGCGCCCGCTGTCGTCGTCGAAAGCGTCACGCCGGGTGCTGTTGCGAGTAGGGCATTGTAGGTGCGCGCGGTCGGGATGTTCGCAAGCTGTTCGCTGTTGAGCGTTGTGCCGACTTTGGTGCTCGCTACGTCAACCATTGGCGACCGCCCAACCACGGTGACCGTCTGCTCGACCGACGCAACGCGCATGACCGCGTCTACTGCGATGGTGGCCCCCGACGCCAGCACGATGCCTTCTCGAACGATCGTGCCAAAGCCAGACATCTCGAACGTGATTGTGTAAGTCCCTGGTGGCAGCGCGGTGGCTCGGTACTCACCTTGTGTGTTCGTGACCCGGATCTCTTGTGCCTTGATCATCTGGGGACTTGTGATCGCAATCGTAGCCCCCGGCATCGGAAGACCGCTCTCGTCGGTCACCTTCCCGATGACAGTGCTCGTCAAGACCTGCGCGTCGAGTATCGACGCGATGGCGCAAAACAGACATGCAGCCACGGACAGTCGGAATTTCGCATTCATGATTTCCTCCACTGCTCCAGTCTGCGGCTACTTACTGCCACGACCGTCCGAACTCACCAACGGTAGACAGCCGCTGTGGCCCCATGTCATAGCTATCCTGCGACTGCCGTCGTAGGAGCAGGAATACAGCAAGTCTGTCGTGGGCTCCAGCGTCTCACTCGGGACCGCCGACACGAATATACGGCGACCAGCATAGCAGCCGTCGCGGCGTTCAAAAGGGACAGCCTCTGGCGCGACCGGGAACTGTCACACGCTGTGCCGGAAACGCCACCCTGAACGTCCCGCACGGTCCAAGGGCCTGGGGTTCGGCCAAATGCTGAGACGCACTGGCTTCGCATGAAGTACGACAGGGACGGATACTGTCCCTCAGTGGCCGGCACGAGGAACGATACCGTCATCTGGCGCGCCGTTCAGGGTGCGTGGTACAGACCAGAGGAAAGGCCGACATGATCGTCACTGCCCCGCAGATAGATCGTTCGTCAGACCGCCGTCGCTGGGTGATTCTGCTCGTCTTGTGGACGACCTACGTTGTGGTGTTTCTCAATCGCCTCAGCGTGGGGCCGCTCGGTCCGTTCATCAAGGACGCACTGGAGATCTCGAGCACGCAGGTCGGCATGATCCTCTCCGCCGCCTCGCTGGGGTACTTGCTCACGCAGCTACCGGCCGGGTGGATTGCCGACCGGACCGGCGCCCGGTGGCCGATCGCGGTGGGCGAAATCGTCGCGGGGAGCGCGATGGTCTCGATCTTCCTCCTGCCGACGTTCGGGGCGCTCCTGACCCTCATGTTCGTGACCGGCGTCGGGTGTGGCTGCCTGGCTCCGTCAACAACGCGGGCCGTCGTGATCTGGTTCCCGAAGCGTGAGCGTGCCATGGTGATGGGTGTCAAGCAGACCGCGGTCAGCATGGGAGCGATCGTAGGCGCGGCGACGCTCCCTACCATCGCGCTCACCCTCGGCTGGCGGTACGGCTTCGCGATCCTAGGCGTCGTCGCGATCGCCATCGGCGTGCTCTCGCTCGCGCTGTATAGCGAACCGCCCGCGCCAGCCGCGTCGGACCAGCCGGGCGGACAACCGACGGTCGCGCCGCTCGCCGAGGTGCTTTGGAACCGCGAGATCTGGTTCGTGGCGATGGGAGCATTCTGCTTGAACTGGGTGCAGTTGGCTACCGTCGGTCATCTCATGTTCTACCTGACGAAGAGCCTGGCGTTCGGCGTGGTTGCAGCTGGCGGGCTACTCGCGGTCGCAGAGTTCGCAGGCGCCGTCACGCTACCCGTCAGCGGCCTCATCAGCGACCGCCTGTTTCAGGGCCGCCGCAAGCCGGTCTTCATAGCGTTTGCCGTGATTGACGCCGTAATGTGCTCCGTGCTCGGTTTGTCTGGACCGGACCTCGGCTGGCTCGTCTATCCGGTCATCTTCCTCTTTGGTGTTGGGTCGTTCGGCTTCGGGGGCATTCAACTCACGCTGCTATCCGAACTCGGCGGGCGCGGCGGTGCTGCCAAGGCGGCTGGGCTTGGCAGCATGATCGGGGTCGTCGGGTCGATCCTCGGTCCAATCGTCTTTGGTCACTTGGTGGACGCCACCGGAACGTACCAGTGGGCCTGGCTGTCCTCAGGTCTGGTCGCCCTCGTTGCCGTCGCCCTGCTGACGCTCCTCGACGAGAAGAAACGTAAGATCTGATAGGTGAGCGGTTCCGGGCTTCTTGGTCCAGCCTGAGAGCGAGCTCTGCGGCACAATCCGGCCAGTCGGCCAGGAGGGTGCGACGGTCGCCGCAGTGTGCATGGCTGCCTCATCCGGACGTCGACCGTTGCCAGCGCACCCATCCTCGAACCGGACGTCCGCTCGTGCGATCTCCAGGCCTTCGCGGTTGCCCTCGTCGATTACGGTGAGCAGCCGCACGCGGCGGCCGTCTTTTAGAGGGGCTCGGTCATGAAGTCCAGCGCCCAAGTCTGGTTCAGCACCGGGGGCGCCGTCAGCGGCTGCCGGATGCGCCGCGGTACCCGCCGAGTCGTCCGCCGGAGCAGATTCAGCGGCAGCGCGCAGCATACCCGGTGAAGGCGCTTGTGATTCCAACGGCGTCCTTCGACGCGGAGCCGGTCGAAGCACCTCCAGAAACCCCCAGCTCGGGTAGCGGGCCACGACGTCGGTCGGGACGGCGATGACGGGAGGCCGTCCGCGAAGCGACAGATCGCCGAACTGCTGGTGGGCGACCAGCGGCGTCCCGCCGACTCGCCGGCGCTGGAGGCCGGTAGTACGCCGGTCCGCGATAGCCAAACCACGCGACAGGCCCGCTGGACCGCCAGCCGGTCACAACTTTCGGTTCAGGACATCCTGAATGGCGGCGTTCTCCAGCGCTAGGTCCGCATACATGCGCTTTAGCTTGGCGTCTTCCGCCCTGAGCTCGCGCCGGCGCTGCACGTCCGAGACCGAGGCGGCGCCCTGCTTGCTCCGCCACTTGAAGAACGTGGCCTTGCTGACGCCGTGCTTCCGCAGGAGGTCCGCCACCGGCACGCCGCTCTCGGCATCCTTCAGGATCCCGACGACCTGGCTTTCACTGAATTTCGACCTCCGCATGACCGCTCCTGACTCAGAGCAGTCCACCCTGAGGTGTCAGCGATCGGGGGAGCTTACGCGTTCGCGCGAATGACAGCAGGGCGGTCCGAAAGAGAACTGTCATACGGGCTGGTCTCGCTGTGACAGTTCGTCGGTGCAATTCAATCTGTCACTAGCTTTCGATGGCGCCACGGGCTACCGTCGGCGCTAGTTGCGATGGCGTTCCGACCACGGGGGCCATCACACCTCATGTTCGAAGGGAGGAGCATTGATGGGGCCACAGTTTCGTCTGCTGGCGTTGATCACTGCGACCATGGCGCTCGTGTTGATTGGCCGGCCGCACGCCGCGACCGAGCCGTCGCCAGCGGTGAAAGAGGTCCTGAAACGGATTGATCGTGACGAGCTGGTGCGGCTGACGACCACTCTTGTGAAGATTCGGAGCGACTACAGCGAAGGCCATGTCGCCAACCATAAAGAGATCGCCGGCTTCCTCGCGGCTCAGTTGAAGGGCCTCGGCTTAGACGTCACCGTGATCGAGCCCGAGCCGAACTTTCCACTTGTCGTCGGGCGGCTGAAAGGCACTGGGGGAGGGCCCGTGCTCGAGGTTATGGGCCACTACAATACGGTGATCGTCGGCGACCGCGCACGTTGGCATGTCGATCCGTTCGGCGCCGAAATCCGAGACGGGAAGTTGTATGGTCGGGGCGCTGCTGACCAGAAGAGCGGAATCGCCGCAGTGCTCGCGGCCACCCGCGCAATTGTCGAGTCGAAGACGAGGCTTAAAGGCGACCTCATCAACCTATACATCCCGGGAGAAGGCGCGCAGGACCATGTGCTCCCGCTTGTTGCCGATGCGAAGCCGGAGCTGATCAAAGCGAACTGGTGCCTCGACACTGACGGTGGACCGGACATCATACAGGTAGCTGCAGGGCACCTGTGGATCAAGATCACCGCCAAGGGAAAGTCCGCACATCCTGGCGGCGACACACCGTGGGTGGACGCGGCGACCGAGCTAACGCACCTCCTCGTCGCCATGGAAGATCCTGATAAGTGGATGGCGTACGAGAAGCATCCGCTGTTCACTAGCCTGGGCGGCAAGCCGCGCGTTGTTCTCGGTATGATTCAGGCCGGTAGTGCCGTGAATCAGGTTCCGGATACGGCCGAGGCGCGCGTCGACATTCGCCTCAATCCCAAGCAGACACCAGAACACGTGCTCGCAGAGTTGAGCGCGCTCATCACGAAGTTGAAGACGACCGATCCGGCGCTGGACATCGTCGTCGAGAAACTGCCAGGGACCCAGCACGTGGCGTACGAGCACTGGGCCTCGATTACTGCAGACGATCCGTTGGTGAAGATGATCCGCGACGTGTCACAGGAGCGGCTCGGTCGCGTCCCGGGCTTTATCGGCAGCAGGGGCGGCGGTCGGCCCGATCTCTGGCGGATCGGTACGAAGTGGATCAGTTGGAGCGCAACCGAGGGGGGCAATGCACATGCCCCGGACGAGTGGGTGAGCATCGACAGTATCTACAAGTCGGCTCAAGTCTACGCGGAGGTCATTGTCAGGATGCTCCAGTAGGCCCAACCGTGCCGCCGGAATCGCCACCGCGCCCGTTTCATCGGCGATGATGTAGTCGCGAAGCCAACTAAGCTACTAATAGGTGCAATATATAGATGACGGTCTGTAGGGCCTGTGCTACACTGTTGGCCATGGCGACACAGGATGCGCGATCGGTGAGTGCCGATGCGCAAGAGGCCTTGCGCCGGCGCGTGGTGCAAGCGGTGCGGAACGGGATGTCGCAGACCGAGGCGGCGCGGGTCTTCCAGGTCGCGCGCCCCACGGTCACGCGTTGGATGGGGGTCGCGGCGACGGGCTCGCTGCGGGCGTTGCGGGCGAAACCGCGCGGCCGGCCGCCGGGGACGCAGGTCGCGGCGGCCGACGCCGCCCGCGTGGTGCGGCTGATCGTGGGGCGCTGCCCGGACCAGTTGCGGCTGCCCTTCACGCTGTGGACGCGGGAAGCCGTGCAGCGCTTGCTGCGCCGAGACTTCGGGATCGAGGTGTCGGTCTGGACGGTGGGGCGCTATCTGGCCCAGTGGGGCTTGACGCCGCAGAAACCGCTGACCCGTGCCTACGAACAGAACCCGGGGGCCGTGCGCCGCTGGCTCGACGACGAGTATCCGGCGATCCGCACCGAGGCCCGGGCGATCGGGGCTGAGATTCATTGGGGCGACGAGATGGGCTTCCGGTCGGACTATCACGCGGGCCGCACCTACGGCCAACGCGGGCAGACGCCCGTGGTGCCGGCCACCGGCCAGCGGTTCCGGGCCAACGTGATTTCGGCCCTGACCAATCGCGGCCGGCTCGCGTTCATGGTGTTTCGGGAGGGCTTCACGGCGGCCGTGTTCCTGCGGTTTCTCCGTCGCCTGATCCGCTTGGTGCGCCGCCCGGTGTTTCTCGTGGTCGATAGTCATCCGGTGCATCGGGCTCGGCCCGTGACCCAGTGGGTCACGGCGCACGCGGACGCGATCCGGTTGGTCTTCCTCCCCGGGTACAGCCCCGACCTGAATCCCGACGAGTTTCTCAACCACGATGTCAAGGTGAACACGGTGGGGCGTCAGCGGCCGGCGGACCAAGCTCAGTTGATCGCCAACGTCCGGTCGTATCTCCGGATCACCCAACACCATCCCGCAGCGGTGCGTCGCTTGTTCGACGCGCCGAGCGTGCGGTACGCGGCGGCCTGATGTCATCTATTAACCGCTCCCCGTAGTAAGCGAGACCGGCACACCGCGATACGTGATTGGCGCGTTGACGGTGACAACGCGGTCGTTGTCCAAGACTCGCGTGACATGACGGCTCGCAGTTCGAGTGGCTGCGCTCAACCGCGCACTGGATCATCGCACGGTAGCGCTCCATCACGGCGTCGTAGCAGTTACCCCGACGGCTCATGCTGCAGATGATGCCGCGGGCGGCCAGGAGTCGCTGGTAGGCCTCGTTGGCATAGGTGGAGCCCTGGACGGAGTGATGGAGTAGGCCGATCTCAGGACACCGGCGTTTCAAGGCCATCTCGAGCGCCTTGATCGTCAGGTGTCGGTCGTTCACGGCACTCACCGCCCACCCCACGACGAACCGCGAGAACAAGTCGAGGATCACCGCCAAGTACAGCTTGCCGCTTGCCCCGATGACGAACTCACTGGTGTCGCCGACCCAGCGTTGGTTGGGACCATCGGCGTCGAACTTCTGTTCCAGCAGATTGTCCGCGATCGGTTGGTCGTGATCGCTGTCCGTCCTGACCTTGTAGCGCTTGCGGACCCGCGCTTTCAGGTCGTCTTCCTGCATCAGCCGAATGGTCCGCTTCCGGCTGACTCGCTCGCCCCACTCCCGCAAGTCGTCCTGGACGCATGGGCCTCAGTAATAGCCGCGCCCCTCCTTGAACGAGGCGTGCACCAGCGCCTTCAGCCGGCGGTCCTCACGGGCCCGGGCGGACTCCGGTCGCGTCCGCCACGCGTAGAACCCGCTGGGCGTGACGCCGAGCCACCAGCAGAGCCTGCAAACGGCATAGTGGGCCTTCTCCGCGTCGATCCACGCGAACTTCACCGGTGGTCTTTCGCGAAGAAGGCGGCAGCCTTCTTTATCACCTCACGTTCCATCCGCAACTCGCGGACCTCGCGGCGGAGGCGGGTGAGCTCAAAGTACACGAACGACGGACACAGTTCGTACACTGTACTGCTGAGCCGCTGACACACCAGCGGGAGCAGGCGGAGTCCGTAAGACAGTTCAAGCCGCTCCAAGGCACTGTCCCTGTCAGTGCTCCTGCACGCGTCCTAGGATGATTACTTAGCAGGGGCATCGATCGAGCCAACAGGTACGGCCGGCGCCAGACGATCAGGTGGGCGAGTTCCTGCTATGAGCGCGGTCAGCAGCCAGAGACGTCGACGGAATCCCCGCCGCAACGATGTCACGTGTTCGAGACCGATCTAGCGCTGTGCTTGGGCAGATCGCCGGCCCGGCCCCCTCAGGAGGAAGACAATGACCGACATTGCACCGTTTGCTCCAACAGTTCTTGCCACGGTTACTGACAGGATTGCCACTGTTGAGGCCCGCACGATCTCAATCCCTCTCAGCAAGCCGCTCGCGTTTTCGACGCGGTACGTCGCACAACGCGAGTTCACGCTCGTGCGGGTGCGGACCGCGGACGGTGTTGAAGGTACCGGCTACTGCTACTGTGGGAACCGCGCCGGTCGTCTGGTGACCGAGTTCGTGCGCGACTTGCTTGGGACCCACGTGATTGGCGCCAACCCGACCGCAGTCGACACGATCTGGGCGGCGATGTATCGCGACGGGATCCTTCTCGCTCGTCGTGGTGCAGGCTTGCGGGCGATCAGTGCCGTCGATGTGGCGTTATGGGATCTGCTCGGCAAATCACTCGGCCTGCCACTGCACCGCCTACTTGGCGGCCCGAAGCCTGACCGGGTGCCCTGTTACGCCAGCGGCGGATATTACTGGCAGGGCGTGGACCCGGTCCAGTACGCGTACGATGAGTGCAAGGGATACGTCGACGCTGGGTACAAGGCAGTCAAGATCAAGGTGGGTGGTCTGCCCATCAGTGAAGAGATGCCTCGGGTACGCGCCGCTCGCAAAGCGATCGGAGCGGAAGTCCCGTTGATGATGGACGCGAACAACGCGTGGCCGGACGCCACGAGCGCGGTCACCGCCATCCGGGCGCTCGAGGAAGTTAATCCGTTCTGGATCGAGGAACCGCTGATGCCCGATGATGTGGACGGGCTCGCAACGATTCGCCAGAAGGTCCGCGTGCCGATTGCAACCGGCGAAATGGAAGGTACGCGCTGGGGATTCAAGACGCTGCTGGAGCGTCGCGCCGTTGACATGCTGCAGCCGGATTCGACCGTGCTCGGTGGGATTACCGAGTTCCGGAAGGTCGCGGGCCTCGCGGCGGCGTTTGATGTACCGCTCTACCCCCACTGGATGCACCACATTCACACGTCCATCGTTGCGTCGATTCCGAACGCGGTTATGGTTGAGTATTTCCCCGACCTTAGCGTGCTGAATCTGGGCAATGTGTTGCGTAATCCGATTAAGGCCTCGGACGGTACGCTGCCGCTGCCGCAGGAACCAGGAACTGGCGTGATATTCGACGAGAAGGCGCTCGACCAGTTTGCCGTTGACGGCTGGCAGTAACGCACAGACGACGTGCGCGGCGATCCAACGGGCCGTCGCGCACGCCTATTCGTCGCCGGCTATTCGTCGCCGCGCAGGTGTTCCCCTGTGGCGAGCTCCAAGCGGTAGCATCGTCGCCGCTTTCCCAGAGAAATCATCGTCGCGTTCGGCCGCTGGCCATCCGGACTCTGTCCGCTCGACGTTCGTGTGCAGCAGTCCAGGCGTCACGGACCACGTATTTCTGCGCGACTACGGCTCGTTGCAGAAGATACTCCAGCGTCTCTCGAACAGGATCACCGTGTCGTCTGGAGCCGATCTCTCTCCGAACCGCAAGGAGAAAGGACATCGCAAGATCCTCGTGCAGCGCCCGAGCGCGACCCACTCACTCAAGCTCGGTCAAGGGTCTGAGAAGGTGGGCTAGCTTGCGCAGCTCATCAAGAACGGTGTCGAGCCTTCCCTGAAAGCCGCCTTGGCCATACCTCTGCACGTAGCGTACAACTTTCGCTACTTGATCAGGGTTCAGTGTGAGCTGTCGTTCCTGCACGGCGCCCTGGAGTTGGCGCAGCAATGTCTGAAAACCACCACGTCCAGCGACTGGCCGGCTCAGTGCCTCCAGGGCCCTCGGTCCTAACGTGAGTCCGATGGTGATCACGGCCCACCCCTGTGATTGTCAGTGTGGTTTCCTAAACAACACGATACGGTTGGTGTTGGTGCCCTTGCGGTTATTCGCTACACCCCAGCAGTGTGCGGTCTTGGTGAATCGCTGAGCGTTCACCAAGACAAGTTCCGGACTCAGGCCGGCCGCCATACCGGCGGGGATGACCGTCTCCTCAAGGCGGATGGCACCCGCTTTGACCTCGCCAACCTCGAAGGCCACGTGCCCCCCCGGCCGAAGTACACGCCGCACTTCTTGGAGCACCTCCGTTACGAATCGCTTCCAACCGTCGAGCTGCTTGCAGATCGTCATGCCGACAGACGACGCGTCGATTCCGCAGAACCAACACCGAAGCCAGTTGTCGGTCTTGTAGTCGACCACGTCGAGAAACGGCGGTGAAGTAACAGCAAGAGCAACCGCGTCTCTTTCGAGCTCACAAGTCGCAGATGCAGGCCCGACGACAATACGCGAATGTGATGCGAGGTCTCTGAGCCGTGCCCGACCGACTGGCGTGCAATCCCGCAGAAGCGAGCTCGTCTTCTGCAGCAGTATGGCCGAGACGTCGCGATAGGGCGGTGCTTGCTTCAGCCTCTCGTTGATCCTGACTTGCGACCGCACCGACACCGCCTGATTCGGAGGCAGAGTGTACACGCTGAAAAAGCCTGAAGAGTGACCGGTCAGCCTGTTGACTGCCACCATCCGCACCCAGCGTTCCGCCCGCGTCAGGGTCCCCTCGGCCTGCCTTGCTAACAGGTGTCTCCGTAGGGCGCTGACCTGTCGCAGGGTCTCTGGATGATAAAAGACGAGCAGTTCCTCTGGCGGTTCATCCGCATTGCCGAAGTCGATGCCTTGGATCGCCTCCTCAACCTCAGTCAAGGTCGGAGGATCTAGTCGCGGTTCCGCAAGTATTCGACTGAGTGGGTTTACATCACAGCCCCATGCACATCGTCCCATGAGCGCCGCTTCAATGAGCGTAGTCCCTCGCCCGAGAAACGGGTCGTACACGATGTCGCCAGGCCGCGTCAATCGGTCGATAAAGAACCGCGGAAGTTGTGGTTTGAAACAAGCTCGGTAAGAAATCTCGTGGAGGCTGTGCGCGGCGCGCTGTCTGGCGGTCCAGAATTCGTTTGTAAATGTCTCAACGCAAACGCTGCCGTCGGCCGTCGGCACGCGAATGGCGCCGACAGCCGTCTTGGCATCCTGCCACTCAAAGTGACGCACGAACTCGCCAAACGTGCCGCAGGCGGGATCGTCGAATGGCAGAGCGAGGCTGTCCGTGGCATTTCCCATTTGGCGATAGGGTATCACTCTTCCAGCAGACGACGGCCATCATCGAGCGGCCGAAAAGGGCAGCCCCGCTGTCTGAGCGGGCCCCGTGTCCCAGTGTCCGAGCGGGCGGAGCGTGCCGCCGGACCGCTCAGTGGGCGCGTGATTCACCTTGTGAGCGACCCGATGCGCTGTGCGGCTTTGGCGTTGGCATCCCGATTCTCGGCTCATTCGTCGGATCGAACAACCCTCCGCTCTCGAGCACGGCTGCCGCCTTCGCCAGGTCGGCCAGCGTGTGATGGATGTAGCGCTCGGTCGTGACCACCGAGGCGTGGCCCAAGAGGTATTGGATCTTCGTGATCGGCACCCCGCGTTCAGCGAGGCGGCAGGCGTATTCGTGGCGCAGGTCATGCCAGTGGAGATCGACCATGTGAAGGATCGTCCTGGCCTCCGGCGTCAGACTGTTGGTCCTCCAGTCCCGCGTGGGTCTGCCCTTCGCCGGCACATGACCGTGAGCTCGGAGCACGGTCGTTTCCCAGGTCGTCCGGAAACTGCCGATCCGCTTCCCGAACCGATTGACGACCAGGGGCACGGTCGCCGGCCTGACGTTGCCCTTGTCGTCCGTGCTGAACCACTCGATGACCGCGCGCAGGCGCTGAGTACTGATCGGCACCGAGCGTGTCTTGCCGGACTTGGTGGTTGGCGCTCTGAGCGTGATCTCACGGCGTTCCAGATCGGCGTCCTTGACCCGAATCGCGAGCATTTCCCCCGCTCGAACGCCCGTGTCCATCGCGAGGATGATCAGCGCACGAAGACGCGGCGGCGCCGCCGAGATCAAGCGTTCTTCCTCCTCAGTCGAGATCCGCCGGTTGCGCCGATTGTCTTCGCGGTCGAGCTTGATGACCGAGATCCCGCCCTTTCTGAACGGCGATGCGGGTATGTACTCGCGACTGGCCGCCCAGTTCAACATTCGGCGTAGGTCCTCGACAGCCCGGTTCACCGTGGCTGCGCTAGGAGCGTGTCCGAGTAATCGGTTTTCGCGAAACATGGCGTTGAGAACATTAGGAAAATCGCGCCCTGCGATCGCGAAAACTGCTGATTTCCGCATTACTCGGACACACTCCTAGGCGCGCGGAGCGCGCCGTTCACCAAGCGCGGTTTTCGGAGATCGGCCTGCCAGTCTTCGATGTCGGCGGTCCGGATCGCTGTGAGAGGCATGCTTCCGAAGCGCGCCAGGAGCAGTTTCACTCGCCATTTGAATTCGTCCGCGGTCTTCAGCTGCTTCGCAGCGACGTAGCGGTCTTCATAGAGTTTCACGAGATCGGCAAACGTGATCGGCCCATCCTTCGGAATCGTGACGCCGCGCCCCCGCGGGTCGAAGGTGCCCGTTCGCACCGCCGCCTTGAGGTCATCGAAGACGGTCAGGGCCTGGCCCTTGGTCTCGACCTCGGTGCCGCTCCACTTCGCCAGCGCAACCCGGACGCGTGGCCGACCCGACAGCTTGAAGTTGGCATACCAGGGATCGGAACAGCGGTCGCGCTCCCGCCGGCCGTGGTTGCATCTCTTGTAGATGCCCATGGACGGTTCGCCTCTCTTCCGTGGAGTCCGAGCGAGAATCGCGCCCTGGATACTCGGCTCCCGAAGGGTCGGACGGTGGCGCGCAGCGAGAACTTAATCATACCCCGTCTCCGCCTCGCGTCCAACGGTGCAGCCATTCGGTAACCCATTCCTTCCGGGTCCTGATCGGGCCTCTGCGCGTACCGCCAATTCTGACGTGCCTCAGCTCGTTGCGATTGCAGGCCTCGCGGATCGTCGAGAGGCCGACATTGCCGGCGTACGCCGCTGCTTCTGCAGCGGTGAGCCACTCGGCGTCCAGCAGGCGCGCGATGGTGCGGTCCGCGTCGGGTCTGACTGGGTCCTCTCTCTCCGCCGTCGGTTCCATGAAGTCCTCCAACACACTTCGAAGTCGATGGAGATCTGCCCGGACGCCGTCCACGAGGGACGGCGTCCGGAGATAGCTCGAGGTCTACGAAGCGCTCGCCTCCGAGGCCTCCTGCTCGTACTCGGCGTAGGCCTGCAGCACGAGCTCGCGCACGGCGTCCTGCGCGCGCGGGTCGTCCACCGCCCGCAGCAGCGCGAAGCTGCGGCGGTCGCCGTGCACGGTGAACGTGCGGGCCGGGAACGTGACGTTGCGGCCGTTGCCGTCGCGCCGCACCCAGACGGCAAAGCCGATCAGCTTGAGGCCGTCCAGCGGGCCGCCGCTGAAGTGAAGCTCGGCGTCGGCGAGCTTGCCGGGCGGTGTGTTGCGGTCGTTCGGAAGGATCTTGACGGTCGTTTGCATGGTCTCTCTCCTTGAAGGCCCGCCCCAGTGGAACGGGCCGGTGTTCAGCAGACGGATTCGGTCGGTGCGTCACTGGCCACCGTCGCCTTGAGGCGCTGCCAGAGCCAGTGTTGAAGGGTGTTCAGGCCGACGAGCACGGGGTCGGCCGCGGCGAGCAGGTGCTGGCCTTCGCGGTACCGTGCCCGCTGCCACGCGAACTCGACGGCGTCGATGAGCACGAGCCGCGCGGGGGTTCGCGCTTGCGTGGTGTCGAAGTGGATCGGGTCCGCGGCGAACCCTGAGATGTCGCTCAGGGTCGCCGCGTAGAGGGTCATCGTCGACAGGGCGTCGAGCGCGGCAGGCGCAGTGGTCACGAACGCGTGATAGAGGCGCGCCTGCCGGCCGATCGTCACCGTGATGCTGGGTGTGATCGACATGGTCGACATGGGTCGTGTCCTTTCTGCGTGTGGCTCGAAGCGGAGGTGGGCTGCGTCGCCCGTCGCGGTCCCCCCGGCCATCACGCAAGTGCCCGTCGGGGCGCCGCCGAGGTCGCCGTCAAGCCCGCCAGCCCCGCAGGGGTCGGCGCGCAGCGACGAGGCTTGACGGGACCGAGCGGCGCCCCACCATCGCGTGACGTGATGGCCGGGGTGGTGCTGAGGCTGGTGTGCGTTGGCTACCGGCTCGGGACAGGGCTGAGCCGTCCGGCTTCGCGGAAGCTGTAGTACCGCTCGCCCTCGCCGACGATGAGGTGGTCGAGCAGGGGCAGGTCGAGGATGTTCGCGGCCTCCTGCAGCCGCCTGGTCAACGCCGCATCGTCCGCACTGGGCGTGGGATCGCCACTGGGATGGTTGTGGACGACGATGACGGCGGTCGTGCCGGGGGTCAGACAGGCGGGGACGAAGACGTCCGGCATCGAGACGGGCGTGGCGCTGCGCGTCAGGTCTTGGCGATCCTGGCCCACTACGGTTCGATGTTCGCAGGCACGTTGGCCAAGACGAGCGCGTGCAGGCGTGCGCGGCCGAGTGCTCCTTTCCAAAGATGATCGGCGTAGGCGACGGACGCCATGACGCGACATCTCGTCATCTCGCGGCGGAGCACGCCCGACGGGACCGTGCTGCGGTTTCTGTCGCCGTCCGTGCAGGTCGCCTCGTTGATAACCTCCTGATGCGCAGCCGCCGTCGCCTCAGCGCCTTCCTTTGACCGGACACGGTTCAACTACTACAGTACTGTCGTAGCGGTGCAGTTGCCTGTTGAGCCAGGTGGCTCAGGAGCGTGCCGGACTCGCCCGCTAGTGTAGTGTCTCGAAAGTAGCTTTACAACGCGCGATCTTCGCGAGAATCGTCTTGACTGACGCGGTCCACACGAAGGGTTTTGGGTGCGTGTTCGTTTCTCGGAGGTACGTGTTGATGGCGTGGACCAGATCGTCCACGCTATGAAACACGCCGCGCCGAATCCGCTTCGTCGTGATTTCACGAAACCAGCGTTCGACGAGATTCAGCCACGAGGCGCTGGTCGGCGTGAAGTGCAAGACAAAACGGGGATGCGTGGCCAGCCACGCGGTGACGTTGGGATGGGTGTGGGTCCCGTAGTTGTCCAGGATCAGGTGCAGCGTCAGGTCCCGCGGGAACTCGCGGTCGAGCCGCCGCAAGAACCGGAGGAATTCGTGGTTCGTATGGTGCGGCAGACATTGCCCGATGACGGTCCCTTCCAGCACATGCAGCGCGGCAAAGAGCGTCGTCGTCCCGTGACGTTTGTAATCATGCGTCATCGTGCCGCACCGCCCTTTCTTGAGCGGCAGCCCCGGCTGGGTGCGATCGAGGGCCTGAATCTGGCTTTTCTCGTCGACGCACAGGACGATCGCTTTGTCGGGCGGGTGGAGGTAGAGGCCCACGACATCGGTGAGCTTCTCGACAAAGCGCTTGTCCCGCGACAGCTTGAAGGTGCGAGTCCGATGCGGCTGCAGCCCGTGCGCATCCCAAATGCGCTGCACCGTCGCAGGACTGACCCCTTGCGCGCGCGCCAGCGTCCGACAACTCCACTGGGTGGCGGCGGGCGGCGTCGTTTGGGTCGTCGCGGTCACGATGCGCTTCACCTTCGCGGCCGTGATCGACGGGCGACGGCCACGGCCGGGTGCCTCGTCGACCAGCGCCTGGGGACCACCGGCGGCGAAGCGCTGGCGCCACAACAAAACGGTGGGACGACTGATCCCCAAGGAGTTCGCGATCGCGTTGTTGGCCTGCCCGTCGGCGGCCAACAGGACCACACGGCAACGCATCACGACACTCTGGGGGGCGTTGTGCGCCCGCGTCCAAGTTTCCAACAGGTGCCGATCCTCGACGTCAATCACGAGCTTTTCCGCAGGCTTCCACATGAGCCGCAGGGTAGCACCGTGATCTATGATTGTAAAGCTATTTACGAGACACTACACTAGCGGTTTCCGGCGTCTTCGCCGTTCGCCGTTCGGGTCGGCTCGGCCTTGGAAGGGTACCGATCTGGACCGGAGGACGGTGACGTGTTCGACTATTTGCGGCGCTCAGAAACCGTCGCTCTTGAGTTGCTCAATGAACTCATCCGACAGAATGATCCGGCCATTGTCCTGCAAGATGAACCGGTCCTCGCAGGCAGCTACGAAGACGTGACAACGACCAATCGTCCGCGAATTGACGCCGGATGCGGATGCCGGACCATCCTGAACGCCCATTCCGGGCGAACGTGAACATCGATTCCGGCCGATGGTGAGCACCCATTCCGGGATCGTGAACAGCGATTCTGGGCATGGTGAACACCGATTCCGGCGATGGTGAACGCCGGGGGCGGCCGGCCAAGCTGACCACGCATCGGTAGCCTGCGATTCTGGGGAGTTCCCGAAAGGAGGGATTCCCTGGATGGCGGCTGAGAGGCTCCCGATGAGAAAACTCCGTGAAATTCTGCGACTGACCTACGAGGCCGGCCTGCTGCAGCGGGCGATTGCCCAGACTTGTGGGGTGGGGCTGGGCACGGTCAGCAACTACCTGCAACGGGCCCGGGCGGCGGGCCTACGCTGGCCGCTACCGCCCGAGCTGGACGAGGCGGCGCTCGAGGCCCGGTTGTTTACGCGCCCCTCGTCGGCCGGGCCAGCCGATCGCGCCTTGCCCGACTGGGCCGAGTTCCATCCGGAGCTGAAGAAGCCCGGCGTGACGCTGGCCTTGCTCTGGCAGGAGTACCGGGCCGCCCATCGGACCGGGTACCGCCCGATTCGACGATTCTTTCTGGTATTCGCTTGCGGTTACTGCTGCGTTCTATGAGGGGCGCCTCATCACACGATGCGTGAACCTGCGCCAAGTCCTCGTGGTCCGTTGCAGAGGGCTGGGCTCGTCCCGCAACGCGCAGCCCAACCGGCCCGACCGATGACGCGACAGTTGCTGGGCTGGCAGAGACGACCCGCCGCATGCGCACGGGGACACCCTCAAGGCTCTGGAAACCCCGCCCGGGGCCGGTGCATCTGCCAACGTGTCTCAGTTGTGTCTCAGGCAGGGCCTGGGAGGAGCCGATCGCGAGCACGGTCGTTGCCGGCAAGCGATTGTACGCTGGTGACTTAGGAGCTTGGCTGGGAGGCAGGGATTCGAACCCCGATAACGTGGTCCAGAGCCACGTGTCCTACCGTTGAACGACCTCCCAGCAAGGAGGGGCCGCGAAGCGACGAACCCCCATTATACCGGGCCGATCCGGGGGCGGGCAAGCCGGCGTATCGCGCCGTGCAAAATGTTACCGAGGGGGGATACGTCGCGCCAAAACTCGTGTTACCAAAACCCGTGTCAGGAGGGAGGGCACGGACGTGGGACCGGAGACGCAACGCGAGTATT
>JAHECP010000271.1 GCA_024641665.1 Acidobacteriota bacterium
CCGCCGCGTCGGTCACCCTGCCGCGCGTGACGCCGCCGCCCCCGCGGGACGAGCCGCTCGCGCGGCGCCCGGGCAGCGGCGCGAAGGGCAGCGTCGATCTGGCCAACCTGTACGCGAACGCGGGGCTGCTCGGTGATTCGGACAACAACCTGATTCCGGACCGCGTCGACGCGCTGCTGAGCGCGACCGGCCCGGGCACCGAGGGCATCGTCGATGTGGCCGCGCGGCTCGGTCTCGAGTCCACGGGGATCTCGGTGCCGCTGGTCGTGCCGCCCGGCGCGATCGGCAAGCCGGCGTCCGAGCCGACGCTGGTCGTCGCGGGCGTCTCGCACCCGATCGTCGACCAGCTCGTGAAGGAGAAGAAGCTCGACCGCCCCGCGCTCGCGCCCGGCGAGGGCCTCATCCAGATCGTCAGGAAGGCGTTCGGCGAGAAGAGCGCGCTCGTCATCACCGGCGGCGACGGGCGCGGTGTGGCGCGCGCGCTCACTCAGGTCGCCGAACGGCTGCCCCACATCTGGGCGCGGGGCAAGGATCGCACGACGCTCGGGGACGTCGAAGCGGACGTCCACGACTTCATCGGCGGCCGCTCGCCGGCCGGGCAGGCCGCGATCGCCCTCTACAAGCTGGACCGGATCGCGTCGGTGGACCTGGCCGGCAAGGACCTCGCGTCGGCGCACGTGAAGGTGGCGGTCGAGAAGGCGCCCGACGGCCTCGCGGCGGTCGTCCAGCAGGCGGCCGCGGCGGCCATCAAGGCGCCCGACGTGAGCGTGACCGTCGAGGATCTCGACGTCCAGAAGGCGAAGACGATCATCGACGACCAGTTCGACGTGCCGTCGGAGGTCGACGACTTCTGGCAGGCGTTCCGGACGAAGGTGCTGCCGGCCGTGAAGAAGAACAAGCGGAAGCCGGTCGTGCTCGAGGCGCGCCTGAGCGAGTCGCCCGAGATCCGCGACCAGATCGCCCGCCAGGCGCGCGCCGAGCTCGTCCAGACCGGCGCGGCCGAGGCCGGCACCGAGGTGACCGTGCTCTGCGCCTACAAGCAGGGCTACAGCTGGCTGAACGACGTCGTGAAGCCGCAGCTCGCCGGCAAGGCGATCGGCCACATCACGATCCGGTTCGCGAAGATCGGGCCGCCGCCCCAGTGGAAGCAGCAGGCGATGTACGCCCCGACGCGCTGGCTCATGGAGATCTACCCGATCGACGAGATCCTGGCGCGCGACCTCAAGATCGACCTCTCCGCGATCAGCTTCGAGGAGGCGCCGATTGGATCGGTGCCCTACGAAGTCACGGCGACGGGCCCGGGCGGCGCGTCGCTCTTTCACGGCACCTTCGCGCCGAAGTTCGTCGTCCGACAGTTCTACGACCAGTTCCCCGACTACGAGAAGGTGCGGGTGACGACGGGCTGGATCACCGCGGCGGTGGGCGGCCGGACGGCGGTGGACGAGCGGATCGAGACCGACCCGGAGCGGTTCTGGGATCACTTCCAGGGCAAGACGCTCCCGGCCATCTACGCCTACATGATGACGCTGGGCGACGGGAAGCCGAAACCCGAGGACGCGCCGTTTTTCGGCGAGCTCAAAGTGGACCTCTCGCTGAGCGAGCCCGACTACCAGATCGGCATCGACCAGGAGCAGATCTCGCCGCTCGAGTCGGTGCACGAGGAGATCTACTTCAACACCCTGCAGTTCTTCGACGTGCTGGGCCGTTACACACGCGGCGCGCCGCTCACCTACCCCGGACGGATCATCCCGATCATGCACCCGAAGAACGACGGGCGCCCGGGCCACGCGCACATCACGTTCACCGGGTTCGACTCGCCGCGGCCCGAGGTGGTGGTGACCTACAAGACGCGCGACGGGCAGGAGGGCAAGGCGCAGCGTGACGTGCCGAAGGCCGCCGTCGAGCGACCGGAGGCGCTCGCGGCGCTCGTGCGCGACGGCCAGGACGGCATCGCCCGGCTGGACCTGCGCGAGAAGGTGGACACCGAGCAGGACGAGCGGCCCACGCTGATCACCGAGACCCGGGCCGACCAGGTGGACCGCGAGATGATGTCGGCCGCGGAGGTGCAGGCTCTCGTCGCGAACCTGACGCGGCTGCGCGCGGCGGGCCTGTACCGCGACGCGCTCGCGTACCACGACCTGGGCGAGATTCGGATCGCGGCCAACTGGACGTTCGACGGTGACGCCAAGACCCAGCTCGTCGCGGATCTGGCGCCCAACGGCACGCCGGCGCCCTTCCCGGACATCCGCGCGCTCCTGCCGGCCGGCTACCACTACGACGGCACGCCGATCGTCCAGTGGGACGAGCCGATGCCGCCGCGCGAGGCCTACACGGACCTCGCCAAGATGTCCACGTTCAAGGAAGCCACCGTCTACAAGGTGGGCCACAGCTACCTGGGCCAGGACATCTGGGCCATGGACCTGATGCCGCCCATCGAGGCCTCGCACTGGTCGCAGGCCAAGGCGACGACGCTCAAGCCGACGGTCATCTACTCGGCGCGCCAGCACGCCAACGAGGTGTCGTCCACGAGCCACACGCTGAAGCTCGCCGAGCTGCTGCTGACCGATCCGGCGTGGCGGAAGAAGCTCGACCGCGTCAACGTGGTGTTCCACCCGATCACCAACGCGGACGGCGCGCAGCTCGCCTACGACCTCCAGAAGATCACGCCCCACTTCATGCTGCACGCCGGCTACCTCGGGTCGCTCGGCGTGGACATGACCGCCGCGCAGTGGGACCCGAACGCCATCTACCCCGAGTCCCGGGTGCGCGTGGACCTCTGGCGGACGTGGCTGCCCGACATCTTCCTGAACCCGCACGGTTATCCCTCGCACGAGTGGGTGCAGCTCTTCTCGGAGTACGCGGCGTGGATCCGCAGCCGCATCGGCGAGTCGCGCGACTACTGGAGCATGCGCGGCTGGTGGATGCCGGGCTTCGAGTACATCGACGATCCCAAGTACCCGCGCAACAAGGAGGCCGAGCTGGCGCTGCGCGCCTTCATCGCGCAGCACATCAACGCCGACCCGCCCGTCAAGGCGCTCAACGACCGGGCGTACGCGCGCTACAAGCGCTACACATTCGACTGGGACAAGGAGCTGTTCAAGCTCAACTTCACCGACGGCGTGCTCATCTACAGCGCCATCAAGGGCGCGAAGGGGAGTCCCACGGGCCGGAGCTTCATGACGCGCCAGCCCAACATCACCATCTTCGAAGGCGTCACCGAGGCGCCCGACGAGACCGCGCACGGCGACTGGATGAAGCTCGTGTGCGCGGCCGGCCTCACCTGGGACGAGGCCAACCTGGACTATTTGGTCCAGAGCGAGTACAAGGTCGAGCGCCAGGGCTCGGAGTTCTACGGCGGCGTGAGCCTGAGCGAGACGCGGCCGCGCCCGCCCAAGAAGCCCGAGGACGCCAAGGCCGCGCCGGAAGGAGGGAACTGAGCCGGCCCCCGGCCTCAAGGAGATGCCACCCGTGCAGATCGATCTCAACTGCGACATGGGGGAGTCGTTCGGGGCGTACACGATCGGCCGCGACGCCGAGGTGATGCCGTCGATCACGTCGGCCAACGTCGCGTGCGGCTTCCACGCCGGCGACCCGACGGTCATGCGCGAGACCGTGCGCCTCGCGATGGCGCACGGCGTGGCCGTGGGCGCGCACCCGGGCCTCCCCGACCTGGTGGGCTTCGGCCGCCGCGAGATGGCCATCGGCGCGCGCGAGCTCGAGGACGCCGTGGCCTACCAGGTCGGGGCGCTCGCGGGCCTGGCCGCCGCCGAGGGCGTGCGGCTGCAGCACGTCAAGGCGCACGGCGCGCTCTACAACATGGCGGCGAAGGACCCCACGCTCGCCGACGCGATCGCCCGGGCGGTCGCGGCCGTGGACGACTCGCTCGTCCTGCTCGGGCTGCCCGGCTCGGAGCTGCTGCGGGCGGGCGAGCGGCACGGGCTGCGCGTCGTGGCCGAGGCCTTCGCCGACCGGGCCTACGAGCCCGACGGCTCGCTGGTGTCGCGGCGCAAGCCGGGCGCGGTGATCCACGACCCGGCGGCCGTCGTCGACCGCGTGCGGCGCATGGCGCGCGAGGGCGTGGTGCGGGCGATCGACGGCACGGACGTCCGGCTGCCGGTCGGCACGATCTGCACGCACGGCGACACGCCCGGCGCCGACGAGCTGGTGCGACGCATCCGCGAGGCGCTCGAGCGCGACGGCGTCCGCGTCCAGCCGTTCGGGAGGGGGGTGTGAGCAGCGCGCCCGTCGCGGCGCCCCGTACGCGGATCGGGATCGACACCGGCGGCACCTTCACCGACCTGGTCGTCTTCCGGCCCGGCGGCGTGGCGGTCCACAAGGTGCGCTCGACCCCCGACGATCCGTCGCGGGCGATCCTGCAGGGCCTCGAGGAAACGGCGGGGCCGGGCGGCGGCGACGAGGTGGTGCACGGGTCAACGGTCGCGACCAACGCCGTGCTCGAGCGCAAGGGCGCGCGCGTCGCGCTGGTCGCGACCGCCGGCTTCGAGGACGTGCTCCGGATCGGCCGCCAGACGCGGCGCGAGCTCTACAACTTCCTCGTCGAAGCCCGGCGGCCGCTCGTCGCCGACGACCTCGTGTTCGGCCTCACCGAGCGCCTGGCCGCCGACGGCTCCGTTCTCGTGCCGCTCGACGCCGGCGGCCTCGACCGCCTCGTCGAGCGTCTCGGCGGCGACCGGGTCGACGCCGTCGCCGTCTGCCTCCTGCATTCGTACCGCAACCCGGTCCACGAGCGCCTGGTGGCCGAACGGCTCGAGGCCGCCGGGCTGATGGTCTCCGCCTCGCACCGCGTGCTGCCGGAGTACCGCGAGTTCGAGCGCTGGAGCACGACCGTCGTCAACGCCTACGTGACGCCGCTCATGGCGCGGTACCTGGCGCGGCTCGAGACGCGGATGGGCGCCACGCGGCTGCGGATCATGCAGTCGAACGGCGGGTCGATCTCGGCGGCGGCGGCGAAGGCAGCGTCCGTGCAGACCATCCTGTCGGGTCCCGCGGCCGGCGTCGTGGGCGCGCGGGCGGTGGCCCAGGCCGCGGGCTACACGCGCATCATCTCGTTCGACATGGGCGGGACGTCCACCGACGTGAGCCTGGTGGACGGCGCCATCGGCGTGACGACCGAGTCGACCGTCGGCGACTTCCCCGTGCGGCTGCCGGTCATCGACATCCACACCGTCGGCGCGGGCGGCGGGTCGATCGCCCACGTGGACTCGGGCGGCGCGCTGCGGGTCGGGCCGCGCAGCGCGGGGGCCGACCCCGGGCCCGTCTGCTACGGCCGCGGCGACGAGCTGACCGTCACCGACGCCAACCTGCTGCTGGGACGACTCGACCCCGGCTACTTCCTCGGCGGGCGGATGGCGCTCGACGTGGCGCGCGCGGCGCGCGCGGCGCGCGAGTTCGCCGCGCGGTTGTCGGTGTCGCCGCTGGCGCTCGCCGAGGGGATCGTGCGCGTCGCCAACGCGAACATGGAGCGGGCCATCCGCGTCGTGTCGGTCGAGCGGGGGTTCGACCCCCGCGAGTTCGCGCTCGTGGCGTTCGGCGGCGCGGGCGGCATGCACGCCTGCGCGATCGCCGACAAGCTCGAGATCGGCACGGTCATCGTCCCGAAGCACGCCGGGGTGCTGTCGGCGCTCGGCATGCTGCTCGCCGACGTGACCAAGGACTACTCGCTGACCGTCCTGCTGCCGTCGGCGGCCGCCGAGGCGGCCGACCTGGAGCGCCGCTTCGAGCCGATCGTGGCCGGCGCGCGGGCGGACCTGGCGTCGGAGGGGTTCGGGGGCGATCGCGCCGTGATCGAGCGCTCGCTCGACGTCCGCTACGTGGGCCAGTCCTTCGAGATCACCGTGCCGTTCGCCGCGGACTACCGCCGGGAGTTCGACGCGCGGCACGAGCGGCTGTACGGCTACGCGAACCCGCGCCGGGCCACCGAGATCGTCAACCTGCGCGTGCGCGCGATCGGCGTGACGGCCAAGCCCGCGCTGCCGCGGGCGACACGCCGCGGCGGCG
>JAHECP010000079.1 GCA_024641665.1 Acidobacteriota bacterium
GTGGCCGGCGCCGCCGGCGGAGGCGGCGTCGGGCGCGCCACGGGCGGCTGCTTGCTCCCGCACGCGGCGGCGAGCGCGGCGGCGACAACGACCACGGCGAGCGGATGGCGGACGATGCTCCTGATCATGCCGGTCCTCTCCAGAACGAGCGCGGCGGCGCCGGGCCGCGCGCCTACTGCGACCAGTTGGGCGCGTAGTTGTTGCCGACGCGCGTCAGCTGACGGACGTCGTTGCCGTCGCGGCCCATCACCGCGATCTGCACCTTGCCCCAGCGCGTGGTCGTGAACGCCAGGTGCCGGCCGTTGGGGGCGAACGCCGGGCTCTCGTTCGAGCCCTGCCCGAAGGTGAGCTGGCGCACCTCGCCGGTGGCCACCTCGTAGATCTTGATGTCGTAGCCGGGCCCGGTCCGCGACGCGTAGGCAATCTCGTTGAACGGCGCGGGCGACCACGTCGGCCGATCGCAGTACGGCTCGTAGGTGACCCGGCGGAGGCCGGTGCCGTCCGCGTTCATCACGTAGATCTGCGGCGAGCCCGTGCGATCGGACGTGAAGGCGATCTGCGCGCCGGTCGGCGACCAGGTCGGCGTCGTGTCGGCCGCGGGGTTGTAGGTCAGCCGGCGCAGGTTCGTCCCGTCCGCGTTCACGACGTACAGCTCGGGGTTGCCGTCGCGGCTCGACGTGAACACCAGCCGCTTGCCGTCGGGCGACCAGGCGGCCAGCCAGTTCTGCACCTGCCAGCTGCCGCCGGCCGGCGTGGTCGGCGGCGTCGTCTCGTAGATGTGCGAGACGAAGATCGTCATGAACCGGCTGCGCCACGACGTGTAGGCGATCGCGCGGCCGTCGGGCGACCAGACGGGGAAGTCGTTCAGGCTGCGCGTCACGGTCACCCGGCGCTGATTGTAGCCGTCGTAGTCGCCGATGTAGATCTCCTTGATCGTCCGGTCGGCCACCGGCCCGGGCATGCGCTCGCCGTCGCGGTCCGACGAGAACGCCAGCTTCGTCCGCGCCACCCCGCGCAGGCGCCGCTGCTGCATGAAGATCTCGTCGGCGATCGTGTGCGCGTAGAGCCGCGGGTTGGCGCCCGTGCCCGAGTACTCCTTGCCGAACGCCGACTCCTTCGAGCGGACCGACAGGACGCGCACCTGCACCTCCAGCCCCCGGTCGGTCTTGCGCACGGTGCCGATCACCACCCCGTCGGCGCCCACCTCGCGCCAGCGGTCCCACTGGGCGTCGTCGATCGAGCGCGGCGCGGGCACCGTCCGCACCACGTCGGCCGGGATCATGGAGAACTCCCGCTCGAACGACAGGTCGGCGAACAGGACCTCGGTGATCGTCTGCGCGATCGCCCGGGTGTCCTGGTCCGGCGTGAGCGCCAGGAACGGCACCACCGCGAGCCGCGGCGGCGCGCCAATCTCGCCCACGATCGGCACGAACACCTCGCGCGGCTGCTGCGGCGCCGGCGGCGTTTGCGGCGGCGGCGTCTGCGGCGGCGCCCCGGCCGCCAGGAGCGAGACCGCCCCCAGGGCGGCGAAGAGCACCGTGACACGCACGTTCGTCATTTCGGGCATCCGTCCGATCTCAACGCTTGTACTGGAAGCTCAGGTGCACCACGAGCTGCGCGTCGGGGTACGCGGCGGGCAGCGCCGGCAGCTGGCCGGTCGCGATGAGCGCGCGCTCGGCCGCCAGGTCGAGCGCGACGTAGCCGCTCGATCGCTCGACCTCGATGTTCGTGATCCGTCCGTCGCGCTGGATCGCGAACTTCATCAGCGTCTCGCCGGCCACCTGCTGGAACTGGTTCCAGTTCTGGCTGATCATGGACACCATCGTGCCGAGGTAGTCGGGGCAGCAGAAGTTGCCCGCCTCCACGTAGCCGCCCGTCCCCCCGCCGCCCCCCGTGGTCAGGCCGCCGAAGCCCGTCCCGCGCGTCGCGCCCGTCTCGGCCCGCGCCGTGCCGCCGCGCGCCTCGGTGCCCTTGGTCGGCGTGCGGCCGCGCGCCGTGTCCGGGGCCTTCGTCACGGGCGGCGTCGTGGATCGCGGCGCCGGCCGCGCCTTCGGCGCCGGCACGGTCATCTCGGGCGTCGCGACCGCCGGCGGCTGGATCCACTGGGGCTTCTTCAGCTCCGGCTCGGACACCACCTGCTGGATCGGCCGCGCGTCGATGGGCGTCATCCCCGTCGACCGCGGGCCGGGCGTCCCGCCGAGGGAGATGAACAGCACGTCCCTCGGCAGCGCGCGGGCCTGCCAGGTGCGCCATCCCGCCGGCATCAGCGCCAGCGCCGCCACGACGACGATGTGCGCGCCGAACGAGACGCCCAGCATCCGGCGCATCCCGTCGGGTTCCCGGGCCCGCTCCGCGATGATGGCGCTGACCGGCTCCTGCATGGGGAATCGCCGTCACCGGCGCGGCGGCGGGGCCGTGAGCACCCCCACCTTCTGCACCCCCGCGTCCTTCAGGAGGTCGGTCACCTCCATGAACTCCTGCATCGTCACCTGCGCGTCCGCCCGGACGAACACGTTGCGGTCCTCGCGCCCCGTCAGCGCCTGGCGGACCCGCTCCTCGAGCGCCGACAGCGGAATCGTGTCGTCGCCGATCTGCAGCCTCCGGTCGCGCCTGAAGCTCGCCGGCACCGTCACGTAGATCGGCTGCGCGCTCACCGGCTCGGCCCGGCGCGCCTGCGGCAGGTTCACCGCCATCCCCTGCTGCATCATCGGCGCCGTCACCATGAAGATGACGAGCAGCACCAGCATGACGTCCACGAGCGGGACGACGTTGATCTCCGAGAGGGAGGTGGCCACCCGCGGCCCCCCGCGGCGGCGCCGCCCGGACCCGCCCCCGTTTCCGTTGCCGTTCTCGTGGCCCTGGACCTTTGGCATCGGTGTCTGGCTCGCCCCCGTCCGGAGGCTCGAGGGTTCTCGAGGCTAGGTGAAATTCCGCTCCGCCAGATTCAGGAACTCCAGCGAGAAATCGTCCATCGCCGCGGCGAACCGCTTCACGTGTCCGGTCAGGTGGTTGTAGAAATAGACGGCCGGGATGGCCGCGAAGAGGCCCGCGGCCGTGGCAATTAGAGCCTCCGCGATGCCGGGCGCCACGACGCCCAGGCTCGACGAGCCGGCGGCGCCGATGTTCTCGAACGCCGCCATGATGCCCCACACCGTGCCGAACAGCCCGATGAAGGGCGTGATGCTCGCCGTCGTCGCCAGGAACATGACCCGGTGCTCGAGCCGCGCGACTTCCACCGTGGACGCGCGCAGCAGCGCCCGATCCACGGCGTCGAGGCTCTTGAGAGTAGGACGCGCGGGCACCGCCGCCGGCCGGCCGGCGGGCGCGCCGGCCTGCTGCCGCAGCTGCGAGTTCAGCTCGGCGTAGGCGGCCTGGAACAGCCCCACGAGCGGGCTCGCCGCGAGCGACTTGCAGACGGACTGCACCTCGGAGAACTTGCTGCTGCGCCGAAAGACGGCGATGAAGGTCCGGCTCTGCCGCTCGGCGCGGCGGTATTGCCACAGCTTGTAGAGAATGATGCCCCACGACACGGCCGAGAAGACGAGCAGGATCAGCAGGACGGACTTGGCGACGAGGCTGGAGCGGGCAACCAGGCTGACGATGTCGGTGGTGACTTCAGCTGGAGCCGGCGGTGGCGCTCCACCTGCCTGCGCCAGATAGGCGAGGGCATAGAGTCCGAGCGTGCGCAAACCTTCCTCCGCTGCGAAGATGGTGTTTCGTTTTGCGCCGCTGGGACAGCGCGGTTGTCAAAGCCTAACACGCGTCCGAAGTGCTGTCAAAGGTTTGATATGATGGAAGTTCCGGTTTCGACGAGCGTCAGCGCGTAGCGCGCCACCCCCTATGATCCGGTTTCTGAGCATCCGGCATCTGGCCGTCATCGAAGCGCTCGAGGTCGAGTTCGAGCCCGGCCTGAACGTCCTCACCGGCGAGACGGGCGCGGGCAAATCCATCGTCGTCGAGGCGGTCGGCCTGCTCGTGGGCGGCCGCGCTTCGGCCGATCTCGTCCGCACCGGCGAGGCCGCGGCCACGATCCAGGCCGTGTTCGAGACGCCCGACGGGCGCGAGGTCCTCGTCCGGCGCGAGGTCTCGGCCCAGGGGCGCAGCCGCGCGTTTCTCGACGACGAGCTCGTCACGACGTCCGCGCTCAAGGAGCGCCTGGGCCCGCTCGTCGACCTCCACGGCCAGCACGAGCACCAGCTCCTGCTCGACGCGACCACGCACCTCGACCTGGTGGACGCCTATGGAGCCCTCGAGGCCCCGGGGGAGCGCACAGCCGTCGCCTTCGGCGCCTGGCGCGCCCTGCAGACCGAGCTCGAGGCGCTTCGGCTCGACGACCGGCAGAAGGCGGCGCGCGTGGACCTGGTCACCTTCCAGCTCGGGGAGATCGACCGCGCGAAGCCGCAGCCCGGCGAGGACGAGGAGCTGGCCGCGGCCCGGCAGGTCCTGGCCAACGCCGACCGCCTGCAGCGGCTGTCGGCCGAAGCCTACGAGGCGCTCTACGACGGCGAACAGGCCGCACTGGCCTCGCTCCGGATCGTGTGGAAGCGGCTCGAGGAGCTGCACGCGCTCGACCCGCGCGTCGCGCCCTACCTGGAGCCGCGCGAGGCCATCAAGTCGCAGCTCGAGGACCTGGCGTACTTCCTCCGGGGCTACGGTGCCGACATCGACGCGTCCCCGCAGCGCCTGCAGGAAGTGGAGGACCGCTTGGCGCTCCTCGAGCGTCTCAAGCGGAAGTACGGCCCCACGCTCGGCGAGGTCCTCGATCGCCAGCGCGCCCTGCGGGCCGAGCTCGCGGCGCTCGAACGTTGCGAGGAGCGGACGGCCGAACTGGAAACCGCCCTGGCGGCGGCCGAGCGGACGTTTCTGGCCGAGGCCCGGGCACTTTCCAAGGCGCGTCGCGAGGCGGCCGGCCGCTTCACGCGGGCGCTCGAGCGGGCGCTCGGCGAGCTGGCGATGCCGCGCACGCGGGCCGAGGTCCGGTTCGGCCCGGAAGCGCCACCCACCCGGTGGAGCGACCGGGGCCTGGACGAAGCGGAGTTCTTTCTCTCGCCCAACCCGGGCGAGGAGCTGCGCCCGCTGGCGCGCATCGCCTCGGGCGGCGAGCTGTCGCGCGTCACGCTCGCGCTCAAGACGCTGGCGTCGACCGATGCGCCGGGCAAGACCTTGATCTTCGACGAAGTGGACGTCGGGATCGGCGGGGCGGTGGCCGACGTCGTCGGTGCCCGGCTGCAGCGCCTCGGGACGCGGTGCCAGGTGCTGTGCATCACGCACCTGCCGCAGATCGCCGCGCACGGCGACGTGCACTTCAGCATCGACAAGTCGGTCCGGGGGCAGCGGACCGTCACGACCGTGAGCCGGGTGGACGGGGAAGCGCGGGATCTCGAGCTGGCGCGGATGATTGGCGGCGCGGCGCTCTCCGAGCCGGTGCTCGCGAGCGCGCGCGAGATGCGGCAGACGAGGCGGAGGAGCGAAGGCGAAGAAAAAACGAAAGACGAAAGCGAAAGGGCGAAAGCGAAACGTCGATGACAGGGAAGACGCGCCGGTACATCATCGAGACCTTCGGCTGCCAGATGAACGTGCACGACTCGGAGCGCATGGCCGGGCTCCTCGAGCGCGCGGGCTACGAGGCGGCGCCGCGCGTCGAGGACGCGGACCTGGTCGTCATCAACACCTGCAGCGTCCGCGAGCGGGCCGAGGAGAAGCTCTTCACGCGCCTGGGCGAGATCGAGGCCGTGGCCAGGGCGCAGGCGCGGCGGCCCACGGTGGCCGTCGCCGGCTGCGTGGCCCAGCAGGAGGGCGAGAGGATCCGGAGCCGCGCCGCCACGCCGGTGGACGTCATCCTGGGGACCCAGAGCTTGAGACAGCTGCCGGCGCTCGTCGAGGAGACGGTGCGCACGGGCCGGCCGGCCACCGATCTCAACGTCTACGAGGACGTCTCGTTCCCGCTCGGCGTCGCCCGCCATGGCGACCCGGTCAAGGCCTACGTCACCATCATCGAGGGGTGCAACGACTACTGCGCCTTCTGCGTGGTCCCATACACGCGCGGCCACGAGCGGATGCGGCCGGCACGGGACATCCTGGCCGAGGTGGAGGAGGCGGTCGGTTCGGGCCGGCGCGAGATCCACCTGCTCGGGCAAATCGTGAACCACTACCAGGCGCCCGACGATCCGGCCTGCGACTTCGCCGGACTGCTCGCGCGGGTCGACGCGGTCGCCGGGATCGAGCGCATCCGGTTCGCCAGCCCGCACCCGCGACACGTCACGGCCCGGCTCGTGGAGGCCATCCGCGATCTGCCCAGGGTCTGCAAACACCTCCACCTGCCGGTGCAATCGGGCTCCACCCGGGTCCTGGCGGCCATGCGCCGGCGCCACACCCGCGAGCAGTACCTGGACCTGGTCGAGCGGCTGCGGGGGGCCATACCGGACCTGGCGCTCTCGACCGATATGATCGTCGGCTTCCCGGGCGAGACGGCCGCCGACTTCGAGGAGACCCTGTCGCTAGTCGAGCGGGTCCGGTTCCAGAGCATCTTCTCGTTCAAGTACTCGGTGCGGCCGAACACGCTCGCGTCCAAGCGGCTCGCCGACGACGTGCCGGAGCCGGAGAAGACGCGGCGGATCGTGGAGCTGCAGGCGCGGCAGAAGGGCATCCAGGTCGCGCTGCATGAGGCGCTGGTGGGGCGCACGGTCGAGGTGCTCGTGGACGCGCCGAGCCGGCGTCGCGAGTGGGAGCTGCAGGGCAGGACGACCGGCAACACCGTCGTGAACTTCCCGGGCCCGGCCGAGTGGGTGGGGCGGCTGGTGTCCGTGCGGGTGACCGAGGCCTGGCCGAACGCCGTCCGGGGAGAGGCGGCCGGCGCTTGACAGGACGCGGGACGACGCCTACGTTACCGGGTGCGACGCCCCCCCGAAGAAAGGCGTGCGATGCAGATTGAGATGTCGATCAAGGGGCTGATGGTGGACCCCATCACCAACATGCCCATCATCATCCTGCGCGACAAGGACGGGCAGAAGGTGCTGCCGATCTGGGTGGGGGTCTTCGAGGCGAATGCCATCGCGCTGCAGATCGAGAACGTCTCCACGCCGCGACCGATGACGCACGACCTGCTCAAGAACGTGATTCAGGACCTCGAGGCGACGGTGACCAAGATCGTCGTGTCGGACCTCAAGGAGAACACCTTCTACGCGCTGATCTACCTCGATCGCAACGGCGAGACGATTGCCATCGACGCCCGGCCGTCGGACGCCATTGCGCTGGCGCTGCGGACGCGGGTGCCCATCTTCGTCGAGGAGCTCGTCATCGACAACGCGAAGACGATTGACACGCCGGAGAAGGCCGATTCCGAACGGCTCCAGAAGTGGCTCGAGAGCCTCGACCCCGACGATCTCGGAAAATACAAGATGTAGCCCGGCCGCCCGGCGACCGTCCGTCCCGCCTTCGACACCTTTCCTTGACACCCCCCGGCGCCACCCCTAGAATGGCCACGACTTGACCGCCAGTGCAGCGGCGTGTCGCGCCGTCCGCGCCCCGGCCCGCGGGGCCCCCGGACCGCCGGCACCGGGCGTCCGATGATTGTCGCCATCGCGAACCAGAAGGGCGGCGTGGGGAAGACCACGACCGCCATCAACCTCGCCGCCGCGTTCGCGTTGCGCGGCCGACCGACGCTGCTCATCGACCTCGACCCTCAGGCGAACAGCTCCATGTCGTATCTGGACGTGACGACCGTCCAGCGGAACGTGTACGACGCCATCGCCGACGGTACCTGCGGGCTCGAGGACGTCGTGCTGCCGTCGCCGACCGAGAACCTGTGGGTCGCGCCGGCGCGCATCAGCCTGGCGAAGCTCGAGGCCAAGCTGGTGGGCGAGCTCGACGCGCATTACCGGCTCAAGGACCGGCTGGCGGCCGTGCGCGAGCGGTTTCCCTACATCATCATCGACTGCCCGCCGACGCTGGGGCTGCTGACGGTGAACGCGCTGGTGGCGGCGACGCACCTGCTCATCCCGATCCAGTCCTCGTATTTCGCGCTGGAGGGCACCGATGACCTGCTCGAGACCATCGAGAAGGTGCGGACCCGGGCGAACCCCGACCTGCGCATTCTGGGCGTGCTGATCACGATGCACGACAAGCGGACGTCGCTCGCGCGGGACATCCGGGCGCAGATCGACAAGGTGTTCGGGAACAAGGTGTTCAAGACGGTCATCACCAAGAGCGTGCGGCTCGAGGAGAGCCCGGCCTACAAGGAATCGATCTTCTCGTTCGCGCCCGACTCGTCGGGCGCGTCCGAGTACTACCGTTTGTGCGAGGAGGTCATCGATCGTGCCTAAGCGCGGACTGCCGTCGACGGTGCGGATGCGTCACGACGAGCACTACGTGGAGGCGCTGGCGAGCTCGGCCGGCGCGCCGGTGGGGCGGATGGTCGCCATCGAGCACGTCGAGCCCAACCCCGAGCAGCCCCGGCAGGTCATGGGCGACCTGTCGGAGCTCATGGCCTCGATTGCCGAGAAGGGGATCATCGAGCCGCTGGTGGTGCGGCAGCGGGGCGACCGCTTCCAGATCGTGGCGGGCGAGCGCCGCTACCAGGCGGCGGTGCAGGTCGGGGTCCGGGAGGTGCCGGTCGTCATCCGGGACATCGACGACACGGAGGTGCTCGAGATCGCGCTCGTCGAGAACCTCCAGCGCAAGGACCTGACGGCCTTCGAGGAGGCCGAGGCGTTGCAGACCCTGGCGCAGCGGTCCGGCTACACGCACGAAGACCTGGCGCGGCGGCTGGGGAAGTCGCGGACGTCGATCACCGAGTCTCTGTCGCTCACGAACATGCCGGACGAGGTGCGCAACCTGTGTCGGCTGGCCGACATTGGCTCTAAGTCGTTGCTTTTACAGGTAGTTCGTCAATCGGACCCGAAGAAAATGATCGCGCTGGTGGAACGAATCGCCCGCGAGGGCGTCGCCACCCGCCAGCAGCTTCGCGAGGCCACGGCCCGGCCCAAGCCCGGCCGCCCGAAGGCCTACGTCTTCGCCTACAAGGCGCCCACCAAGGCCTTCAACCTCCGCCTGAAGTTCTCCAAGTCGCGTGTCGACAAGGAGGAGATCATCGAGGCCCTCGAGGCGATCATCGCCGAGCTCCGCGGCAAGAAGTAGAACGGACGGGCTCAGGGCTTGGGCGCCGAAGCTCGAAGAGCGAAGGCGGCTCAGGGCTCAAGGCTCACGGACGCGGCTCAGCACCTTCGACCCTGGCCTCCAACCGCCGGCCTCGCGCTGATCCCTTCCATTAAGTTAACATAACATCCATTATCAGACTCAAAGGAAAACCCCAGAAAACCTGCCCTGTGCATGAACTGTGGACCACGTTCGCGGGCAGCAGCCCCAAGCGGCCGCCCCATCGCTCCGGACGCCCCTGCTTCGAGCCCCGACGCCTCTTCCGTGCTACTCTCAGCGTGGCGGAACGTTCGGCCCCTGGGCCTTCGTCTTCGCCCCGAGCGGCACAGCGCAGACCCCGGCCTCCGGCCCCTGAGAGTTGAATGATCCGGACGATCGACCGCTACGTGATGCGCGAGGTGCTCCCGCCGTTCCTCCTGGCGCTCCTCGTGTTCACGTTTCTCCTGATCATCCAGCCCATTATGGAGCAGGCCGAGTCCCTGCTCGCCAAGGGCGTGGCCTTCTCCGACGTCGGCTGGATCATCCTGACGCTGGTCCCCCAGGCCCTCGGTATCGCCATTCCCGTCTCCCTCCTCGTCGGCCTGCTCGTCGGCCTCGGCCGCCTCTCGGGCGACCGCGAAACGGTGGCCATGCTGGCCTGCGGTGTCAGCCTCTATCGCCTGCTGCGGCCGGTCATGATCCTCGCGCTCGTGGCCACCGGCGCCACGCTCTACGTCCTCATCGTGGCCATCCCGAACGCCAACCAGACCTTCCGCGAGATCACCTACCGGATTGTCGCGGCCCGGGCCGAGAACGACATCAAGCCCCGCGTGTTCTTCGAGGACTTCCCGAGCAAGGTGCTGTACGTGCGCGACGTGCCCGAGAACAACGAAGGCTGGCGGGGGGTGTTCCTGGCCGACACGAGCAAGGTGGGCCAGCCGACCGTGTACGTCGCCGAGGCCGGCCACCTGGTAACCGATCGGCAGACCCGCCGTGTGGACCTCGTGCTCGAGCACGGCAGCCGCCACACCGCGGAGGACGTCCTCGAGTTCGACACCCAGACCATCTCGCTCGACCCCGACAGCGTGTTCCCCCGCAACGGTCCCCAGCGCGGCATCCCCGAGATGAGCCTGGCCGCCCTGCGCGCCCAGATTGCCCGCAAGCGCGCCAACGGCGAGCCGGTTCACAACGAGGTGATGGCCTACCAGCAGAAGTTCTCGATCCCGGTCGCCTGCCTCGTGTTCGCCGTGATCGCGCTCGCGCTCGGCGTGACCTCGCGCAAGGACGGCAAGATGGCGGGGTTCGTGCTCGGAATCGGCGTGGTCTTCCTGTACTACGTCGTCATGTACACGGCCGAGGCGCTCACCAAGGGCGGCTGGCTGCCGGCAGACCTCTCGCGGTGGATGCCCAACATCCTCCTGGGCCCGATGGGCGTCGCGGCGCTCGTCTGGCGGGCCAAGTGGGCCGAGGGCCGCTTCCCCCTCCGACTGCCCCGCTGGCTTCCCCACCTCCCCGCCCGACCGGCGGGGGTCACCCGGTCGGCGACCATCCCGACCGGGCGGAAGGTGGTGGTGGTCGTCACGGTACCGCGGTTCGGCATGCCGAGCCCGAACATCCTCGACCGCTACGTCTCGGGTCTCTATCTCCGCGTCGTCGCGCTCGCCTTCGCGGGGCTGCTGGCCATCGTGTACATCGCGGCGTTCATCGACCGCTCGGCCTATCTCTTCAAGGGGCAGGCGTCCGGATTCCTGCTGCTGCAGTACTTCTGGTACGAGACGCCCCAGTTCGTCTACTGGGTGCTGCCGCTGGCGGTGCTGCTGGCGACGCTGGTGACCGTCGGCCTGCTCACCAAGACGAGCGAGCTCACCGTGATGCGGGCCTGCGGCATCAGTCTGTACCGCACCGCGGCGCCGCTGCTGGTGCTGGCGCTCATCGCGAGCGGCATGCTGTTCAGCCTCGAGGAGAGCATCCTGGCCGTCTCGCACCGCCAGGCCGACGCGATCGACCGGACCATCCGGGGCCGTCCGCCCCGGACGATGACCGTGGCGAACCGCACGTGGCTGGTGGGCCGTAACGGGGACATCTACCACTACGCGCTGTACGACCCGGCGAGCCGCGGTCTCTACGACCTGAACATCTACCGGTTCGACGCCAGGGGCGATCGGCTCGTGAGCCAGACGACGGCCCGGCGCGCCGTGTACGACGGCCGGTGGGAGGCGACCCAGGGCTGGTCGCGGCGCTACCAGGGCCCCGGCTCGAAGCTGGCCGCCGGGACCGAGCACTTCCAGAAGCGCACGGTGAACCTGGAGCCGCCCGACTACTTCGAGACCGAGCTCCTGAGCGCCGACATGATGACGTTCGCCGAGCTCCAGCGGCACATCCAGGAGCTGCGGTCGAGCGGCTTCAACGTGGTGCCGTTCATCGTGCAGCTGCAGCGCAAGGTGGCCTTCCCCTTCGTCACGCTCGTGATGACGCTGCTCGCCGTACCCTTCGCCGTCACGACGGGTCGGCGCGGAGCGCTCTACGGTGTGGGACTCGGGATTGCGCTCGCCCTCACCTACTGGCTGCTGACGAGCGTCTTCGCGGCGATCGGGACGGCCGGCCTGCTGACTCCCCTGCTGGCCGCCTGGGCGCCCAACTTCATCTTCGGCGCCGGCGCGGTCTATCTCATCCTCACGGTCAGAACGTAGCCGGCACCTCCACGCGAAGCTAGTCCCGCTTCGGTGCGATGTCCTTGATTGCGGCGATGAGGTCGCTCGCGAGGAGGCCGTGGCGAAAGGCGTCGCGCAGGGCGCGCTCGGCGACCTGCCGGGCCATCTGGGCGGGCTTGACGCGGCCCACGCTCAGGGGCGAGACGAACGTGCCGAACCCGCGACGTACGTACACCAGCCCGGCCTGTTCGAGCTCGCGGTAGGCGTGCTGCACCGTGTTCGGGTTGAGCTTCAGCTGCGAGGCGAGCTGGCGCACGGCCGGCAGCGGCTCGTCGGCCTTCAAGAGACCCGCGGCGACGCCGCGCCGTACCTCATCCATGATCTGGCGGTAGATGGGGCGGCTGTCGGCCGGGTCGATCTCGAACAGCATGACGCCACCATACTACCACACTAGATACCTAGCATCCTGGTATATTAGTGAACTGGTTCACTAGATCTGTATGGTCCTGTAGAGCCGCGGTGGAGATTGTTCGGGCGCTGCTGGAGGGCCAGGACCGGCGATCCGACGGCGCCGCCCTCAGGGCCGCACAGGACTTCAGAATGCGTCGCCAAGCGTGAGGGTGCCCCGCACTAGCGCCCTTGGATCCTCCGCAGGGCCTCCTCCACTTCCGTGCGATTGAACGGTTCACGATCGCGCAGGCGTTCGAGGGCGGGAATGGCGTCTCGGACTGCCGGACCGACCCGGCCTTGGGCCCCATACTGGCGAGGACTGCGAGCGCCACCCCCGCCCGCTCATTCCACTCTCCCACAGACCGAGGATACAGAATCCCACTGGGCCCCACACAACGTCGTCAGGACTTCCCGATCCTCACGTCGTCCACCCACACGACCCCGGCCGTTCCGGGCGCGGTGTGCGTGGTGTCGACGACGAACAGGAGCGAGTCGATGCGCGCGAAGTCGGGCGAGGGGCCGGGAGTCTGGCCGATGGGCCGCAGGTCGTCGAAGAACACCGTGACGTCGCGCGGCTCCGTGTCGAGGTAGACCGAGCGGCCCCACCGCACGCCGTCAGGGCCCACCGGCTGCCGGAGCTGCACGTCGACGCGCATCGGTCGGCTGGCCCGGCCGCGGAAAATCAGCCGGTCGCCGCCGGCGAGGCGGGCATCGAGGTGCCGTACCAGCGCCGCGTACTGGCCGTCGGCCGGCGCGCCGCGCAGCGCGTAGCGGAGCGCCAGCTCGAGCCCGCCGACGTTGGGGACGACGTTGACCGCCGCGCGTGACGCGGGATCGAACTCCACCATCCAGGGGCCGGTCTGCGCTTCGTTCGTGTAGAGGGCCGTCGTCTCACGGATCGGCGGGCGCGGCGGCGGCGCGGGCGCGGGAGTCCGCGGGCCAACGTAGATGGGGTTGGTCACGATCCACGGCACAGGCGGCGTGCCGGGCGCGCGGGCCAGCCGCACCTCGGCACGGAAGACGGCCGACGTGACCGTGGCCTCGTGGGTCAGCTCGGACGCGGTGTGGCTGGCCACCTCCCGGCCATCCTGGATGAGCACCACTTCCCCGCCGGGCGGGATCGCGGCGCGGACGTGGACGCTCACGGGTCCTCTGGGCTCCAGCGTCTCTCCCATGCGCCTCGTCGCGTCGCCGCTCGTCGCGAAGAAGTCCACGCGCACGGGCGCGGCCAGCGCGTCGATGCCGGTGAACGCGCGCCCGTGGCGGATGGCGTCGTACACGGCGCGGGCGTCGGGCGCCGCCTCGCCGGTGAGCGGCGCGGCCAGCTCGAGGCGCGTCGCGAAGGTCTCGAACGTCGCCTCGTAGGACGGAATCGGGATCTGGAACCTGCCGACGTCGCCGTACGCGCCGTCGCGTCCGAGGCCGATGCGTCCGTGCGCGTCCGCGCCGGCCAGGCCCACGACCACACGGTCCGCGGTCAGCGCGTCCCAGCGCGCCAGGGCCTCCACGGACCGATCCAGCAGCGACGCCAGGGCCGGCGCCGGCCGCACCAGGTAGTCGAGCGGCACCCGCCACAGCGCGCGCCACGTCTCGTCGCGCCACTCGCTGTCGGCGTTGAGCCACTCGAGCCCGTCGAACGGCGCGTCCCACGCGGTCCACGCGAGCGCGCGCTTGGCCGAGGTGGGGTGCGCGGCCACGCCGAACCCGCCCAGCCGCTTCACGTCCTCTACGACGTCGCGCGGGTCGCCGCCGAGGGGGTACGGGGCCGCCGGCATGTCCAGGGCCACGTAGTGCCCGCCGTTCGTGCTGATCTCCGCGCCGTCCAGGCACAGGACGCCGCTGCGGTACGCCGGCGGCTCGGCCGCGCGCGTCGCGTCGCCGTGGTCGGTGAACACCACGAAGGCGAGGCCGGCCTTCGCCGCGGCGGCGGCCACCTCGTCCATCGTGCCGCCGCCGTCCGACCGGACGGTGTGCACGTGGATCACCCCCTTGACGACGGTCACACCCGGCGCGGGGGTCCAACCGGCCACGTCCACGACGAGCGGGCGCGGCGGCAGCGTGAGGGCGACGAAG
The DNA here is from genome assembly GCA_024641665.1 of Acidobacteriota bacterium. Classification (GTDB taxonomy): domain Bacteria; phylum Acidobacteriota; class Vicinamibacteria; order Vicinamibacterales; family JAHECP01; genus JAHECP01. The sequence goes on from JAHECP010000079.1 coordinate 14,307, forward strand.
ACGACGACGGCGGCCACCAGGGCCGCCGTCGCCAGCAGCACGCGTCTCACGAGGGGTCGAGCCATTGCGGTCGGCGGGGCCGGCGGGCGCCGGCCCGGCAGTTACAGTCCCGCGTCGGCGCGCAGCGCCGCGGCCTTGTCGGTCTTCTCCCAGGTGAAGTCCGGGTCGTTGCGGCCGAAGTGGCCGTAGGCGGCCGTCTTCTTGTAGATCGGCCGGCGCAGGTTGAGCATCTCCATGATGCCCCGGGGCGTGAGCTGGAAGTGCGCGCGCACCAGCTCGCTGATCTTCTCCTCGGGGACGCGGGCCGTGCCGAACGTCTCGACATAGACCGACACCGGGTCGGCCACGCCGATGGCGTAGGCGAGCTGCACCTGGACCTTCTCGGCGAGGCCGGCCGCCACGCAGTTCTTCGCGACGTAGCGGGCCATGTAGCAGGCCGAGCGGTCCACCTTCGTCGGGTCCTTCCCCGAGAACGCGCCGCCGCCGTGCGGCGCCGCGCCGCCGTAGGTGTCGACGATGATCTTGCGGCCGGTGACGCCGGCGTCGCCCTGGGGCCCGCCGATGACGAAGCGGCCGGTCGGGTTCACCAAGTAGCGGGTCTTCTTGTCGATCATGCCGGCCGGGACGACCGGCGCGATGATCTTCTCGATGATGTCCTCGCGCATCGTGTCCGCGCCGACGGCCGCGCTGTGCTGCGTAGACACGACCACGGTATCGAGGCGGACGGGCTTGTCGCCGTCGTACTCGACGCTCACCTGCGACTTGCCGTCGGGGCGGAGGTAGTCGAGCACGCCCTCCTTGCGGGCCTTGGCGAGCTCGAGGCAGAGCTTGTGGGCGAGCATGATCGGCATCGGCATGAGCTCGGCGGTCTCGGTGCACGCGTAGCCGAACATCAGGCCCTGGTCGCCGGCGCCGCCCGGGTCCACGCCCATGGCGATGTCGGGCGACTGCTCGTGGATGGAGCTGAGCACGCCGCACGTCTCGTAGTCGAAGCCGTACTTGGCGCGCGTGTAGCCCACGTCCTTGATCGTCTGGCGGACGATCTTCGGGAAGTCGACATAGCAGCTCGTGGTGATCTCGCCGGCGACGATGGCGAGGCCGGTCGTGACGAGCGTCTCGCAGGCGACGCGCCCGACCGGGTCTTCGGCCAGGATGGCGTCCAGAATCGAGTCGGAGATCTGGTCGGCGATCTTGTCGGGATGACCCTCAGTGACCGACTCCGAGGTGAACAGATGGCGCCCCGTACGGCTCATGCAGCGCTCCTTCGGTACATGTCAGCAAACGACGATGACGGTCCCCCGCCCGGCTCCGTCGAGCGCGCGCCGCGTCGGAACGCGAGGGGTCGTGGATGTCAAAGCGGGTGGCCCCAGTCGGCGGGATCGTGCCGCTCCAAAGACGATAACTCTAGCAGAGGCTGAGGGATGGGGTCAATCTTTGGTGAGGAGAGGCCGGATTCACGCGGAGGGACGGAGGGGGCACCACGGGAGGGACGGAGGGTTCACCACGAAGGGCGCGAAGGGCCACGAAGGTACCTTTCCCTTTTGGATCACGCTGTTCCGCGGTCACGCTGCCATCCCGCGGCATGAAGATAGCGTGATCCCAAGAAGGATGTTCTCCGTGCCCTTCGTGTCCTCCGTGGTGAACCCTCCACCTCTCCGTGGTGAATTCGCGCCCTCCTCATGGCTACGACCGCGGGTGGTACCGGTCGTAGACAGCCCGCAGCCGCGCCTCCAGCACGTGCGTGTAGATCTGCGTCGTGGACAGATCCGCGTGGCCCAGCATCAGCTGGATCGCCCGCAGGTCGGCTCCGCGCTCCAGCAGGTGCGTCGCGAAGGAGTGGCGCAACACGTGCGGACTCAGCGCCGCGCGCAGGCCGGCCGCCAGGCCGTAGCCCTTCAGCACCTTCCAGAACCCGACGCGCGTCAGCCGCGCGCCGCCGCGCGCGTTCACGAAGAGCCACGGCGACGACCGCTTCCCGAGCAGCGCCGGCCGCGCCTCCTTGAGGTAGCGCCCCACCCACGTCGCGGCGTCGTGTCCCATGGGGACGATGCGCTGCTTGTCGCCCTTGCCGGTGCACGTGAGGTAGCCGGCCGACAGGTTCAGGTCGCCGGCCCGCAGCGACAGCAGCTCGGTCACGCGCATCCCGGTCGCGTAGAGCAGCTCAATGAGCGCCCGGTCGCGCAGGCCGCGCGGCGTCGAGGCGTCGGGCTGCGCGATCAGCCGGTCCACCTCCTCTACGCTCAGGAACTTGGGAAGCGCCGGCCAGGCGCGCGGGGCGTGCAGGTCGTCGGCCGGGTCGGCCGACAGTCGCCGGTCGAGCACCAGGAAGCGGTAGAAGCCGCGCACGCAGGCCACCGCCCGGGCCACGGACCGCGGCGCCAGGCCCGCCGTCATGAGCGCGCGCGCAAACGCTTCGAGGTCCTGGCGGTCGAGCGTCTCGATCGCCTTCCCCCGGCGCTCGGCGAACGCCGCCAGGTGCCCGAGGTCGCGCGCGTAGCTCTCGACGGTGTTCGGCGGCAGCCGCCGCTCCACGCGCAGATGCGACAGGTAGGCGTCAATGCTCACGGCTCACCCTTCGACTCGCAGCGCTCGCTGAGGGCAAGGGGCCCGCGGCGAGGGCGGGTCAGAGCTCAGGGTAGCGGCTCACGGGAGGATTGTACGGCCATTTGACACCCGGCGCCCCGGGGGGTAGTGTACCCGGTTGCTCGTGACGGCCGGTGCGCGACCGTCGCGCCCAGGCCAGGCACGCTCATGCCCACGCACTCGAAATGGGAGGATCTGCCCACCGAGCAGATCAACCCGGTCAGCCTCGCGGTCGACAAAGCGCCGGTTCCGGACATCGTCGACATCATGCTCGCCGAAGACCGCAAGGTGCTGAGCGCGGTCCAGCGCGAGCGCGAACACATCGTCCACGGCATCCAGATCATCGTGCAGGCGCTGCGCAAGGGCGGCCGGATCCTCCTCATCGGCGCCGGCACCAGCGGGCGGCTCGGCGTCCTCGAGGCGGCCGAGATGCCCCCCACCTTCGGCACGTCCCCTTCGCTCGTACAGGCGCTCATGGCCGGCGGCCAGACGGCGTTCTTCCGGGCGAAGGAAGGGGTCGAGGACAACTACGAGGAAGGCGCCCGCTCGGTCGCCCGGCTCCGCATCAGCCGGCGCGACGTGCTCATCGGCGTGTCGGCCAGCGGCATGACGCAGTTCGTGCTCGGCGGCCTCACCCGCGCGCGCAAGTCGGGCGCGAAGGTCATCTTCATCACGTGCTGGCCGAAGTCCGAGCTGCAGTCGGTCGTGGATCTGGTCGTCGCGCCGGCCGTCGGTCCCGAGGTCATCGCGGGCTCCACGCGGCTCAAGGCGGGCACCGCCACCAAGCTCGTGCTGAACATGCTCACCACGATCTCGATGATCAAGGTGGGCAAGACCTACGGCAACCTGATGGTGGACGTGCAGACGGGCTCCGAGAAGCTCAAGGACCGCGCCCGCCGCATCCTGGGCGTCGTCACGGGCCTCGACTACGACGAGGCCGACAAGCTCCTGCGCCACGCGCGCTGGAACGTGAAGGTCGCGATCGTCATGCAGAAGACGCGCGCCTCGTACGCCCAGGCGATGAAGAAGCTGCGCGGCGCCGACGACTCGATCCGCGACGCCATCGGCGAGGACGTGGAGCCGCGGCTCAGGGCGATTCTCGGGTTGGACGGACAGAGCTGACTTCCTCCTAATCCTGCAGGGCCCCCAGTCTCCCCGCCGCGGCCTCGTCGAGGATCACCTCCGCATTGGGGTGGAGCTGCAGGAACGACGCCGGCAGCCACGTCGTCACGGGCCCTTCCACCAGGCGCCGCACCACGCGCGCCTTCGAGGCCCCCGTGGCCAGCATGATCAGGCGGCGCGCCCGCAGGATCGTTCCGATCCCCATCGACAGCGCCTCGCGCGGCACCTTGCGCGGGTCGCCCCCGAAGAGCGCCGCGTTGGCGCGCCGCGTCGGCGGCGCCAGCTTCACGCGGTGGGTGTTCGCGACCAGCTGCGGCCCCGGCTCGTTGAACCCGACGTGGCCGTTGAGCCCCAACCCGACGAGCAGCAGGTCGATCCCGCCCGCGGCCGCGATGGCCGCCTCGAACCGCTCGCACTCGGCCTCGGGGTCGCGCGCGCGGCCGTCGAGGACGTGCGTCCGGGCACGCGGCACCCTCGCCGGCCCGAAGAAGTGCCGCCCCATGAACGCCCGGTAGCTGCCGGGGTCGTCCCTCGTCACGCCGAGGAACTCGTCGAGGTTGAACGTCCGGATGTGCGAGAGGTCGAGCTCCCCCGCCGCCGCGCGCGCCGCCAGGCGCGCGTAGAGGTGCACGGGAGTCTGCCCGGTCGGCAGGCCCAGCACGAGCGACGGCGCGCGCCGCACGGCGGCCGCCATCCGCCGCGCCACGGCCGCCGTGGCGGCGTCGGCGTTGCGACACACGATGATGCGCACGAGTGTGAGCGACTCGCCTGAAGCGCCGGAGCCCCGCCTCCGGTCAGTTGGACTTGTAGACGGGCACCACCGCGGCGCCCGTCGCCTCGGCCAGCGCCAGCCGCACCGCACCCGCCGCCGGCTCGCCCTCGAGTCGGCGCACCGTGGCCTTGGGCGCCACCGCCGGCAGCCGCCGCGTCACCTCGTCGGCGAGCAGCGGCACTCCCCGAAAGATACCGCCAGCCAGCACGAAGGTGAAGGCCTCGTCGCTCAAGCCCAGCCGCAGTGCCACCGACTCGGCCGCCGCCACGAGCGCCTGCGCGCCCGCCTCCACGATCTGCTGCGCCACGACATCGCCCTCGCCCGCGGCGGCCTGCACCTCGGCCGCGAGCGCGGAGAGCACCGCGGGCCGCTGCCCGCGCGCGTACACCGCGTGGATCAGGTCCGAGGGTCGCGCCGCGCCGAAGTGCCGCAGCACACGCGGCGTGAGCGCGGTCGCGCGGCCCCGGCGGTCGGCCTCCCGCACGACGGCGCGCAGCGCGAGGCGTCCCATCCAGTAGCCGCTCCCCTCGTCGCCGAGCACGTAGCCCCAGCCACCGGCGCGGGCCGCCTCGCCGGCCGCGTTGCGCCCGTAGACGATCGACCCGGTGCCCGCGATGAGGACGATGCCCGGCGCGCCGCCGACGCCGGCCTCGAGGGCGATGAGCGCGTCGTTGACGACGAGCACCCGCGCCTTGTAGCCGATGCGCGCCATGATCCCGCGAATCACCCGCGCGTCGTCCTCCCGGTCGACGCCCGCCATGCCGAGACAGATGGCAGCGGGCATGACGGCCCGGTCGCCGAGCGCCTCCTCCATCACCTGATGGAGCACCTTCTCGACGGCCAGTTCGCCGTCCGCCTGCAGGTTGGCACCGCCCCCGCGCGCTTCCGCGAGGGTGGTGCCCGCGCCGTCCGCGAGGAGGCACACGGTCTTGGTGCCTCCGGCGTCGATCCCCAACACGTAGGTCATGTGCTCCGCTCGTTCGTGGTCTCGACCGAGTATAGACGGGATGCGGCGGACGCCGCGAGGCGAATCGCGTTGACAGGGGGCACGTAAACTGTTTAGATTCTAAGGTTTTATGTCCGGCTCCCTGCTCGGCCGGCGGCTGGCGCCGATCGCGGTCGTCGCACTCATTGGTCTGACCGTTCTGTTGGTGGCTCCGGCGCGTCCGGCCGCCGCGCCGGGATCCGCGCCGGCTCCGGCGGCGGAGATCCGCGCGCTCTGGGTGCTTCGCGCCTCGCTCGCCTCGCCGCAGTCGATCGCCCAACTCGTCGACACGGCCCGGACCTACGGCTTCAACACGCTGCTCGTGCAGGTGCGCGGGCGCGGTGACGCGTACTACCAGAGCGACATCGAGCCGCGCGCCGAGGACCTCGAGGATCAGCCGGCGAGCTTCGACCCGCTGGCCGCGCTCCTGCCGGCGGCGCATGCGGCGGGCCTCCGGGTACACGCGTGGGTGAACGTCAATCTGGTGTCGAGCGCCTTCGGCCTGCCGACCTCGCCCTCGCACGTCGTCTACCGGCATCCCGAGTGGCTCATGGTGCCGCGCCCGCTGGCGCGGGAGATGGCCGACGTCGATCCGACCAGTCCGGCCTACGTGGGCCGCCTCGCCCGGTGGACGCGCACCCAGTCGGACGAGGTGGAGGGGCTCTACACGTCGCCGCTCAGCCCTGGCGCGTCCACTTACGTCACCGATGTCGTCTCGGACCTGGTGGCGCGGTACGCGCTCGACGGCGTGCACCTCGACTACCTCCGCTACCCCGACGACCGGTTCGACTACAGCCGCTACGCGATGGCCGAGTTCCGCGCCGACGTGCTGCCGGAGCTCTCCGACGCCGACCGCCAGCGGCTCGACGCGCTGGCGGTCGACGATCCGGTGGCCTACGCCGACGCGCTGCCCGACGAGTGGAGCCGCTTCCGGCGCGCGCGGTTGTCGTCGCTGATGATGCGGCTGCACACGGCCATCAAGCGCCGTCGTCCCGACGCGCTCGTGAGCGCCGCGGTCGCGCCCGACGCCGACGAGGCGTTCGCCCGCCGGTTGCAGGACTGGCGCACGTGGCTCGATACGGGGCTGCTCGACGCCGTCTGCCCGATGGCCTACACGACGGAGGTCACGACGTTCAGCCGGCAGATCGCCGCCGCGCGGAGCTTCGCCGGCACCCACGCGGTGTGGGCCGGCATCGGCGCCTTCCGCCTCACCGCCGCCGAGACCGTGGCGCGGATCGAATCGGCCCGGCGGCAGGGCGCCGACGGCGTGATCCTCTTCTCGTACGACGCGCTCGCCGACCCGCCCCGCTCGCGCGACACGTACCTCTCGGAGGTCAGCCGCGCGGCGTTCGCCGACGCGGCGGGATCGAGGTAGCCCGAGAGTCCAGTTGCGCCCCATCGACCTCGCCGTCCTCGCCGCGTACCTGGCCGGCATCGTCGCGTTCGGCGCCCACTTCTCGCGCGCGCAGCGCTCCGTCCAGGACTATTTCGTCAGCGGGAAGCGTCTGCCGTGGTGGGCGATCATGGGGTCGATCGTCGCCACCGAGACGAGCACGGTCACCTTCATCAGCGTCCCGGGCTTCGCCTACGCGGCCAACTTCACGTTTCTCCAGCTCGTCACCGGCTACCTGATCGGCCGCGTGGCGGTCGCCGTCCTGTTCATCCCGGCGTACTTCCGCGGCGAGCTGCTCACCGTCTACCAGCTGCTCGGCCAGCGGTTCGGCACCGGCGTGAAACGCTTCGCCTCGGCGCTCTTCCTCGTCACGCGCAGCCTGGCCGACGGCTTCCGCCTGTTCGCCACGGGCCTCGTGCTGGCGGCGCTGCTCGCGACGCTCCCCGGCGCCGAGCACCTGCTCCTGCCCGGCCTCGACCGGACCGCGACGCTGCTGGTGGCCTCGGTGCTCATCCTGGGCGTGGCCACCATCGTCTACACCTACCTGGGCGGGATGGCCGCCGTGATCTGGACCGACGTGATCCAGCTCGCCGTCTATCTGGCCGGCGCGCTCGTCGCGGCTGCGATCCTGCTCGACCGCATCCCGGGCGGCTGGGCCGAGGTCGTTCGCGTGGGCTCGGCCGCCGGGCGCTTCAAGCTCTTCGACTTCACCTGGGACGTGACCCGGGGCTACACGTTCTGGTCGGGCGTCGTCGGCGGCGCGTTCCTGACGACGGCCACGCACGGGACCGATCAGATGATGGTGCAGCGCTACCTGTGCGCGCGCTCGCCGCGCGACGCGCGCGCGGCGCTGCTCTGGAGCGGCGTCGTGGTGTTCGCGCAGTTCGCGCTCTTCCTGCTCATCGGCGCGATGCTGTTCGTGTACTACACGGGCCACGCGCCGCAGGAGATCGCCGCGTTCACCGCGGACGGCCGGCTGCTCACCGACCGCATCTTCCCCTACTTCATCGTGCGGCACATGCCGCCCGGCGTGCTCGGGCTGGTGCTGGCCGCGATCTTCGCCGCGGCGATGTCCACGCTGTCCTCCTCGCTCAACTCCTCGTCGGCGGCGGCCATCGGCGACTTCTGGCTGCCGATGACCGGCGGCCGCCGATCGGCGGCCGACCAGCTGCGGGTGTCGCGGCTGATGACGGTCGCCTGGGGCGCCGTGCAGGTGGTCGTGGCCATCTCGGCGATCAAGTTGTCGAGCCGCGTCGTGGACGAGGTGCTGGGCATCGCGTCGTTCACCAACGGCGTGATCCTGGGCCTCTTCTTCCTCGGCACGTTCACCCGCCGCGTGCGCCAGGGCGACGCGTTCGTGGGCGCGGCCGCCGGCGCCGCCGTCACGCTGGCCGTGCGGATCTTCACCGCCGTGACGTGGCAGTGGTACGTGCTGATCGGGTCCCTCGTCACGCTGGCCGTCGGCTACGTGGCCGCCTTCGCCAAGGCTCCGGCGAGCCAAGGCCGTGAGCCGTGAGCCCGCTCCGCTGCGGGCCCCTTGTCCTGAGCGAGCGCAGCGAGTCGAAGGATGAGCCATGAGCCCTGAGCCGTCAGCCGGCCGTTTCTCCGAGGTCGCGGCGATCCTGCGCGAGGCGGTGGCGCGCCGCGCGACGCCGGCGGTGACGATCGAGGTCGGCACCGCCACGGGCCCGATCTGGCGCGGCGCGGCCGGCTGGCTGTCCTACGAATCCGCGGCGCCACCGGCGACCGCCGCGACCGTCTTCGACCTCGCCTCGCTCACCAAGGTGATGGTGACCGCCACCGCCGCCATGGGCGCGGTGGACGCCGGACGGCTGCGGCTCGACGACCCGGTGGCGCGGTGGCTGCCCGAGTGGCGCGGCGCCGACCGCGAGGACGTCACCGTGCGCGACCTGCTCGCGCACGCCTCGGGCCTGACGGGCTATCTGCCCCTCTTCAACGACCCGCACGTACGGGGGCGCGCCGAGTACCAGCGCGCAATCTGCGCGCTGCCGCTCGAGTACGCGCCGCGCACGCAGTCGGTCTACAGCGACCTGGGGTTCATCCTGCTCGGGTTCATCCTGGAGGACGCCGTGGGGGCGCGCTTCGCGGACCAGGCCGCCGCCGTCGCGGCGCTCGCCGCGCCGGCGCGGCTCGCCGTGAACCCGCCGGCCAGCTGGCGG
>JAHECP010000272.1 GCA_024641665.1 Acidobacteriota bacterium
GGGGGCGCCGGTGAGGCCTCGACCGCCAGCGGCCGCGTCTCGGTGGCGATCGTCTCGCCGCCGACGGCGACGCGCGCGCGCACCACGTAGCGTCCGGGTGGCAGCACCGAGAGGTCGAGATTCGCGAGCGCCTGCCGCTGGCGCGGCGTGCCCCCCGACGCGAAGGGCGCGGGGGAGGAGACGAGCACCGGGCCGTCGGCGGTCTCGGCGACCTCGAGCGTCACGCGGGCCTGGTCGAGCAGCGCGTCGCGGTCCGCATACAGCTCGACGAACGAGAACGCCGTGCGGGCGACGCGGGCCTCGGTGGGCGGGCGGAAGGTGCGCGACGTGCGGCCGGGCCCGACGACGACGTCGCTCAGGCGGAGGTCGCCGGCGAGGGCGAGCCGGGCGTGGACGCGCCGCGCCACGGTGCCGACGCGGCCCTCTTCGTCGACGGCCGCGAACTTCAGCAGGTAGTCGCCCGGTTCGACGGCCACCGTACCGTGGTAGACGAGCGGGCTGGGCGCGCCCGCGTCACGCGGCAGGAGCGTCGTGCGCAGCAGGCCGGAGTCGACGGCGCGCCCGCGCAGGTCGAAGAGCGCGAAGGCGAGCCCGCGCTCGGCCGCGCCCGTCTGCGGCTCGCCAATCTCGGCGGCGATGAGCAACCGGACCTTGTCGGACGCCGGGTCGCCGAAGTTGTAGGTGGTCAGGCGCAGCGGCACGTCGGTCAGGACGACGGGCGAGCCCAGCGCGCCGCCGAGCAGCTCCTGGTCGGACGCGCGCGTGCCCGGGGCGGCGGCCGCCCGTACGGTGAACTCGCGACGCGACCGGACCGTCAGGCCCGACCGCTTCACCTCGACCTTGATCTGGTGGGCCTTGCCGTCTCGGTCCGTCTCGGTGGGCTCGAACGAGATCAGGTAGTACCCGGAGATCTCGCGCGCGACCCGATCGAACACGCCGGCGCCCGCGCCGGTGACGTTGAACACCGCGCCGCGCGCGAGGCCGGCGAGCGTGTCCAGTCCCTCGCTCTGGACCTGCGCGTCGGCCACGCGCGAGAAGCCGATGCGCTGCTCGGAGGCGTCGAAGGCGGCCCCGCTCAGCCGCAGCACGTAGATGCTGGCGCGCGCCCGGCCGGCGAGCTCGCCGAGCGCCATCAGGTCCGACACCGCGCGCTCGGTGGCGAGGCCCTCGGACATCAGCAGCACGGTCTTCGGCCCTGGGATCGGCACCAGCTCGGAGAGCGCCGCCTGGATGCCGGCGATCGACAGGCTGGTGCGGCTGTTCGACTCGGTGACCATGGTGCGCGCGTCGGACTCGACCTCGTCCGCACAGGTCGGACCGGTGCCGCACTCCCGCGCGACGACCTGTTCCAGCGTGAAGCGGTCGCCGCGGTCGATCGCGAACGCCTCGCCGAGGCCGATGTTGAAGCGGGTGCCCTCGATCGCCGTCGCGAGGCCCGAGATGCGCGCGAGCCCCTCCCGGACGATCGAGAAGTCGTTGGTGAACGACACGCGGATGCCCGGGCCCGGCACGGCGAACACCGCCGCGCGGTCGGCTGGCGTGAGCTGGTCGAGCAGCCGCTCGGCCGCGCGCAGCGCGGCCTTGCCGCCGCCCGTGCGGATGTTGCTCTGATCGACCACGAACGCGATCATCCGGCCGCTCGACGCCGACTGGTTGCTCGCGACGAGCGGCGCCTCGTCCTTCGCCTCGACGACCTGCGGCTGGCGCAGGTTGACGAACTGCGCCGTCACGATCTCGCGCGGCACGCCGTCCACCTTCACGCCGAAGTCCGCCGCGGTCAACCCCATCACCGGCGCGCCGTCCTTGTCCACGACGGTCACGTCCGCGGTGACGAGCGACACCTCGGTCGTGTAGGTCGGCCGCGGGAGCTGCGGCGCGGCCGGCGGGGGCGCCTGCTGCGGTGCGGCCAGGACGGCGGCCGGGACGAGCAGCGCGGCTGCCAGACGGAGCGCGCCGGACGGCCGTGGTGCCATGGGGAACTCGCCTTACTGGTGATCCGACTTCGCGCGGTAGCCTTCGCGCGCCCGCACCCGGAGGCCCGGGTCGGTCATCTCGAGCGTGATTGTACGCCACGTGCCGTCGCGCCGCGCGTTGGTCGGCTCGTAGAACAGCCGGTCCAGTCCTCCGGCCCTGGAGCGTGCGTGCACAGGCAGCCGGCGGCGCGCTCTTCGAGGAAGTCGAGCCGGTGCTTCACCCCCGTCGCCTGGGTGCCGCCCGGGACGGGTGCGGACCCCGGGCCCCCTTCCACGACGAGCGGGCGCGTCACGGTGGCGATCGGCCCGGCGCCGATGTCGACGCGCGCGCGCGCCACGTAACGGCCGGGCGGAAGCCGGCTCAGGTCGAGGTTCGCGAACGCCTGCCGCCGGCGCGGCGTGTCGCTTCGCACCAAGGGCGCCGGCGATGACACGAGCGCCGGGCCGTCCGCCGTCTGCGCAACCTCGATGGTCACGTGGGCCCGGTCGAGCAGCTCGTCCCGATCCGCGTACAGCTCGACGAACGAGAACGCGGCCCCGCCGACGTGGGCCTCGGTGGGCGGGCTGACGATGCGTGACGCGCGGCGAGGTCCGACGACGACGTCGCTCAGGCGGAGGTCGCCGGCCTCGGTGAGCCGCGCGTGCACGCGGCGCTCGACCGTCCCGACGCGGCCTCCGTCATCCACCACGGCGAACTTCAGCACGTAGTCACCGGGCTCGACGGCCACGTTCCCGCGGTAGACGAGCGGGCTGGGCGAGCCGGGGTCGCGCGGCAGGAGCGTCGTGCGCAGAAGGCCCGAATCCACGGTGCGGCCGCGCAGGTCGAAGAGCGCGAAGGCAAGTCCGCGTTCGGCGGCGCCCGTCCGCGGTTCGCCGATCTCGGCGGCGATGAGCAGCCGGACCTTGTCCGAGGCGCGGTCGCCGAAGTTGTAGGTGGTCAGGTGCAGGGGCACGTCGGTCAGCACGACGGGCGAGCCGAGCGCGCCGCGGAGCAGCTCCTGGTCCGACGCGGGCGTGCCCCGAACGGCGGCTGTCCGCACGGCGAACTCGCGGCGCGACCGGACGGTCACGCCGGACCAGTTCACCGCGATCTTGATCTCGTGGGCCTTGCCGTCGCGGTCCGTGTCCGTCGGCTCGAACGAGATCAGGTAGTAGCCGGAGATCTCCCGCGAGATCCTCTTGAACACGCCGGTGCCCGAGCCGACCACGTTGAACACCGTGCCGCTCGCCAGGCCGGCGAGCGTCTCCAGCCCCTCGGTCTGTATCTGGGCGTCGTCGAGGTGCGCCTGGCCGAGCCGCTGCGCCGCCGCCTCAAACGCCGCGCCGCTCAACCGCAGCACGTAGAGGCTGGCGCGCGCCCGGGCCGCCAGGCTGCCCACGTCGAGCAGATCGTCGAGCGGGCGGTCGGTCGGCAGGCCTTCGGACACCAGCAGCACCGTCTTGGGTCCTGGGATTGGCGCCAGCTCGGAGAGCGCCGCCCGGATGCCGGCGATCGACAGGCCCGACCGGTTGCGCGCCTCGGCGACGATGGCGCGCGCCTCAGACTCGACCGCCTGCGGGCAGATCGGACTGGTGCCGCACTCGCGCGCCACGACCTCCGTGAGCACGTCCGCATTGCGGCGCTCGATCTCGAACGCCTCGCGCAGGCCCATGTCGAAGCTGGTACCCTCGATGCGCGCGGCCATCCCCGAGATGCGTCCGAGCCCCTCGCGCACCAGCGCGAAGTCGTTGGTGAACGAGATGTGGATGCCCGGGCCGGGAACCGCGAGCACGGCCACGCGGTCGGCGGGCGTGAGCCGGTCGAGCAGCTGCTCGGCGACGCGCAGCACCGTCTTGCCGCTCCCGACCTGGATGTTCCCCTGATCGATCACGAACGCGATCATGCGGCCGGCGCCCATCGACAGGTTGCCCGAGACGAGCGGCGCCTCGTCCTTCGCCTCGGCCGGCTGCTCGAGCCGCTGCAGGTCGACGAACTGCGCCGTCACGATGTCGCGCGGCGCGCCGTCCACCTTGACGGCGAAGTCCGCCGCGGTCAGCCCGGTCACCGGCCGGCCGTCCTTGTCCACGACCGTCACGTCGGCGGTGACGAGCGACACCTCGGTCGTGTAGGTCGGCCGCGGGAGCTGCGGCGCGGCGGGCGGCGGTTGCTGCTGCTGCTGTGGCGGTGCGGCCAGGACGGCGGCCGGGACGAGCAGCGCGGCTGCCAGACGGAGCGCGCCGGACGGCCGTGGTGCCATGGGGAACTCGCCTTACTGGTGATCCGACTTCGCGCGGTAGCCTTCGCGCGCCCGCACCCGGAGGGCCGGATCGGTCATCTCGAGCGTGATTGTACGCCACGTGCCGTCGCGCCGCGCGTTGGTCGGCTCGTAGGACAGCAGGTACTGGTTCGACAGGTCCTCGATGATCTGCCGGAACACCTCGCCGAGCTCGTCGATACGGTCCGGGAAGAAGGCGCGCCCGCCGCTCTGGCGCGCGAGCCGCGCCATCAGCTCGCGCAGGTCCGGCACCTCGGCCCGCTGGCCCTGGCCAATCATGTAGAGCGTCGCGTCGCTCTCCTCGAGGTGCCGCAGCACGGCGTCGCGCGTCAGGTGGCTGCCCTGGTCCTCGCCGTCGGTGAACACGACGAGCGCCTTTCGCCCCGCCATCTCGCCGAGCATGTCCAGCCCGCGCACGATCACGTCGTAGAGCGCCGTGCCGCCCCAGGCCGCGAGACGATCGACCGCCTTCAGCCGGGCCGCCGGGTCCTTCGCGCGCCGCGTCAGCGGGAAGATGTTGTCGTTGAAGCCGATGAGCGTGACGTTGTCGCGCGACGGCACGGCCGCCAGGAACTGCTTCACCGCGCCCTTCAGCTGGGACACCGCCGTGCGCATGCTGCCGCTGATGTCGATCGCGGCGACGAGCTCGAGCGCGATGTTCTGGGCGTGGAAGCTGGCGATCGTCTGCCGGACCCCGTCCTCGTACACGCGGAACGCCGTCGGCGGCAGGCCGCTCACGAACCGGCCGGTGGCGGCGCTGGTCACCGTGGCCGTCACCTGGATCGCGGTCACCTCGACCGCCTCCGCGTGGTCCAGCCGCTTCGTGTGCACGCTCGCCACGAGCCGGCCGCCCTCGGCGAGCGCGGCGACGGCGCGCACCAGGTGCTCCTCGACGACGTGGCCGGCGTCCCACTCGCACTCGTACGGCAGGCGTTGCAGGGTGCAGACGAGCGCGCCATCCACGTAGAAGGCCACGCTCGTGACGCGCCCGATGGCCGTCATCGGCTCGACGACGGCCTTGAGCAGCACGCGGCCGCTCAGATAGCTGCCCTCCTCCGGTGAGAGGATGCGCAGCACGGGGCGCCGCTCGGGCACCGGCTGTTGCGGTCGCGGCGCGCCGAACGCGCCGGTCAGAGCGAGCCAGACCGCCAGCGTCGCCATCATGGCCGCAGCTCCCCGCCCGACCCGCCGGAGTCGGAGATGAGCGGCCCGCCCACGGCGAGCGCGGCGATGTAGTCCTCGACCCGTTCGCGCGTGAGCTGCCTCGCCGTGATGACGAGCGTCCGCCAGTCGTCCTCGTAGGCCGGCTGGACGCGGTCGACGAACTCGAGCGTCGCGACCGACAGCACGGCCGGCGTGAGCGCGGCCGGCAGCCGCAGCTCGGCGACGAGCTCGGTGACGCGCAGCGTCAGGTCCGCGACCTCGGCCGTGATGAGGCCGGCGCCGGGCCGGCCCGCGTACGCGCTCCAGTCCTCCGGCGAGGGGAAGCGCGTGCACAGACAGCCCGTCACGGGCACCGCCGACACGCCCCAGGCGGCGAGATCGACCGACGGCGCCGGGTGGCCGAGCCACACGAGCTCGGCCAGCGAGAAAACCGACTCGATGGCCGCGGCGACGCGGCCGCGGCGCGCGAGCCAGCCGAGCTCCTGCCGGCGCCAGCCGTCGAGACGCGCTTCGGCCGCGAGCGCGTCGAGCGC
>JAHECP010000080.1 GCA_024641665.1 Acidobacteriota bacterium
CGTGGCCGCCGGCGTCGGGCTGCTCGCGGTCTGCGCCGCGGTGAAGGACGCCATCGCGCCCGGGATCGCGCGCGCCGCGGGCGCGCGCCGGACCCCTCTCAAGATGACGCTGGACGCCGCCGGTCGCCGCGCGGCGTCTGACAGGACCGCCCGGAAGCGGTAGGCGGCGGCCGGCCGGCGCCGACCGTCACGGCGGGTCTGCCCGTATGGATGCCGACATTCAGCTCTACCTCATTCGCCACGGTCTCGCGGCGTCGCGCGGCGAGGCATTCCCCGACGACACCAAGCGCCCGCTGACGCCGCAAGGCGCCGCCCGGCTGCGGCGGGAGGCGGCCGGCCTCGACGCCCTCGGCGTGCGCTTCGACCTGGTGCTCACGAGCCCGCTCGTGCGCGCCAGGCAGACGGCCGAGGTGCTGGCCCAGACGCTCGCGCCGCGCGGCGCGGTGACCGAGCTCCCGGCCCTGGCTCCCGGGGGCGCCGCGTCGGCCACGGCCTCGGCGCTCGCCGAGTACTCGCGTTACGGCGCCATCGCCCTGGTCGGCCACGAGCCGGACCTGGGGCAGCTGGCGGCGCGGCTCATCGGAACCCGCGCCGCGATTGCGTTCAAGAAGGGCGCGGTGTGCCGGATCGACGTGGAGGCGCTGCCGCCCTCGCGCCCCGGCCGGCTGGCGTGGTTCGTCACGCCGAAGGTGCTGCGGAAGCTGGGGAAGAGCTAGGACCGGGGTCAGGGGGCAGGTCAGAACGTCACGCGTACCACGCCGTGGAGCCGGCGGAGCAGAGGGTTGGCCGCGCCCTCGGCGGCCGTAATCCACCGGCTGAAGAACCCCTCGAACTCGAGATTGACGCGTGGCGCGGGTTGGTACGAGACGAGCGTGTAGCTGCCGCGGAGGTTCGTGCCGTACATCTCGCTGAAGTTGTACGCCGACAGCACGGCCTCGCGCTCGATGCGCACGAACCGATAGGCGAGCCGCCACGTCCGCGGGCTCGTGGCGCGGCCGCAGGCGGCCTCCAGCCAGAACCCCTGGTTCCGATCCGACGGTCCGTCGGCGTTCACCACCCAGTTCGCCAGCAGCGACACCGGATACTCGCGCCGCGCGGTGACGAGGGTCGCCTGCACGATCGTGTCCACGAGGCTGAACGCGGACTGGTAGCCCACGACCGCTCCGGCGGCGTTCGATCGCAGGGCGTTCGTGTTGTGCGTCTTCAGGTCGCCGTTCGCCAGGGCCACCGCGATGCGATCGACCTGCCGGAAGGTGTAGCTCGCCACCGCGGCCTGGAGCTCGTGCGGTCCCATCTTCACGGCGACGAGTCCCTGCTCCCCGTACATGTTGGCGTCTGGACCCGCGCTCAGCTCGGCGAACACCGACTGCACGGCCACCAGCCGCATCGTCGTCCGGCCCGACGTCACCGCCAGCTGCTCGTAGGCGCCCTCCCAGTTCAGGTCGTTGTCCCACGTGAGCTCCGTGCGGAGGACGGGGTAGCCGAACTTGCCCGCGCCCAGGGTGAGCGCCCGGGCGAAGCGCGGCCGGTAGACGAGCGTCGCCTGGTCCAGGTAGAAGGGCTTCCGCGTGAGGAAGTCGCCCAGCGGCTGGTTCGGGACGGTCGGCACTCTCGGGTCGCCGGTCGTGAACCGGATCGAGAAGGCCAGATCGTCGTTGACCGGGACCCGCGCGCCGAAGCGCACCCGAATCTCCGCGCGATGCCGGCTCGGCGCGCCCTGCAGGTAGAAGGCCTCGTCCCGAAGGCGCACGTCGGCCGAGAACGTGATCCGCTGCCACCAGGGTGCCGGCGCGGGCGCCGGAGCAGGAGCGGTCTGGGCCAAGCCCGGCAGGGGGGCGAGCGCTGAGAGGAGGGAACACGCGACGGTCAACCGCCACCGCCGCCGACGCGACTGGGTCACGGGAGGATCTTATACGTCGCCGAGCGGCCTGGGCGCAACACGACGCCGGCCGCCTTCGCGCTTCGGCGGGCCAAGGCCGTGAGCCCGGAGCCGTCGATCTTGACAATCTCCCATGCCCGGCCGGACCATGTGCCAGCGCGTCGTCTTCCTCGGACCGGGGGCCGAGCCGAGGTGGGTCGCATGTCGATCCCGGGCCGTCGTCTCCGGTCGATCCGACGCTGGGCCGTCTCCTGGCTCGCGCTCGCCACGGGCGCCGCCGCGGCGATCGCGGGCGCGCCCCGGGATTCCCCTCAATCCCAAGTCCCGCGTTTCCAGGCCGAGATCCGCCTGGTGGAGGTGGACGTCGTCGTCACCGACGCCGCGGGCCGCGTGGTCCGCGGCCTCACGAAGGACGACTTCGAGGTGTACGAGGCCGGCCACCTGCGGCCGGTTTCGGCGTTCACCTTCGTGGATCTGCCCGTCACGCCCGCGGACGCCGCGGGCCTGCCGCTCGCCTCGCCCGACGTGGCGACCAACGCGCGGACCGACGAGGAGCGGCTCTACGTGCTGGTGCTCGATGACCTGCACACGCGACGGGATCGCGCGGGTCGCGTCGTGGACACGGCGCGGCGCTTCGTCGCGCGTCTCGACCCGGCCGACTACGCGGCGGTCGTCTTCACGAGTGGGCAGGTCAGCGGCGCGCAGGAGCCGACGCGCGACCGCTTGGCGCTCGCGCGCGCCATCGATCAGTTCCAGGGCTGGCTGACCCGCTTCGGCTCCGTGCGCCCTGCCGGGGGCAGCGGGCGCGGCATCGATCAGGTCAATTTCGGGCTCCTGCGGGAGCTGGGAGGGGGCAGGGGGGTTCCTTTCACGCCCATGCCTGGCGATCCGTTTCCGGAACTGACGCCGGTCATGCAGGCGTCGACGATGCTCAGGACGATGCGGGAGGCGGCGGGCGCGATCGAGTCCCTCGGGAGCCGGCGCAAGACGATCGTGCTCTTCGGCGAGGGGCTGCCTCTCGACCTGAACGAGATCGCGGACAATCCGGTCGACCACGGCACGTCGGGGCTCGATCTGATCCTCAGAAAGGACCTCGAGGACTTCGTGCGCGCGGCCGTGCAGGCGCACGTCTCCGTCTATCCCATCGACTCGCGCGGCCCGACGAGACTCAGCGAGGAGAACTTCGGGGAGTCCCCGAGCTGGCTCACCGATCAGGGCCGCATCGGCCGCGAGAGCCTGCAGTGGCTCGCCGCGCGCACGGGCGGCGTCGCGGCCGTGGGCACGCTGGACTTCGACGGCGCGGTCGATCGCGTGATGCGGGAGGCGAGCACGTACTATCTGCTCGGCTTCGAGCCGGACCCGGAGCGGCGCGGAAACGCGTTCAGGAAGATCGAGGTGAAGGTGAAGCAGCCCGGCCTGACGGTGCGGGCGCGTGCGGGCTACTGGCCGGGCGAGATGCGCACCCGGGCGCGGGCGGCCGGGAAGCTGTCGGCGATCGACGCGGCGCTGGCCGGCGCGCTGCCGTCGGGCGATCTGCCACTCGCCGCCACGGCCGCGGCGTTCCGCGCCGGCAAGGGCAAGGACGCGAGCGTGGCGCTGGCGCTCGAGGTGGCGATGGCGGACGCGGACCCGGCCGCGCCGTCGAGCCGCGTCAGCGACATCGTGCAGCTCGGCGTGATTGCCGTGGCCGCAGACGGCAAGGTCGCGCTCCGCCAGGGACGCACCGCGCGGTTCACCTTGCGCCGTGGCACCGACTCGGTTCGGGTACGGTACCAACTTGTCGATCGGCTCGCGCTCCCGCCGGGACGCTACCAGGTGCGCGTGGCGGCCGAGAGCGAGCAACTGAAGAAGGCCGGCAGCGTGTTCCTCGACGTGGAGGTGCCCGACTTCGCGCGCCTGCCGTTATCGCTCGGCGGGCCCGTCTTCGCGTACGCGCCGCCGCCGCCGGTGCCGACGGCCGAGGTCGAGCGTCTCGGCGGTCTGCTCCCCGTCGTGCCGACAGTCGCGCGGGAGCTCGAGGAGGGGCGGCCGGTCGAAGCGATGGTGCGGGTGTACCGCGGCGCCGGAACGAAGCCCGCGCCGGCGCGAGTCGTGGCGCGCGTGACGAGCGACGCAGACACGGAGGTGTGGCGACGCGAGGACGCGATCCCGGCGGAGCGGTTCGGCCGGACCAGCGCCGGCGTGGACTATCGCGTCGACCTCCCCCTCGCGGCGCTCGAGCCCGCGCGCTACGTGCTGGCCATCGAGGTCTGGGAGGACGGCGCGGACGGACCGGCCGCGCGCCGCGCGGTGCCGTTCCGCGTGGTGCCCGCCACGGCCATGTCGGCGGTGCCGGTCGCGCCCGCGGCGGTGGTCGATCCGCTCCTCGCCCAGGCGCGCGCCTACGTCGCGTGGTACATCCCGGCGCTGGCGTCCGTCGTGGCGGAGGAGCGCTACGAGCAGATCCTGGGGACTCGATCCGGCGGGTCGCGCGCGCGCCGGCTCGTGTCGGACTTCCTGTTGGTGCAAGCGCCGAACGTGGACGGCTGGCTGCCGTTCCGCGACGTGATCGAGGTGGACGGCAGGCCCGTGCGCCAGCGGAACGACCGGCTGCTGAAGCTGTTCACCGAGACGCCGGCGTCCGCCGTCGCACGGGCCGAGGAGATCGTGGCCGAGAGCGCGCGCTACAACCTCGGCGCGGCGCGCACGATCAACGTGCCGACGCTCGCCCTGCTGTACCTCCGCCCGGGCTACCCCTATCCCGCCGACTTCCAGCGGGCCGGCCGCGAGAAGGTCGGCGACGTCGAAACAGTGGTGCTGAAGTTCTCGGAGACGGCCGAACCGACCCTGATCAAGGATCGCTCGGGACGGGACCTGCCGGCGGACGTCGAGTTCGCGATCGATCCGGCGACCGGGCGCGTGCTGCGCACGCGGCTGCTCACCGAGCGGCCGGGCACCGGCTCGACGGGCCGCGTGTCCGGCGAGATCGTGGTGACCTACCGCTTCGACGGCCGCCTGGGCCTGTTCGTCCCGTCCGAGATGCGCGAGCAGTACGAGCAGGGAACGTTGCTCCTCCGTGGGACGGCGCGCTACTCACACTTCCGGCAGTTTCGGGTCGCCGTGAACGAGGAGATCCAGAAATGAGTGTCAGGGCGGTGGAACCGGCACGGGGCTGCCGTTGACGACCCTGGCGCCCGGCCAGCGCGCGACCCTCAGGGACCGCGGCGGCTCGGGAGGGGGGACGGCGCCGACAGGCGAGGTCGAGGTCGTGCTGTTCGTCACGTCGCTGGAACTCGGTGGGTGTACCTACAAGCCGTCGCAGACGTGGCCGCCATTCGGCGCGACCGCCGCGCCGAAATAGGGACAGGGCGGGCACGACTCCTGCACCACACAGGTGGTTTCGGGGCGAGATCCAGGTAGAATCAGTGGATGCGCCCAGCCGCGGAATAGTGTGGCCGGGGCCCGGCCTGGCGGCGCGGAATACGGTGCGTCACGGGACAGTCCTACCAATGACGATCGCAGACAGACCGATCAGGAGGCAGACCGACATGTCGCTACGGGCCATTGGGATCGCCACGCTGGCGTTGATGCTCCCGGTTGGGGCAAGCGCGCAGCAGAGCCAGCCGCAGGCGTCCCCACCTCAGCAGTCATCTCCTCACCTTCTGGGACGCGTGACGTTGAACCTTGGCGCCGCCACCGCCCTGACGCTCGGCAACACGCGCGACCGGTTCACCAACGGCGCCGAGCTCCTGTTTGGGGCGTCCATTCCGGCCACCGATCGCTTCTCGGTGCAGCTCGAGTACGCGCTGAGCTTTCACACCGTCAAGAGTGCGTTCTTCGACATCAACAGCATCAGCGGCAACAGCCGGATGCACCAGTTCAACTTCGACGGCCGCTGGGCGCTGTCGAAACCCGAGGATCGCGTCCAGTTCTACGTGCTCGGGGGACCTGGCGTCTACAAGCGGAGCGTGAAGATCACCGCGTACGACAACGGCACGATCGTGTGCGACCCGTACCTGCTGAACTGCGGCGTCGACACGGTGGCCAATGAGATCGGCTCGCGGCACACGTGGGACTTCGGCTTCAACGTGGGCGGCGGTTTCAGCCTGCCGATGAGCGACACGCTCCGGGTGGCCTTCGAGATGCGCTATCTCTACGTCTTCGGTCCCACGGTGAGTGCCGCCGCGCCGCTACCGGCCGGCGCGGCCACGAAGGCCAACGGGCAGCTCCTGCCACTGATGATCACCTTCCGGTTCTGAGACCGCGCAGATGTGAGCGGCCGGCGCGGGCCCTGACGCCGCGCCGGTCGCGACCGGATCCCCTCAGATTCCGCTTCCGCGTTCCCACCGTTGCCGGCGCTTCCCCGAGGTCGACGGCGAGACGGAGTCGCACGTCGCCCGGCCCCCGAAGGCGCCAACGGCTGCCCGGCCGGACGTCGCGTCACCACGGTATTTCGTGGGCGTCGGCGGCTGATCGTGGGAACCGGGTGGCCGGTCGCCGGCTGGTGGGTGAATCCCGCGCCGAACGGCCCTTGGGCCGGGGCGTGGCCGTGGCAGCGTTCTTGCCAGAACTCGAGGGGAGAGACTTGCACCCTGCGAGGAGTGTCATGAAAAAGCTGACTGCCGTCGTCTTCGTCCTGGCGCTGGTCGGCGCCCAGCCCGTGCGTGCGCAGACCAAGCCGATCACCGTCAATCTGGGCGCGGGCGCGACCGTTCCGGTGTCGGGCATCGGGGACTACTTCAAGACCGGCTACAACGTGGACTTCGGCGTGACCTTCAATGCCGACGAGTACCTCGGCATTCAGGTCGAGTACGGCTACAACGGTCTGGGCCAGAAGGGAAACGGGTTCACGCTGCCCACCGAGGACGGCGGGACGCTGCAGCTCGATCTGCGCCACCGCATGCAGTACGGGGACGTGAACCTCGTGTTCCATCAGGCGAGCAGGAGCGCGGCCAAACTCTACCTGCTCGCCGGCGTCGGCGTGTACCGCCGGACCGTCGAGCTGACCACGCCGGGCGTGGGGTCCGTCGTGATCTGCAATCCGTGGTGGTACGTGTGTTACCCGGGCTTCGTGCCCGTGACGCAGGTCGTGGGAAGCCGATCGTCCACCGATTTCGGCATCAACTTCGGCGGCGGCGTGACCATCCCCATTGGGCGGACGTCCACGTTCTACGTCGAGGCCCGGTACCACTACATGTACGGGCCGAAGGTCGAAAACCCGGTGAGCGGCGCCACAGAGAAGGCGAACGGGCAGTATTTCCCGATCACGTTCGGCTTCCGCTTCTGACACGCGGGAACGAGGGCATCATGGGCAGGCTCCGCGGGGGCGTCGTCCTGGCTGCGTTCGGGGCGTCGGTCGTCGTGTCGGCCGCCGCGATCAGGGTTCACGTGCAGTACGACCGGGAGGTCGACTTCACGCCGCTGCGCAGCTACGCCTGGCATCCGGACGGCGCCGGACGGGTGATGGCCATGACGTCGCAGCACGACGACCCGGAGGAGATCCGGCGGCGGCTCGAGCCGGTGATCGTGTCCGCGATCGAGCAGGAGCTGGTGCGCCGGGGCTTCACACCGGCGCCGGCGTCGACCCGGCCGGACCTCCACGTCAGCTATTACCTGCTCATCAGCCCGGCCGGCGCCTCGACCGACATGCTCGCGGACTTCACGCTCCCAGGCTGGGGTCTACCGCCCATCAGGCGGGCCACGAATTACCTTCGTGTCGTCGAGCGCGGCTCGCTGGTCATCGACGTGTCGGTGACGAGCGACGACGCGGTAGCGTGGCGGGGCGTGGCGGAGGCCGAGGTGGATCGGCAAAAGACCGATCAGGAACGCGCCGCGCGGCTCCGGGAGGCGGTCGCGAAGATGCTGGAGCAGTTTCCGCCGAAACCGGGCCGACGGTGAACAGAGGAGGAGACCATGAGCGGACCACAGCGCGTCTTGAACGTGCGCGGCGAGATTCGGGACAGGTAGCGCGCCGGACGCGCGCGAAGCTCGGTCCGGTCGGGCGCCATCACAGCCTCCCTCGGCCGGCCGGCACTCGACAGGTTCGGCGGCGGCTCGTCCCGTGAGGACTCCCATGACGATGCACGAGGCGGCCGTCCCGAACCGCGTCGGGTGTGGGCGGACGATCCTGGCGGTGGCCGTCCTGCTGCTGACGATCGCGGCTGCCGTTCCGGCCAGGCCGCAGGCGCCCCCAGGCGGGGCGCCGCCACCAACGACCGAAGGCCCGCCCGGCCTGCCGCAGGAGCCGCCGGCCGCCACGGTCGCCGGATCGCCGGATCAGGTTCCACCCGAAGGCGTGCCCGTCGTCTATCGCGGGCGCGAGCTGTTCCGCATCTACGTGGGAATCGGCCCCTACACGGCGCAGGAGCGGGCCGAGCTCTCAGCCGACCGACTCGATCGACTGGTCCGAGACCTCCGGTTCCGGCCCGAGCTGGTCCGGGTCGAGCACGGGCCCACCTCGAGCGACTTCATCTTTCTCGATCAGGTGCTCGGCACGGTCACGGACGCCGACGCGCGGGCCGCCGGGCGGCCCAGGCGCGAGTACGCGGAAGCGCTGCTCGCCCGCCTGCAGGCGGCGGTGGTCGACACGCGCCTCGAATTGAGCTGGGAGAACGTGCTGCGCGGCCTCGCGTACGCGGCGGGCGCCACGGTCGTCCTCGCTCTGTTGCTGTGGCTGCTCGGCCGTGCCGGTCGGCGCCTGCGCCCTGCGATCGACCGGAGGATGGCACAGCGCACGCGAGGCATGGGCTTCCGCAACCTCGAGCTGTTGAGCGTCGGGCGCCTGTCGGCGACGCTGCACCTGGTGCTACGAGCGGGCCTGCTCGCGGCGGGCCTGCTCGCGCTGGCCGCCTGGCTCGAGAGCGTGCTGGCGGCCCTGCCGTGGACGCGGCGGTACGCGGCGCTGGTCATCGAGTACCTGCAGCGGCCGGTGGCCGTGCTCTGGCAAGGGATCGTGGCCCAGATCCCGAACCTGTTCTTCCTGCTGGTGATCGGCGCGACGGCCTACGGCGCCCTCAAGGTGATCCATTTCCTCTTCTTGGAGGTCGAGCGCGGGACGCTCCGCCTTGCCGGGTTCCGGCCCGAGTGGGCCGACGCCACCTACAAGCTCGTCCGCCCGCTGGTGATCGCCATGGCGGCCGTGGCGGCGTTCCCGTACATTCCCGGTTCGAGGTCGCCGGCGTTCCAGGGCATCTCGCTCTTCCTGGGGGTGCTGATCTCGCTGTCGTCGAGCTCGGCGATTGCCAACCTGTTTGCCGGAGCGATCCTGACCTACACCGGCGCCTTCCGCCTGGGCGATCGTGTGCAGATTGGCGACCGAGTGGGTGACGTCGTCGAGACGTCGCTGCTCGTCACGCGCCTGCGCACGATCAAGAACGTGGTGGTGTCGATTCCCAACGCGCAAGTGCTGGCGCACGAGACGTGCAACTACTCGACGCTGGCCGAGGCCGGTGGGGTCATCCTGCACACGTCGGTCACGATCGGCTACGACGCGCCCTGGCACCGCGTGCACGATCTGCTGCTGGCGGCGGCGCGGGCGACCGACGGGCTGCTATCCGAGCCGGCGCCGTTCGTGCTGGAGACGGCGCTCGGCGATTTCTACGTGACCTACGAGATCAACGCGTACACCCGCCAGCCGCAGCGGATGGCCGGGATCTACTCCAAGCTGCACCGGAACATCCACGACGCGTTCGATCGCGGCGGCTTGGAGATCATGTCGCCGCACTACACGTCGCTGCGCGACGGCACCCGCTCGACGATTCCTCCGCCCGGTGGGGCCGCAGAGCCCGCTGCGGCGGCTTCCGCCGCGCCCGCGACGGCGCCGCGCGGCTGACCGCCCGCGCTCACACGACCGTGCCGGGCGGGATGACGGCGTTCTTGTAGACGACGATGATGCCGTCGCGGATGGCGTAGCCGGGGCCGTCGGCCTCGGCGACGCCGCGCTCGTTCACCAGGCGCGAGCCGTCGCCGATCCGCGCGTTCTTGTCCACGATCACGCGGTCGAGCACGACGTCCCGGCCGACGCCCAGGTGCGGTTGCGCGTCCCGGGTGGCGGCATCGCCCTCGTCGTAGACGTCGGCGCCAATCAGGACCGACCGCGTCACCTCCGAGCCGCGTGCGATCGTCGTCCGGATGCCGACGACCGACTCGCGCACCGTGCAGTGATCCAGGTAGCCGCCCTCGGCGACGATCGCCTCGTCGATCCGGCAGTCGAAGACCTTCGACGCCGGCAGGAAGCGCGGGTGCGTGTAGATCGGGCGCCGCGGGTGGAAGAAGTTGAACGGCGCGCCACGCCGCGTGAGCTGGATGTTCGATTCGTAGTACGACCTCACCGTTCCGACATCGGCCCAGTAGCCGCGATAGAAATACGCGTGCACGCGGTGCCGGCCGAGCGCCGCGGGGATGATCTCCCCGCCGAAGTCCACCCCGGGCTGCGTGGCGATGAGGTCCAGCAGGATCTCGCGCGAGAACACGTAGATCCCCATCGACGCCACGAACGGGCAGTCGGGCGCGGCCGAGGCGAACGCCGCGCCGGCCGGAATGCTCCCGCCAATCGCGGCGAGCCGGGCCTGGTCGGGCTTCTCCTCGAAACCCACGATCTGGCCCTGCCGGTCGAACAGGAGGATGCCCATCGACGAGGCCTCCTCGACGGGCACCGGCTTCGCCGCGATCGTGATGTCGGCGTTGCTGTCGATGTGCGCGTCCACCAGCTCGTCGAAGTCCATCCGGTACAGGTGGTCGCCCGCCAGGACCAGGTAGTAGTCCGCGTCGTAGCCCATGAAGTGCCGCGCGGCCTGGCGGACGGCGTCGGCCGTGCCCTGGAACCAGTTCGAGCTGTCGGCCGTCTGCTCGGCGGCCAGGATGTCCACGAACCCCTTCGAGAAGAGGTCCAGCCGGTAGGTCTGCGCGATGTGCCGGTTGAGCGACGCCGAGTTGAACTGCGTGAGCACGAAGATCCGCTGCAGCGCGGCGTGCAGGCAGTTGCTGATCGGCACGTCGATCAGGCGGTACTTCCCTCCGATCGGGACCGCCGGCTTCGACCGGGTGTGGGTGAGCGGGTAGAGCCGCGTGCCGCGGCCGCCACCGAGGATGAGGGTCAGGACGTCATTCATGAGGTCAGGGGTCAGTGGTCAGGGGTCAGGGCTTACGGCTCACGCCGATTCCCCCGTATTGTAGCGGACCTCGGCGATGGGGACCGGAAGTCGGCCGCAATTTTCGTCGGTTTTACGGACGCGTTGCTCGATCGTCACGGGCGGGGCCTATCTTCACTACCAGTCGCGACGCGCGGCCGGTGGCCGGTGTGAGACGGTTCCGGGGTAGCGGGCGGCATGTCCCGTGAGCCCGGGCCGGCGACTCCCGCGCCGTCCACCGGGCGCGCGTCGCGGCGCGAGCGGCCGCAGCCCATCCGGAGGCTCATCCCGACAACAGGCATCTCACCTAACAATCGCGTGGTCAACGTGTTGGAGCCGTCGCACTGTTTACACAGTGTTTACAGCCGAGCAGTCCCGTTTACGAGCAAGATCGACACGGGACTCATCCATCATGTTCGCGAAGACGCTCACGCACGAAGGACACATCCGGGAGTACAGCGTTCGCAACCTCGGCCTCGAAGGCTGGGAAGTTCGAGAGGAGCGGGACCGGCGCGTCGTGCGCCAGACCTGCTATACGGACTGGCATCGCGTCGAGCGCGCGATGGCCATCTTCTCGATTGAGGCCGCCACGCTCGAAGAGCACGGCTGGCGCCCCGCCGAGTCGTAGCGCACCGCCGGCGTTTCACTCCACGAAGCGATAGCCCAGGCCCACCAGCGTTTCGATCTGCTGTCCGGCCGCGCCGAGCTTGGAGCGCAGGCGTCCGACGTGCACGTCGACCGACCGGGTCTCGATCGACCGGTCGTACCCCCACACACGCTCGAGCAGGCGGTCCCGCGACAGCACGCGATTCTTGTTCTCCACCAGACACCTGAGCAGGTCGAACTCGCGCCGCGTCAGGCGGATCGGCTCCCCGTCCACCTGGATGGACACCCAGTCGAAGTCGGCGACCAGGTGGGCGCCGCGGTAGACCGCCCCCTTGTCCTCCCCGTCCGCGGCCGGCGCGCGCCTCCGGAGCACCGCGCGCACCCGGGCGGCCAGCTCCCGCAAGCTGAACGGCTTGGTGACGTAGTCGTCGGCGCCGAGGTCGAGGCCCGACACGCGGTCCGCCTCCGAGGTCCGCGCCGTCAGCATGATGATGGGCAGCTGGGCCGTGGCCGGCCGGCCGCGCAGGATGCGGCAGACCTCGATGCCGCTGACGACCGGCAGGTTCAGGTCGAGAATCACCAGGTCGGGCGGCGTGTCGGTGATGGTGCGCAGCGCGACGTCGCCGCTGCCGACGATGTCGACCTGGACCTCGCCCGGACGCTCCAGCGTGTGCTTGATGAGCCCGGCGATGTCCTGCTCGTCCTCGACGACCAGGATGCGGGTCGGCTGTCCGCTCATAGGCCGACAACGAGCGTACCGCGGCGGCGTTTCCGGGAGTTATCGGGACCGTTAATTGTAGGTAACGGCCGCGTCCCACGGCCTAGCCGATGGTCATCCGCTCCATGCGCGCCGTCGCGATGCGCGAGAGCAGGGAGCAGAGAAACACGATGCCCACGAGGACCAGGGCGCCGGCCCAGGCCTGGCGGTGCCAGTCGTCGTAGGGCGAGATGGCGTAGGTGAACACCTGCACGGTCAGCGTCGAGATCGGCTGTCCCAGGCTCGTCGAGAAGAAGCGATTGTTGAACGAGGTGAAGAGCAGGGGGGCCGTCTCGCCGGCGATCCGGGCGAGCGCCAGCAGGATCCCGGTCAGGATGCCGGGCAGCGCCGCCGGCACGACCACCGAGAACACGGCCTGGCGCCGCGAGGCGCCCAGCGCGAGCGCGCCCTCCCGCAACGAGCTGGGGACGAGCTTCAGCAGCTCCTCCGTCGTGCGGGTGATGATGGGAATCATCATCAGCCCCAGCGCCACGCCCCCGGCGAACGCGCTGAAGTGCTTCACCGGCAGGACGACGAGGCCGTAGACGAAGACGCCGATGACGATCGACGGCACGCCGTTGAGCGTGTCGGCGGCGAAGCGCGCCATCGAGGCCAGCTTCGTGTTGCCGTACTCGCTGATGTAGACGCCGGTCACCAGTCCGACCGGCACGGCAATCAAAGCGCCGATGCCGGTCACCATCACCGTGCCGACGATGGCGTTCGCCATGCCCCCGCCGGGCTCGCCGACCGGCTTGGGCATCTGGGTGAGGAAGTGCCAGTCGAGCGCGCTGATGCCCTGCGAGATCACGAAGAACAGCACGAAGGCGAGCGGCACGAGGGCCGTCAGCACGGCGAGCGCGCACAGGCCCGTGAAGATCCGCGAGACGATCCGCCGGCGGACGTCGCGCCAGGGGCTCATGCGACCTCCGGCGACGCCAGCGTCGCGGCGGGCACGTGGCGGGCCTTCGGCGGCCGGCCCATGCTCCAGATCAACAGGCGCGACAGCACGTTGATCACGAGCGTGATCGCGAACAGCACGAGGCCGATCTCGATGAGCGCGTGCAGGTACAGCTCGTCGGCCGCCTCGGTGAACTCATTGGCCAGCACGGCCGCCATCGTGTACTGCGGCGCGTAGAGCGACCAGCTGACCTGCGGGTTGTTGCCGATGACCATCGTCACGGCCATCGTCTCGCCCAGCGCGCGGCCGAAGCCGAGCAGGATGGCGCCGATGATGCCCGTGCGCCCGTAGAAGAGCGCCATGCGGATGGCTTCCCAGCGGGTCGCGCCCAGGGCGTAGGCGCCCTCGCGCTGGCTGACCGGCACGGCCTTGAGCACTTCGCGCGCCACCGAGGAGCTGAACGGCACGACCATGACGGCCAGGATGAGGGCGGCCGCCAGCATGCCGACGCCGAGGGGCGGGCCGCTGAAGAGCGGCAGCGCCTTCATCCAGGCGGGCGTGGCCAGCTCGAGGGTCCGCATCCAGGGGACGAGGACGAAGATGCCCCAGAGGCCGTAGACGATCGACGGGATCGCGGCGAGCAGCTCGGTGAGGAACACGAGCGGACGGCGCAGCCAGTGGGGCGAGAGCTCGGCGATGTAGATGGCGATGCCGAGCGCGACGGGCGTCGAGATGATGAGCGCGAGGATCGACGAGTAGAGGGTGCCCCAGATGAACGGGCGGGCCCCGAACTGGCCCGAGACGGGGTCCCACGTGTCGGTGATCCAGAAGGACCAGCCGAACTGGCGGATCGACAGCCGCGACTGCCAGATGAGCGCCGCGCCGATCCCCGCCACCGCCGTGATGAGCAGAACGGCGAACAGGCCCGTGCCGAGGCGGAAGCCCGTGTCCTCCCCCCGCCGGCTGCCTGCCCGCCGTCCGTTGGTCGTCATCGTGTCGCTACAGCTTGATCTTCTGCAGCGCCGCCATCTCGAGCTGCACCACGTTGGCGGGCAGCGGCGCGTAGCCCAGGTCGGCGCAGAAGCGCTGGCCGTCGGTCAGGGCCCACTTGACGAAGTCTACCATCACCTTCGCCTGCGTCTTGTCCTTCGGGTTCTCGTAGAGCAGCAGCCAGGTGAACGACGAGATCGGGTAGGCGTCGTCGCCCGGGGCGTTGGTGATCGAGACGCGGAAGTCCTTGGGCATGACCGACGCGGCCGCGGCGGCCGCCGCGGTCACCGAGGCCGTGGTCGCCTTGACGAACTTGCCGGCGCTGTTCTGGACGGGCCCGTAGCTGATGTTGGTCTGGAGCGCGTAGATGAGCTCCACGTAGCCGATGGCGCCCGGTGTCTGGCGCACGAGGCCGGCCACGCCTTCGTTGCCCTTGCCGCCCACGCCGGCCGGCCAGTTCACCGAGGTGCCCACGCCGACCCGCTTCTTGAACTCGGGCGACACCTTCGAGAGGAAGTCCACGAAGATGTAGTTGGTGCCCGAGCCGTCCGAGCGGTGCACCACCGTGATGTCGGTGGCGGGCAGGTTCACACCGGCGTTCAGCCTGGCGATCGCGGGGTCGTTCCACTTCGTGATCTTGCCGAGGAAGATGTCGGCGAGCACCGGGCCGCTGAACCTCAGCTCGGCATTCACGCCCTCGAGGTTGTAGACCGGCACGACGCCGCCGAGCACGGTCGGGAAGTGCAGGATCGCGCCCGGCGCGGCGTCGAGCTGTTCGGTCGTCATCGGGCCGTCGCTGGCGCCGAAGAACACCGTCTGGTTCGTGACCTGGCGGATGCCGCCGCCCGAGCCGATCGACTGGTAGTTGATCTGCACGGTCGGGTGCAGCTTGTTGTACTCCGAGAACCACTTCGAGTAGATCGGATAGGGGAAGGTCGCGCCCGCGCCGTTGATCTGCATGGTCTGGGCGGCGAGCGTGGCGCCGGCGGCGACGACCGCCGCGGCGACGACGAACCGGGTCCAGGTGCGCATCATCAGATTGACTCCTCCATGTGCATCGCGTCAGCCGAGGCTAGAAATTCACCAGCATGTGCACGTACACGCGCTTCTGCGCGGGCACCGCAGGCGCGTAGTTGCTCGAGTCCACCTGCTCGTAGTCGAACAGGATGGCCGCGGTCGGGCCGCCCGTGTGCGGGAACCAGTACGACACGCCGGCGATGGTCATGTTGCGCGTCGCGCTCACGCCCTTGGTCGGCTTCACGTGGTCGTAGCGCACGAGGCCTTCCCAGCCCGTGGTGGACTTCGGGATGAACCAGATCGAGTAGCCGTTGCCGGTCATCTCGGAGAGCGTCGCCGACTTCTGGTCCCGCGTGGTGAAGTACTCGACGCCGAGCGTCGCGTACTTGTGTTCGTAGGTCCCGGTGAAGATGCCGCGCCGGCGCGGCGCGTCCTTGACGTAGTGATCCTCGATGAAGAAGGCCGTGAACCGCAGCCCCTTCCCGATCGGGCTGCGCGGCGCCGGCCGGATCGACACGCGCCCCTGGAACGCCTTCTCGTTGTTGGCCTCGAAGTGCGAGTAGCCGTCGCCGTTGTAGAAGCCCGCGTGGACGTCGCCGTAGTTGTGCGGGAAGTTGACGTGAAGCGACACGCCGGCGTCCGACGAGGTGATGTAGCCGGCCCGCTCGGCCGCCATCGTGCCCTGGAAGCGGTAACGGTAGATGCCTTCCATGAAGTCGAGGTAGGGCGTCTGGTTCATGCCGAACCGGATCCACGAGCCCTTCGGCATCCAGTCGTCGAGGTTGATCTGGCCGAACGCGTATTTCACGCGGAACACGTAGCTGCCGTTGACCGTCGAGCCCGACCCGGCTTCCTTCGTCACGTCCGGCGTAACCCGGAACTCGAAGAGGTGCGACACCTTGCCGGTGACGTTGATGTAGGCGCGCCCCACCTCGAACGCGTTCGGGCTGATCGCGTTGCCGTCGGCGTCGGTGCCCTTGGGCGACGACTGGTACAGGTAGTCGAGGAAGATCGTGCTGCCGACCTTGATGCTCGGGGTGTCGTCGGGCGGCGTCGAGCCGGCGGCGGGAGTCACCTGGGCCCACGCGGGCGCCGCGCCGAGGCACAGGGCCGCCAGCGCGGCCGGGACGAATCGACGGAACAGCGTGGATAGCGAGGCCAACCCAGTCCTCCTTGTGGAGAGTTCGTTCGCCCGCCGCGCCCGCACCGTGTTGCCGCGGCGCGGTCGTTCACTGCGAGTCCCTATGACGGTAGCGCGGCCGTGTGATCGGCGTGATACGGCTGTGTTTCGGTGCGGTTAAATTGCGGGCGACGGCGCCCGGGAGCCCGGGTCACGGGTGCCAGCTCAGCCGGGCGGCGCGCCGTCACGCCGGGCGGGAGGTTTCGGGTAAAGTGGTGCGTCGGGGAGGATCTGCACGTGAAGCTCGTGTGCGCGTGGTGCGGGCTGGACCTTGGTGAGATCGCCGCCGGCGACGAGTCGCAGCCGATCACGTCGCACGGGTTGTGCGAGTCCTGCGCGTTCCGGCTGTCCGCCCAGATGGGCGTGCCGCTGCAGCAGTACCTCGACCAGCTCGGCGTACCTGTCGCGGTGCTCGACGGGGACGCGATCGTGCTGATGACGAGCCCGTCGGTGGGCGCGCTCCTCGACCGGGGTGAGCCGCTCCACGGCCTGCGCGCGGGCGACGTGTTCGAGTGCGCGAACGCCCAGCTGCCCGGCGGGTGCGGCCGCACCATCCACTGCAGCGGCTGCACCCTCCGGCAGACCGTGACCGACACGTTCGCGACCGGTCGGAGCCACGTGCGCGTGCCGGCCTACCTCCGCCGCGGCCGGAACGGGGACGCCGGCGTCGTCTCGCTGCTGACCACCACCGAGAAGGTCGGAGGCGCGGTGCTGCTGCGGATCGACCGCTTGGGCTCCGGCGAGGCGGCCACCTCGACGGAGGCGGCCCCTCCCGCGTCCTGAGCGCCGTTTCCAGCACCGGCCGTCGTCGCTGGGTCGGCCCTGCGGGGCCAAAAACCGGCCACGCCACGTCACACATCTGTCAAGAGTGTCACGCCTCTGTAACATCTGTTAGAATCGCCGCGGCTCGGAGGGGGATTCGTGGCATTCCGACTCATACCGAAGGAAGAGCGCTTCTACGACGATTTCGAGGCGCTGGCCAGTGAGATCTGCAGGGGCGCGCGCCTGCTGCAGACCATGATGGAGCCCGAGCGGCCGATCTGGGACAAGGCGGAGGAGATCAAGGAGGTCGAGCACAAGTGCGACTTCCTGACCCACGAGATCATCCGGCGCCTGCATCGGACGTTCGTCACGCCGCTCGACCGCGAGGACATCTACGAGCTGGCGAAGACGCTCGACGACGTCATGGACGCCATCGATGCGTCGGCGGCGATGATCAACCTCTACCGCATCCAGAACGTGCGGCCCCGCGCCCGCGAGCTGGTTCGCACGATCGTCGAGTCGGCCGATCAGATCGTGCACGGCGTCCGCGCGCTCGACAAGCGCGACGGCGTCGCCGTGGCGGCGGTGGAGATCAACCGGCTCGAGAACGAGGCCGACCGGATCCACCAGGAGGCCGTCCGCACGCTCTTCGAGGACGTGCAGGACCCGATCGTCATCATGAAGTGGAAGGAGATTCTCGACATCCTGGAGGAGGCGACCGACCGCTGCGAGGACGTGGCCAACGTGCTCGAGGGCGTCGTCGTCAAGCACGGATAGCGTGATGGATGCTGCTCTTGCGGGCCTCGTCGCTATCGTCCTGCTCGGATTGGTCTTCGACTTCCTGAACGGCTTCCACGACGCGGCCAATTCCATCGCCACCGTCGTGTCGACGCGGGTGCTGACGCCGGGCAAGGCGGTCATCTGGGCGGCGTTCTTCAACTTCGCGGCGGCGTTCGGGTTCGGCACGGCCGTGGCGACGACCGTCGGGTCGGGGATGATCGACCTGAGCGTCGTCACCTACAGCGTCATCTTCGCGGGGCTGCTCGGCGCGATCGCGTGGGACCTCATTACGTGGATCTACGGCCTGCCCACGAGCTCGTCGCACGCGCTCTTCGGCGGCTACGCCGGCGCGGCCGTCGCCAAGGCCGGCTTCGACGCGGTCATCCTGTCCGGCTGGATCAAGACGATCGTCTTTATCGTGGTCGCGCCGATCATCGGTCTGGTCGTCGGGCTGCTGACGACGACGGCCACCATGTGGGTGTTCAGGCGCTCCACGCCGTCGCGGGTGGACGCGTGGTTTCGGCGCCTGCAGCTGCTCTCGGCCGCCAGCTTCAGCCTGATGCACGGCGCCAACGACGCGCAGAAGACGATGGGCATCGTGGCCGGCGCGCTGTTCACCGGCGGTTACATCTCCACCTTCTACATCCCGTGGTGGGTGGAGCTGGCCGCCTACACGGCCATCAGTCTCGGCACGCTGTCCGGGGGCTGGCGCATCATCAAGACGATGGGGCAGCGGATCACCAAGCTGCAGCCGGTGGGCGGCTTCGCCGCCGAGACGGGCGCGGCCGTTGCGATCGGCGTCGCCACGGCGTTCGGCGTCGGTATCAGCACCACGCACACCATCACCGGTGCGATCGTCGGCGTGGGCGCCACGCGCCGGGTGTCCGCGGTCCGGTGGGGCGTGGCCGGGCAGATCGTCTGGGCCTGGATTCTGACCATCCCGGCGTCGGCCGTGATTGGCGCCGCCGCCTACTACCTGGTCGGCTGGATCGAAGCGCACTGAGGCCTTCGTCCACCCGTCGCGCCCGACGCTCCCGTCGCGCACGACTTCAGTCGTGCGCATATCGTCGCTGCATTTCCCGTCCCGCTGCGATCGCACCCCACGGTTTCACCACGAAGGAACACGAAGACGCCCTTGGTGCCCTTCGTGATGATGGCGACCGGCGCGGTCTGGCCGCGGGGGGCCTGACGGCTAGACCACCAGGCGGCTCCGGCGCGCACGCGGGAGAACACGCGGGGGGGCCGTCATGTCGCGTGCTCTCCCGCGCGCGCGTCGACGCCGCCCCGCGCTCGGCGGGCCGGTCGCCTCGCATCGCGCCATCGTGGTTTCCGTGCGTGGACACGATGGCGGCGTGACAGTCTTCGTGGTGGGACCCGTCTCAGTTCGGCAGCCAAACGGTGAACACCGCGCCGCCCTCGGGACGATTCGCGGCCGTCACCCGCCCGCCGTGCAGCTCCACCAGGTGCTTGACGATGGAGAGACCCAGGCCCGTGCCGCCGGGGTCGCGGGTACGGGCGCGATCGACGCGGTAGAAGCGCTCGAAGATGCGCGGCAGCTCGCCCTCGGGGATGCCGGGGCCCCGATCGGTCACCGTCAGCGCGACGCCGCCGTCGGCCGCGCGGGACGCGACGTCGATCACGCTGTGCTCGGACGCGTAGTTGACGGCGTTCTCGAGCAGGTTGCGCAGCACGTCGTGCAGCTTGACCGGATCGGCCCAGACCGTGGCTGCGTCCGGCGGCACGGTGACGCGGATCGTCTGGCCGCGCGCCTGGCTGGCCGGCTCGATCTCGGTGCGCACGCCGGCGACGACCGCCTCGACCGAGCAGGCGACCTTCTCGATCACCTCCTGGCCGGCGTCGAGCCGCGCGAGCCGCAGCAGGTCCATCACCAGCCGTTCCATCCGATGTGTGTGTCGCGCGATGATCTCGAG
The DNA here is from genome assembly GCA_024641665.1 of Acidobacteriota bacterium. GTDB lineage: Bacteria > Acidobacteriota > Vicinamibacteria > Vicinamibacterales > JAHECP01 > JAHECP01. Next base: position 19,908 of record JAHECP010000080.1, read on the forward strand.
GAAGCGCCGCGGGTCGTCGGGCGGCGAGTCGGTGAGGGCCTCGACGTAGCCGCGGATCGCCGTGAGCGGCGTGCGCAGTTCGTGCGACACGTTGGCCACGAAATCGCGGCGGATCTGGTCCGCGCGCCGGAGGTCGGTGATGTCGTGCAGCACGAGCACGGCGCCGCGGCCGCCCGGCGCCTCGACGGGCGCGACCCGGGCGATGAAGGTCCGCGCCGCGTCACGGCGGAGCGTCAGCTCGAGCGCCTCGACCTTCTCGCCCGCGAGTACCCGGCCGATGGTGCCGGCGATGTCGGGGTGGCGGATGCACTCGACGTAGTGGCGGCTCTCGGGCGGCTCCTGCAGCGCCAGCATCGCCCGCACGGCGTCGTTGGCGAGCTGCACGCGGCCCTGCACGTTCACGACCAGCACGCCCTCGATCATGCCGCTCAGGATGGCCGCCATGCGCGCCTGGTCGCGCGACAGCTCGTCGAGCCGGCGGCCGAGCTCCTGGACCGAGTCGTCCAGCACCCGCGCCACGGTCCCGATCTCATCGTCGCCGTAGTCGTACGACGGGCTGGAGACGTCGCCCGACGCGTATCGCTTCGCGACCGTGGCGATGGCTCGGACGCGCCGGCTGAGCAGCGTGGACGCCGCCCACGCGAGCGCCAGCGCCACCACGAACCCGGCGCCGAGCGCGATGAACGAGAGGCGCCAGATCTCGCCGAGCTGGCGCTGGATGTCGGTCAGCGGCAGCGCCAGGCGCACGGTGGCGACCGACGAGTTCCTGGTCGGCGCGGCCATGTAGAGCAGGTCGACGCCGAGCGTGTGGCTGTAGCGCTGGGACATGCCGAGGCCGCTCGTCTTCGACGCCAGCACCTCGGGCCGCGTGCCGTGGTTCTCCATGGCGGCGAGCGCCGGGCCGTCCTCCGCCGAGTCGCCGAGCACCCGGCCGTCGGGCGCGATCAGCGTCACCCGCGCCCCGATCTTCGCGCCGAGCGCGTCGGCCTCGTCGTCGAGCTGCGGCTGGGTCATGGGCGGCTGGCGCGAGATGAGCTCGGCCGCCAGGCGCGTCTTGGCCTCCAGGTCGCGCTCGATGCGCCCGATCATCTGCGCGCGCAGCGACCACGAGAGGAGCAGCGTGGCTATGAGTCCCGTGAGCCCCGTCGTCACGAACGCCGCGAGGAAGATCTGGGTTCGGAACTTCATGGTGCGGGCCCGGGCTGTGAAGGCGGCGTCCGCCGGCGTCAGGCGTCCACCAGCTTGTAGCCGAACTGCTTGACGGTCTGCAGCGCGCCGGCCAGCCACGGGATCTTCTCGCGCAGCCGGCTGACGTGTACGTCCACCGTCCGCGTGCCGCCGGTGTACTGGTAGCCCCAGACGTCGGTCAGCAGCAGGTCGCGCGACAGGACCCGCCCCTGGTGCTGCAGGAGGTACTCGAGGAGCAGGTACTCCTTGGCGGTCAGCTTCACCTCGCGACCCTCGTCGGTGACCAGGTGGCGATCGGCGTCGATCTCGATCGGCCCGAACCGCTGCTGCCGCGGCGGCGTCTTCGCGCGCTCCACGCGGCGCAGCAGGGCGGCGGTGCGCGCGACGAGCTCCTTCGGGCTGAACGGCTTGGTCACGTAGTCGTCGGCGCCCAGCTCGAGTCCGGCGATCTTGTCCGACTCCTCCGCGCGCGCCGTGAGCATGATGATCGGGATGGCCGCCACGGCCGGGTCGGCGCGCATGGCCTCGCAGACGACCAGGCCGCTCAGGCCCGGCAGCATCAGGTCGAGGATCACCAGGTCCGGGGGCTCGGCCCGCACGCGCGCCAGCCCGTCCGAGCCGGACGCGGCCCGTTCGGTCGCGTGGCCCGCCTTCTGCAGGTAGAGCGCGACCAGCTCCGCGATGTCCGGGTCATCTTCGACGACGAGAATGCGCGCCATGGGGGTCGGGCCCTAGTGTAGTGATTCAGAGATTCGTTTACAAAATCGCGCGACGCTTTCCAGGATCTCGTCGGCCGTCTTGGTCCAGACGAACGGGCGCGGGGTGGTGTTGCTCAGTTCGATGTACTCGCGAATCGCCTCGCGCAAGGACCGGGTGCTCCGATGGGTCCCGCGGCGAATCTGCTTGCGCGTGATCTCGACAAACCAGCGTTCGACGAGGTTCAGCCACGAGGCACTGGTCGGGGTGAAGTGCAGGTGGTAGCGCGAGTGCCGGGCAAACCAGCGGCGGATCAGCGGCGTCTTATGGGTCGCGTAGTTGTCGAGGATGAGATGGACGTCCAAGTCAGGCGGCACGGCCGTGTCGATGCGATCCAAGAATTTACGGAACTCGATCGCGCGGTGTCGCGCGTGACAGTGCCCGATCACGGTGCCCGCCTGCACATCGAGGGCGGCGAACAGCGACGTGGTCCCGTGCCGAACGTAGTCGTGCGTGCGGCGCTCGGGCTGACCGGGGCGCATCGGCAACAGCGGCGCGGTCCGATCGAGGGCTTGGATCTGGCTCTTCTCATCGACGCACAGCACCAGCGCACGATCCGGCGGATGCAGGTAGAGGCCGACGATATCGCGTACCTTCTCGATGAACAGCGGGTCTTTGGAGAGCTTGAACGTCTCGGTTCGGTGCGGCTGCAGCGCAAACGCCTTCCAGATGCGAGCCACGGCCGTCTGGTTCAGACCCACGTGCGTCGCCAGGGACCGCGTACTCCAGTGTGTGGCGTCGCGCGGCGTCGACTCGAGCGTCTGCACGATCACCTGCTCAATCGCCGCATCGCTCAGGCGGCGCGGGGCGCCAGGGCGCGGCTCGTCGAGCAACCCCGCCAGGCGCGTCTCGACGAAGCGACGCCGCCATTTCCCCACGGTCGGCTGGCTGACGTGCAACGCGGCCGCGGTAGCCGTGTGTGTCTCCCCAGCCGCACAGCGCAGAACAATCCGCGCGCGGAGCGCCAGCGCCTGGGCCGTCGTCGCCCGCCGCGTGTAGCGCTCCAAGGTCTCCCGTTCGCTCGGGCTCAACACGATGCGGGTAACTGGCCGGCCTCGTCGCATGTGGTGTCCTCCTTCTTGTACACCACGGACGATTCGAGACCGCGAATTGTTCCACGTATTTGTGACTCACTACACTAG